>CAKRRG010000064.1 GCA_934394545.1 uncultured Blautia sp.
TGTTCATATTTTACTAAATATTCAGAAGAATTTCAAGTATTTTCTGGGATTTTGACGGTCTTTTTTCAAAAAAGTTTATACTATTTTGTCATTTCTGTGGGAATTGACAATTTGCGCGGAATCTCGTACAATGTCATAAGGTAGTTTTACACTTTAACCGAATCAAGCAGGCAGCGAAGCGAATTGCCTAAAGGAAAGGAAACGACATTATATTATGAAGACAATCGGTTTTATCGGTCTCGGTCTGATCGGTGGTTCTATTGCCAAAGCCATCCGGAAATACCACCCGGATTACCACATTCTGGCCTATAACCGCAGCAAAGAAGCACTTGCCTCTGCCATCAGTGCCGGAATCATAGATGGAGTCTGTGAGGAAATGAAGGATCCCCGTTTCGGATCCTGTGACTATGTATTTTTATGTGCCCCTGTGGAGATCAATCTGGAGTGCCTTTCATATCTGAAAGAAATCCGTCAGCCGGGCTGTATGATCACAGATGTAGGAAGTGTAAAGGGAATCATCCATCAGAAGGTAGAGGAGCTGGAAATGACAGACTGCTTTATCGGAGGGCACCCCATGGCCGGTTCTGAGAAAACCGGATTCGACCATTCCAGCGAGCGCATTCTGGAGAATGCCTACTATATTCTTACTCCCGGCGGAGAAGTAGGACTTGAATATATTTCTGATTTCACAGAGCTTATCAGCTCCCTTGGCGCCATTCCTATGGTTCTTACTGCTGAGGAGCATGATTTTATCACAGCAGGTGTAAGCCATCTGCCCCACATTATCGCCTCTGCCCTTGTGAATCTGGTAAAAACCCTGGACAATGATGCAGAGTACATGAAGACCATTGCAGCAGGAGGTTTCCGCGATATCACAAGAATCGCCTCCTCTTCTCCTGTTATGTGGCAGCAGATTTGCATGGAAAATCATGAGAATATTTCCAATGTGCTGGATGACTATATCCGCATGCTGATCCAGATTCGATGCTCTGTTGATAATTGTGCTTCTGACACCAAAGAGGCAGATGCCATTTACCAGATGTTTGCCAGCTCCAGAGATTACCGGGATTCTATTGACGTTGTTGATAATGGGCCGATCCGGAGAGCTTATGTCCTTTATCTGGATATTGCCGATGAAGCCGGTGGAATCGCTACCATTGCCACGATTCTTGCAATGGATAAGATCAGCATTAAGAACATTGGAATTATCCACAATCGTGAATTTGAACAGGGTGTCCTGAAGGTAGAATTCTACGAGCAGGATGCTATGGAAAGAGGATTGGCACTGCTTAAGAAGCGTAATTATATTGTTTACGAAAGATAACTCCTCTTGCAAGCGAGCCTGCATCGGCTTTTTGACCTTTTGACCCTGATATCATCATATTATTATAATAGGAATTTACAGGAACGATTATTATGGAAATTAAAAAACTTACCAAGCTTCACGGAGAACTTACCGTACCGGGAGATAAATCCATCTCCCACCGCGCTGTTATGTTTGGTTCCCTTGCCAAGGGAACCACAAAGATCACCCATTTTCTGGAAGGAGCCGACTGCCTTTCTACGATTTCCTGCTTCCGCAAAATGGGCATAGATATTGAGAATCAGAAGGGGGAAATCCTGGTTCACGGAAAGGGACTTCATGGATTATCTGCACCCTCAGGTATTCTGGATGTGGGAAACAGTGGTACGACCACCCGTCTGATCTCCGGAATCCTTGCCGGACAGAATTTTGAATCTGAACTTACCGGTGATGACTCTATAAAGAGCCGTCCTATGAAGAGGATCATGACACCGCTTCTTTCCATGGGTGCTGACATTACAAGCCTTAATGGAAACAATTGTGTTCCCCTTAGGATCGCAGGGCATCCGCTGAAGGCCATACACTATGATTCTCCGGTTGCTTCTGCACAGGTAAAATCTTGTGTGCTTTTGGCCGGAATGTATGCGGATGGAATCACCAGCGTCACAGAACCGGTTCTTTCCCGAAATCACACAGAGCTTATGCTGAATTATTTTGGAGCTAATGTAACTTCCCAGGATACTACTGCTTCCATTGCTCCGGATCCCTCTCTTTTTGCAAGGGAAATCACAGTGCCCGGAGACATTTCTTCTGCTGCCTATTTTATTGCCGCAGGACTTCTGGTTCCGGGAAGCGAGATTCTTCTGAAAAACGTAGGCATTAACCCTACAAGGGACGGACTTCTCAAAGTGTGCCAGGACATGGGTGCTGACATTACTCTTCTGAATGTAAATATGGACGGCGAACCCACTGCCGACCTTCTTGTCCGCACCAGTTCTCTTCACGGCACCACCGTTGGCGGGGAAATCATCCCCACTCTTATTGATGAAATTCCTATGATTGCAGTTATGGCTGCTTTCGCAGAAGGAACTACCGTTATCAAGGATGCCAAAGAGCTTAAAGTGAAAGAGTCTGACCGTATTCTGGTCATGGCTGAGAACCTTTCCCGCATGGGAGTTGACATTACCCCTACCGACGACGGTATGATCATCCATGGCGGCAAACCCCTGCACGGGGCAGAAATTGATTCTCACCTGGATCACCGCATTGCAATGTCTTTTGCGGTTGCAGGTCTTATCTGCGATGGTTCCCTTTCTATTAAGGGTGGAGACTGTGTAAAGATTTCTTACCCGGAATTTTATGAAGATCTGTATCGGTTAGGGGAATAATCCGAACCTCAGGAACTTAAATGAGAACAATTTTCCATTTAGGTTCCTGTTTTTTTGCCTGTTTAGATGTGCATTTCTCTTATTTTGTGTTAAATAATAGTCAATGTTAGTTTTATGTAACTATCGTATTTTGCCATATTATGCGCTTATATTTTCTTTTAAAATATACACATTGCATATTTTACCATGTATTAATTTCTGTACAATTTTAAAATTCGTTTTAAACTCATTTCTGCATTGATATTATTTTAACAAAATCGACGAAGTTAAAAAGCTTTCCGTTTTCCTCTTTTTTTCTTCAAAAAAATAAAGTATAATCCCAATGTAAGTTGAGGAACACTAAAAAACAAACAAAGTGAAAGTGAACAGCCCAGACAAAAGAGCGGCTGCCACAGGAAAGGAGCCAGAAATAATGAAAATTTTATTTTACGGAACCAAAAATTACGACGAACAGTTTTTTGAAAAACTCTTACCGGAATTCCCGGATGTTAAAATTAAATTTATTGAAGCTAATATTCACGAGGAAACCGCTTCCCTTGCAAAAGGATATGAAGCCATCTGCGCTTTCGTAAATGCAGATCTTGGAGCACCTGTTATTGAGGAATTAAACCGACAGGGTGTAAAGCTGATTCTTATGCGCTGCGCAGGCTATAATAATGTGGATCTGAAAACAGCCCAGAAATATGGCATAAAGGTACTGCGTGTACCTGGCTATTCTCCTGAGGCAGTAGCCGAGCATGCAATGGCACTTGCACTTACTGCAAATCGTCATACACACAAGGCTTATATCAAATGCCGTGAGAACAACTTTACTTTAAGTGGTCTTATGGGTGTAAACCTTTATAAGAAAACAGCAGGCATTATCGGAACCGGAAAAATTGGCCAGGCTATGGCCAGAATCTGCAAGGGCTTCGGCATGCGCGTCATTGCCTATGATCTTTTTCCAAATAAGAACCTTGATTTCCTTGAGTATGTTTCCCTGGATGAGCTTCTTGCTACCAGCGATCTGATCAGTCTGCACTGCCCTCTTACCGATGAAACCAAGCATCTTATCAACGAAAAGACCATTGCCCAGATGAAGGACGGCGTGATTCTTGTAAATACTTCACGTGGCGGTCTGATCAAAACAGAAGATCTGATCTCCGGTATCCGTGACCATAAGTTCTTCGCAGTTGGACTGGATGTTTACGAGGAAGAATCCGACTATGTATTCGAGGATCTGTCTGAAAGCATTATGCAGACCTCTCTGATCCAGAGACTTCTCTCCTTCCCTAACGTAACCATGACCTCCCATCAGGGATTCTTTACCGAAGAAGCTCTTACCAATATTGCTGAGACTACCATGGAAAATGCACAGGCTTATATAAATGGAGAAGAATTAAAGAACGAAGTACTTTCTTAAAATACTCTACTCAGATACTTCTATAGAATAGCGAAAGGTGTTTCAGAGTCAAAAGCTCTGAAACACCTTTTTGCTTCTGCAGTTATTACTCTGCATATTTCTCTCGCAGCAAAGCAATTTCCTTTGTCCAACCCTCATCATCATTCGGCGTTTCCAAAATAAACGGTTTGCCCGCCAAAGCCGGATGACGGATCACACGAACCAAAGCATCCAGACCAATTTCGCCTTCACCGATTTTTGCATGGCGATCCTTGTGACTGCCAAGAGCATTGAGACTGTCATTTAAATGAACTGCCTTTAAATGCTCCAGACCAATCACACGATCAAACTCATCCAGCACACCATCCAGGTCATTTACAATATCATAGCCAGCATCCCATACATGGCAGGTATCCAGGCAGATTCCAAGCTTCTCTCTTCTTTCCACAAGATCCATAATAGCCCGAAGCTCTTCGAAACGCCTTCCCACCTCAGAGCCTTTTCCAGCCATAGTTTCCAGCAGAACCGTTGTTGTCTGTTCCTTGGTAAGAACCGCGTTCAATATTTCTGCAATTTTCCGGATTCCGGTTTCTATTCCCTGTCCCACATGGCTGCCGGGATGAAAATTGTAATAATTTCCAGGTGTGGCTTCCATACGCTTCAGATCATCTGCAAAGGTTTCTCTGGCAAAATCCCGCAAATTCTCTTTCGCTGCGCAGGCATTCAGGGTATATGGTGCATGTGCCACAATTTTTCCAAATTCATGCTCTCTTGCAATTTCCAGAAATTTCGCCACATCCGCCGGATCAATTGCTTTGGCATTTCCGCCTCTTGGGTTTCTGGTAAAAAATGCAAATGTGTTCCCTCCATTTTTCACGGTCTGCCGCCCCATAGCCGCATAACCTTTGGATGACGAGGTATGATTTCCTATATATAACATGTTATGCTCCTCCTCTTTATAATCCCTTTATTGTACCATTTTCCCCTTCTATTTCAAGATATTTATTGACGAAATCCTATTTTCTTTTTATACTATTTAAAGATATGCGCTTCTGTAAAAGTTACTTTTGTCTCTTTTTTCGCAGAACTCATACATAGAAAAAAGGAAGGAAAATAATATGAAAGAACGTGAAAAGTTTTCATCCCGGCTTGGATTTATCCTGATTTCAGCCGGCTGCGCCATTGGAATTGGTAATGTATGGCGTTTTCCCTATATCACAGGTCAATATGGAGGCGCTGCCTTTGTACTGATTTACCTGCTGTTCCTGGTTATTCTTGGACTGCCTATTATGGTTATGGAATTTGCTGTGGGACGGGCAAGCCGTAAATCTGCCGCAAGAAGCTTCCATCTTCTGGAGCCCAAAGGCACCAAATGGCACCTCTACAGCTATGGCGCAATGCTGGGCAACTACCTGCTGATGATGTTTTATACCACTGTTGGAGGCTGGATGCTGGCCTATTTTTTCAAAATGGCAACCGGCACCTTTACAGGACTTGACACAGAAGGAGTCGGCAATGTATTTAACACACTGCTTTCCAATCCTGGAGAAATGACCTTCTGGATGGTACTTGTAACTGCATTTGGTTTCGGTACCTGCTGTATGGGATTGCAGAAAGGTGTCGAACGTATCACCAAAGTAATGATGGTTTGTCTTCTTACCATCATGATAGTTCTTTGTATTAAGAGCTGTACGCTTCCAGGTGCTGTGGAAGGTATTAAATTCTACCTGCTTCCGGATTTTGGCCGACTGAAAGAGAACGGACTTCTCTCTGGTATTTATGCTGCGATGGGACAGGCATTCTTTACCCTGAGTCTTGGCATTGGTGCCATGGCGATCTTCGGAAGCTACATTGATAAAAACCGCAGTCTTATGGGCGAGTCCATCCAGATTGGTATTCTTGACACCTTCGTCGCACTGATGGCAGGACTGATTATTTTCCCGGCATGTTTTTCATACAACGTAAGCCCTACACAGGGCGTGGGACTTGTATTTGTAACACTTCCCAATATGTTCAATCAGATGATGGGCGGACGCTTCTGGGGTGCACTTTTCTTTATCTTTATGACATTTGCAGCACTTTCCACAATCATTGCCGTATTCGAAAATATTTTAAGCTTCGCAATGGATCTGTGGGGCTGGAGCCGTAAAAAAGCCGTCGTCGTAAACGGTATCGCAATCTTTATCCTGTCCATGCCATGCATACTTGGTTTTAATGTATGGAGTAACCTTCAGCCTCTTGGTGCAGGAAGTACTATTCAGGATCTGGAAGACTTTATTATTTCTAATAACCTGCTTCCACTTGGAAGTCTTGTTTACCTGCTGTTCTGCGTTACCCGCTATGGATGGGGCTGGGACAACTTTATCAAAGAAGCAGACACAGGAAATGGCATCAAATTCCCCAAATGGGCACGTCCCTATCTTACCTACGTACTGCCGCTGATTGTCCTGTTGATTTTTGTAATGGGTTACTACGATAAATTCTTCAGATAATCATTAGTTTTTTACATGAGGATAACCGTATGCAAAAGAAAAAGAATTTCTATAAAAGATCCAGAGCATACCGCAGGCGCCAGGCCATGCTCCGGCGGATTTATACAGCCATCGGCGTTTTCCTGCTGCTTATCGTTCTGATTTTGCTTGTACGCTCCTGTAGCGGAAAAAAAGTAAAAAGCGCAGATTCTTCCGCTGTCAATGCTGCGGAAACCAAAGGCTCTCAAGAAAGCACTCCCTCAAATGTGACCGATGCTGCCGCAAATAATAAAACAGCTTCCGATGACGCCAGGCCAAAAGATCCTGTCACGCTTACGGTAAGTGTTGTCGGTGACTGCACCCTTGGCACTGACGAAGCATTTGACTATAGCACTAGCCTGAACGCTTATTTTGAGAATTATGGCAAAGAGTACTTTTTACAGAATGTTAAGAGCATTTTTGAAGCAGATGACCTGACCATTGCCAACAATGAGGGCACCTTCACAGACAGCTATGACCGCGAGGACAAAACCTTCGCATTTAAGGCGCCTGCTTCTTTTGCAGGAATTTACTCCTGCAGTTCTGTAGAAGCAGTCAATACTGCCAACAATCACAGCCATGATTATGGTGAGCAGAGCTTCCAGGATACTATGAATGCCCTGGATGCCGAAGGAATTGTACATTTCGGCTATGATGAGACCGCTGTAATGGACATAAAAGGCATAAAGGTTGGTCTTGTTGGAATTTATGAATTGTACGATCATCTGGAACGGGAACAGCAGCTGAAGGACAATATTTCCAAGGTAAAAGAAGAAGGCGCAGAGCTGATCATCGTCATCTTCCACTGGGGAAATGAGAAGGAAACCGTCCCGGATTCCAACCAGACTACCCTGGGACATCTGGCAATCGATCTTGGTGCCGACCTGGTTTGTGGGCATCACCCACATGTGCTCCAGGGCATTGAAGAATACAAGGGGAAGAATATTGTATATAGTCTTGGAAATTTCTGTTTCGGCGGCAACAGCGCCCCCAGCGATATGGACAGCATGATTTTCCAGCAGACCTTTACGATTACCGAAGAAGGGGTAAAAGCCGATAATGTAACCAACATTATTCCCTGCTCTATTTCCTCCGCTTATGGCTATAATAATTACCAGCCTACCCCCGCAGAGGGTGATGAAAAAACAAGAATCATGGAAAAAATCCAGGAAAGAAGCTCCTGGATCGGATAGAAAATACATATGATGATATGCACACATAAGCCCCAGAGCTGCGAGGAACTCTGGGGCTTATACTTTACAAAATGATCATGGCATCTCCAAAGGAGAAAAATCTGTATTTCTCCTGAACTGCAACTTCATAAGCATGCATGATGTTCTCTTTTCCAGCTAAGGCAGATACCAGCATCACCAGTGTGGATTCCGGCAAATGGAAATTGGTGATCAGACCATCGATCATCTTAAACTTATATCCTGGATAAATAAAGATTTCGGTCCATCCGCTTCCGGTTTTCAGAATACCATCCTCACCAGTTGCGGATTCCAGAGTACGGCAGCTGGTAGTTCCAACTGCGATCACACGTCCGCCGTTTTTCTTCGTGTCATTGATCAGCTTCGCCTGATCCTCTTCCACAATATAAAACTCCGAATGCATATGATGTTGCTCTACATCATCCACTTTAACCGGACGGAAGGTTCCAAGACCTACATGAAGGGTTACGTGGGCAATATTCACCCCTTTTGCCTTCACCTGCTCCAAAAGCTCCTTTGTAAAATGCAGACCTGCTGTAGGCGCTGCTGCAGAACCTTCATTCTTGGCATAAACTGTCTGATAACGGTTCTTATCCTTTAATTTATGGGTAATGTAAGGAGGCAGCGGCATTTCCCCAAGCTGATCCAGAATTTCCTCAAAAATGCCCTCATAATGAAACTGGATCAGGCGGTTTCCTTCATCAACCACATCAATAATTTCACCTGTTAAAATGCCATCCCCAAAGGTAATCTTCGCGCCTGGGCGGGCTTTTTTGCCAGGCTTTACCAGACACTCCCAGATATCATTCTCTCTTCTTTTCAGAAGGAGAATCTCTATCACAGCACCAGTCTCTTCTTTATGGCCATAAAGTCGTGCTGGAATAACCTTCGTGTCATTAATTACCAAAGTGTCTCCTTCATTCAGATAGTCCAGTATATCCCTGAAATGGCGATGCTCAATACTTCCATCTGCCATAGAAAGATGCATAAGCCTGGAAGAGCTTCTGTCCTCCAACGGATCCTGGGCAATCAGCTCCTGGGGGAGCTCATAGTAAAAATCAGATGTTCTCATCTTTAGATTCCTCCTCTTTCCACTGCTTTTTCAGCTGCCGCACAAAATTCCATTCTTTATTGGTAAGATCTGCTTTTTTCAGCAGATCCGGGCGTCTTCTTGCAGTACGGATAATCGACTGCTCTCTGCGCCACTTCTCTATATTTGCATGATGACCGGACATCAGAACCTCCGGAACCTTTTTTCCATGCCATTCTTCCGGACGGCTATACTGGGGATATTCCAGAAGATTTCCTGCAAAAGACTCTGTTTCTCCGGATTCCTGATTGCTAAGCACACCTGGAACCATACGGGAAATGGAATCCATCATAACCATGGCCGGAAGCTCCCCGCCGGTAAGCACATAATCACCGATTGACACATAGTCCGTTACAATTTCTTCCAGTACTCTCTCGTCAATTCCCTCATAATGACCGCAAAGAAAAACCAGATCCTCTTCTTTTGCCATATCCCGGGCCATCTGCTGATTAAACACCTGTCCCTGAGGAGTAAGGTAAACTACTCTGGGACGTCTGCCTGTCTTCTTGGCGATTGCCTCATAAGCCAGATACACAGGCTCTGCCTGCATCAGCATTCCTGCGCCGCCGCCATATGTGTAATCATCCACCTTCTGATGCTTATTAAAAGCATAGTCCCGGATATTTACAGCCTCAACTGAGAGGATTCCCGCGTTAATGGCCCGCCCTGTAATACTGGTATTCATTCCATTCTGGATCATTTCCGGAAAAAGGGTCAAAACATGGAAATTCATTTACAAAAGTCCTTTCATTAAATGTACCATCATCACATTTTCCTCCAGATCAACATCAAGAATGCACTCCTTGATAGCCGGGAGAAGCACCTCCTGATGATCCGGAAGCTCCACTACATACACATCATTAGCGCCTGTCTCCATAACGTCCTTCAGAGTTCCGAAATGACTGTTATCTTCCAGAACCACCTCCATACCGATCAGGTCACCAATGTAATACTCGTCTTCATCCAGTTCCTGGGCTTCCTCTCTTGGAACCCACAGATCTCTGCCTTTGTACATTTCAATATCATTTATATTATCAATCCCGTTAAATTTCAGGATCACAAGATTCTTAAAGAATTTCACGTTCCGGATTTCCAGTTTCTTCATTTCTCTACCGGCATCCAGAATCACATATTCAAGATCCAGAAAACGCTCCGGATCTGTGGTAGGGAATACTTTTACTTCTCCCCTTACACCATGAGTGGTAGTAATTACTCCAACCTTCAATAAATCTTCCATCCAAAACTCCTCTACATAAAAGTGCAGGAGCCATGTTACCACAGCTCCTGCATCCATATATCTTGCTTATCATTGCAGAATATCTACAATCACTTTTTTGCTGCTTTTGGAAGAAGCCGCTTTTACTACGGTACGGATAGCCTTCGCAATTCTTCCCTGGCGTCCGATTACCTTACCCATATCAGATGGTCCTACCTTCAGTTCGATGACAACTGCATCATCCTTTTCTGTTTCGGTAACGACTACTTCGTCCGGATTTTCAACAAGAGATTTTGCAATTACTTCTACTAATTCTTTCATTACACACCTCCCTGACCCGTCCTCAACTGGACGTTACAGAAATATCCCCAAATAACTGTAAGGGCTATGCCCTTACAGTCGTGAGATACTTCTTATTATTTCTCGATTCCGGCCTGTTTGAGGATCTTAGCAACAACTTCTGTAGGCTGAGCACCATTTGCAAGCCATTTCTTAGCTGCCTCTTCGTTAACCTGGCATACGCTTGGCTCACAGTTCGGATCATATGTTCCGATTTCCTCGATGCATCTTCCATCACGTTTGCTGCGGGAATCTGCAACAACAATTCTATAAAAAGGTGCTTTCTTCTGTCCCATTCTTCTTAATCTGATCTTTACTGCCATTTTAATTTTCCTCCGATTTAATTTCTTTTATTAGTTTTATTATTATTAAAAAGGAAGCTTGAAGCCGCCTCTTTTACCACCCATTTTGCCGCCGCCCATAAGCCCCGGCATCTGCTTCATCATCTTCTTGCTCTGCTCAAACTGCTTCACAAGGCGATTAACCTCCGCAACCTCTACGCCAGCGCCCCTGGCAATTCTGTTCTTACGGGAAATATTCAGGATTCCCGGATTGGAGCGTTCCTGAGGAGTCATGGAAAGGATAATAGACTTGGTTCTGTCCATTGCCTTCTCATCGATCATACTCTCCACATCCTTCATCTTGCTTCCCACACCAGGGAGCATATTCAGGATACTGGAAATACCGCCCATCTTATTCATCTGTTCCAGGCTGGTAAGATAATCATTAAAATCAAAGTCCATCTTCTTCAGCTTCTTGGACATCTCCTGGGCTGCTTCCTGATCAACTGCTGCCTCAGCCTTCTCAATCAGGCTCATCACATCACCCATTCCAAGGATACGGGATGCCATTCTCTCCGGATAAAACTGCTCCAGGTCAGATAACTTCTCTCCCATACCTACATACAGAATCGGCTTGCCGGTTACGGCTTTAATGGAAAGGGCTGCACCACCACGGGTATCACCATCCATCTTAGTCAGGATAACACCATCTATTCCAACCTTCTCTGTGAAGGTCTGTGCTACATTGACTGCATCCTGTCCTGTCATCGCGTCAACTACAAGAACTGTAGCATCCACCTCAACATTAGACTTAATATCAGCAAGCTCCTGCATCATATCTTCATCAATATGAAGACGACCTGCTGTATCAATGATCACTACATTCTGCTGATTCGCCTTAGCATGCGCAACTGCTGCCTTAGCTATATCCACCGGGCTCTGCTTATCACCCATGGTAAATACTTCCACGCCCTGCTTCTCGCCATTTACCTGCAGCTGTGTAATAGCCGCCGGTCTGTACACGTCACAGGCTACCAGAAGTGGTCTCTTACCCTTGGACTTGATCTTACCTGCAAGCTTAGCTGCGGTAGTGGTCTTACCAGCACCCTGAAGACCTGCCATCATAATAACCGTCAGATCATTCCCCGGCTTGATCGGAAGCTCAGTAGTCTCGCTTCCCATAAGATGAACCAGCTCTTCATTTACAATCTTGATGACCATCTGGCCTGGGTTCAGGCCGTTCATAACGTCCTGTCCAACTGCACGCTCCTGTACAGATTTCGTGAACTGCTTCACAACTCTGAAGTTAACGTCCGCTTCAAGGAGTGCCATCTTAACTTCCTTAAGAGCGATCTTAACATCCTCTTCTGTCAGACGGCCCTTGCTTCTAAGCTTCTTAAATACATTCTGAAGTTTATCTGTCAAGCTTTCAAATGCCATGAATTATAACTCCTCTAAAATCACATTGGATATTGCCACTATATCATCTGCATGATAGCCGGATGCAAGCTCATGTATCTTCTGTACCTGTCCCCGGATATTCACAAACTTCTCTACCAGATGCAGCTTCTCTTCATATCCTTCCAGTGCCTTATCACAACGTCTGATCATATCATGCACGCCCTGACGGCTGATATTCAGTTCCTCTGCAACCTCACTTAAAGAATAATCTTCCAGAACTACACTCTCGTAAATCTGCTGCTGTCTCTTCGTAAGAAGCTCTCCGTAAAAATCATAGAGCAAAGTACGTTCTACAAACTTCTCCATTCGTTATCACCTTGGGTATCATACCTTATTTTGGGATGTGTGTCAAGTATTTTTTATTGACAAACCTTTTTTCCCCTGTTCCATTTTGTTCTGACCCATGCTATACTATAAGAGCTGCCGAACCTCCAGCAGAAAGGAGGTGAATTCGATGGATAATATTATTGCTCTAATCCTTGTCCCTGTCGCAGTAAATGTAATTAGCTACTGCATTTACAAATGGTTGGACAGAAAAGACAAATAGGCAGCATAACAGCCTAAGGCATAAGCCACCTACATAAACGGAATAGAAAACCCCGGAAGTCTCGCACACCTCCGGGGTTTTCGTTTGCTTTCGATGGACTATTGCTCTAATCCTTAGCTGTTATTATCATATGCCATAACCAGGGAAATGTCAACTTGAAACTTTCCACAGGCAGTAATATTTAAAATTCACATTTTTTACTGAATCAGACTGTTATTATCAAAATAATCAATTTTCATAGCAGCTTTTACATCCTTCAATGTCTCTGCCGCCTTTGCTTCCGCAACCCTGCTTCCCTCTTTTAAGATGTCATAAACATCCGGGATGCGCTGTTCCCACATTTTACGGCGCTCACGGATCGGTCCAAGCTCTGCCTGAAGAACATTGTTCAGGAATTTCTTAACTTTTACATCACCAAGTCCGCCTCGTTTATAATGATCCTTCAGCTCATCCAGATTCTGATACTCTGGAAGGAATTCCGGAAAATACTCCGGTTTGCAGAAAGCATCCAGATAAATAAATACCGGGTTGCCATCAACCTTTCCCGGATCCTGGACACGAAGGTGATTCGGATCTGTAAACATAGACATAACCTTCTTCTTAATGTCCTCTGCCTCATCGGAAAGATAGATGCAGTTTCCAAGGGACTTACTCATTTTAGCCTTGCCATCAATTCCCGGAAGACGCAAACATGCCTTATTAGATGGAAGCACGATTTCAGGCTCTGTAAGTGTCTCGCCATATACGGTATTGAACTTGTGTACAATCTCTTTACACTGCTCTAACATAGGAAGCTGGTCCTCGCCAACCGGAACGGCTGTAGCGCGGAAAGCTGTAATATCTGCAGCCTGGCTGATGGGATAACAGAAGAATCCCACTGGAATACTAGCTTCGAAATTACGCATCTGAATCTCAGATTTTACAGTAGGATTACGCTGAACACGAGCCACTGTAACCAGATTCATATAATAGAATGTAAGCTCTGTAAGCTCTGGAACCATAGACTGAATAAAAATAGTAGATTTGTCCGGATCAATGCCACATGCAAGATAATCCAACGCAACCTGGATAATATTCTGGCGAACCTTCTCCGGATGCTCTGCATTATCCGTCAGCGCCTGTGCATCTGCGATCATAATAAAAATCTCATCATAGTTTCCGGAATTCTGAAGCTTCACACGCTCAGATAAAGAACCTACATAATGTCCCACGTGAAGACGTCCTGTAGGACGGTCTCCTGTCAAAATTACCTTCTTCATAGTTTGCTACTCCTTATAATTATCACTATACTGATTCCAAAATATCAATATAGTTATATTTTTAAATTCCCAACACACTTCGGTCTGATCACAGACTTGCGCGAATCACCTTCGGTCTGCAGCCTGCCGTTTCAAGGGCTTTCACAATCTGATTCTTGTGATCTGTGCCAAATGCCTCCAAAGTGATCTTCAGCTCTACAGCCGCATTACGATTGGTACTTACAAACTGATTATGCTCCAGCTTAATAACATTTCCCTGATTCTCAGCAATAATAGAAGCCACACGTACCAGTTCACCTGGCTTATCCGGAATAAGAACCGATACTGTAAAGATTCTGTCACGCTGGATCAGACCATGCTGTACTACTGAGGACATAGTGATCACATCCATATTTCCACCACTTAAGATAGAAACAACCTTCTTATTCTTGAAATCAAGATGGCGAAGAGCTGCCACAGTCAAAAGGCCGGAATTCTCAACGATCATCTTATGGTTCTCAACCATATCAAGGAATGCAACGATCAGTTCATCGTCCTCAATAGTGATAATTCCATCCAGATTCTCCTGGATATATGGGAAAATTTTGGAACCGGGAGTCTGAACTGCAGTACCGTCTGCAATTGTATTAACATGCGGAAGTGTAACCACTTCTCCCTTCTCAAGAGAAGCCTTCATGCAGGCAGCTCCTGCAGGCTCTACACCAATTACCTTAATATGGGGATTTAAAAGCTTGGCAAGTGTGGAAACACCTGTTGCAAGTCCGCCACCGCCAATCGGTACCAGAATGTAATCTACAAGAGGAAGCTCCTGGACAATTTCCATTGCAATGGTTCCCTGACCGGTCGCAACCGCAGGATCGTCAAAGGGATGAATAAAGGTGTATCCCTTCTCCTCAGCAAGCTGCAATGCATATGCGCAGGCTTCGTCATAAACATCACCGTGAAGAATCACCTCTGCGCCATAGCTCTTAGTACGTTCTACCTTAATGAGAGGTGTGGTGGTAGGCATAACGATCACAGCCTTTACACCATATTTATGGGCCGCATAAGCAACACCCTGCGCATGGTTTCCTGCGGAAGCAGTGATCAGCCCCTTACCTCTCTCCTCATCAGAAAGAGTGCTGATCTTATAATAAGCTCCACGAACCTTGTATGCTCCGGTTCTTTGCATATTCTCAGGTTTAAAGAAAATTTTATTACCGGTGAGCTCAGAAAAATAACTGCTCTTCACCAGCTTGGTCTCCTGGGTTACCTGCTTAACTATTTCTGCCGCTTCTTCAAAACTCTCTAATGTAAGCATTTTAATTTTCCTCCTGTACTATATGACTTTAGTTCTCATCCGGATGAATGTCAAACAATGCATCCACGAAGGAATTCGCGTCAAACTTCTGTAAATCGTCAATACTTTCACCGACACCGATGTATTTTACGGGAATATCAAGCTCAGACTGGATGGCCACTGCAATGCCGCCCTTGGCAGTACCATCCAGCTTGGTAAGGATAATACCTGTTACATTGGCAACCTCTGCAAACTGTCTTGCCTGCACAAGTGCATTCTGTCCTGTTGTTCCATCCAGAACCACCAGTGTCTCCAGGTACGCCTCCGGATACTCTCTCTCCAGAATGCGGTATATCTTGCGAAGCTCTTCCATAAGATTCTTCTTATTATGAAGTCTTCCTGCCGTATCACAGATCAAAACATCCGCATTACGCGCCTTGGCTGCTGCCACTGCATCATAGACAACTGAAGCCGGATCTGCTCCATCCTGGCCGCCGATAATTTCCACCCCTGCACGGTTCGCCCACTGAGTAAGCTGTTCCCCCGCTGCTGCACGGAAGGTATCTGCTGCTCCAAGGATGACCTTTTTGCCCTGGTCCTTCAGCTTCCCTGCAAGTTTCCCTACGGAAGTTGTTTTTCCAACGCCATTGACACCAATTACAAGAATTACAGATTTCCGATTCTCAAACTCATACTCCGTACTGTCTACCGTCATCTGCTCCTTGATCGTATCAATAAGCAACTGCTTGCATTCCTTAGGATCCTTAATATTACGGATCTTAACCTGCTCCTTCAGCTTTTCCAGAATGGCTGTGGTCGCATTGATCCCAATGTCTCCCATGATCAGGATCTCTTCCAGTTCCTCATAAAAATCATCATCTATTGTAGAATAGCCGGTGAAAAGAGAATCAAATCCTGCCACGATGTTGTCTCTTGTTTTTGTCAGGCC
>CAKRRG010000065.1 GCA_934394545.1 uncultured Blautia sp.
GGTCTTGTGGAGACTGGTACTACAGCAGATATTTTTGCAAATCCTCTTCATCCGTATACAGAGGCTCTGTTCTCTGCCATTCCTATGCCGGATCCGGATCTGAAGAGAAACCGTATCATCCTGGAAGGAAACATTCCTTCCCCGGCGAATCCGCCTAAGGGATGTAAGTTCCATACCAGATGTCGTAAATGCATGGAAATCTGTAAGACACAGGTTCCGGAAGTTAAGGATATGGGGAATGGACATAAGGTGCGTTGTCATCTGTATGACTAAGAATAAAGCAGGCCAGGGATTACCTGGTCTGTTGCTATTTAATGTGTTGGGAGGGTGAAAAGTTCTTCAGGAGGGACGCATTTGGACAATGGGTATTACTCACTCGCCGGCGCAACGCTACGATGAACTAATCGCTAACTGCGACTAAGGAGTTCCGGAGAGCCGTTACTCCTAAGTCTTCGTAAGCGCTGGATTTCATCTACGCTAAGAACGCGCCTAAAATGGTTCGTTAGAGTAATACCCATTGCCCAAATGCTGTGTACTGGCTGGTACATAGAAACTTTCACTTGGGTGGTTACATGTGTTGGTTTCCCGATACCTTTTGGCAACGATAGGTTAGAAAAGCCAGTAAATATGCGGGATACCAACTACGTCACCCCATCCCCGTTGTTGTCGTTACTGTTTCTTTCTTCCCTCTGCCAGTAACCAGCAATTTTGCAATGTATATTCATGTAGCCGTACATTTCAGGAGCGGTTTTAGTGGAGGCGAGATCCATGACTTACGGAGACTTAGGCGCGAAGGCTCTCCTGAGCGTCTTAGTCGTAGTTAGTCATTAGCTTGCCGGAACGTTGCTCCGCACGGCGGTGAATATACATTGTGAAATCGCGTACGGGGTAACGACCAACGCATTAAATAGGTAAACAGGAGGTTCTACATGGGAAAAAGAAAAAAAGAAGAATTGCCAGATTACACAGTGGCCAACATGGATGTGGATGGTATGCCTTGGAATTCAAGAAGACCGTGGCAGATACTTCCGGGGGATCCAGCGAAACGCAGTAGAGAATTTGATGTGAAGGTGCCAGAGCCGGGGATGGAGAGTGATGTGCCGGATGAGCTGAGTGCTTTCCAGAATCCTCCGATGACAAAGGAAGAGCGAAGAGGAATGATCTGGCTTTCGTTGAAGGCGTCGCTGACTGTGGCGCTAATCTTTGGCGGTGCGGCATTTTTGTTTATTTTGTTTTGCGTATTCGTGTGGCTGAAATAAAAGAAATCTTATCGCAGAAAAAAATTATATTAAAAAAATAGCGGCAGACAATTAATTTTGTCTGCCGTAAAATTATGTGGATCGAGTCTGTCTCAAATATCATGAAACATGCCAATCTTATTCTTGATCTGCTGCATTTCATTATCCATTTCGATCACTGCCTGTGCAGAGCGATATAGTTCCTCACTGATATCTTTGTATCCAGGCAGTTCCTCAATTCCCTTTTTATAACGTAGCTGATGTTCCAGCGTAGCCCAGAAATCCATACCGTTTGTACGGATCTGAAGCTCTACCCGCATAGGTGTTTTCCCTTTGGAGAAGAATACCGGGATTTCAATGATCATATGATAACTACGATAACCATTTGGCTTTGGATTTTTGATATAATCCTTGATGTTAATAACTTTAATATCATCCTGACCGGCAATCAGATCAGCAACCGTATAAATATCATCGATAAAAGCGCAGACGATTCGCACTCCGGCAACGTCGTTCAGCTGTTCCTGAATATTCTCCGCTGTAAAATCATATCCCAGCTTCTGCAGTTTCCGATAAATGCTCTCTGGTTTCTTAATTCTTGTCTTAATAAAGGAGATTGGGTTTCTCTTATACTCTACTGAAAATTCATCATCCAGAACTTCTAACTTGGTCTGTACTTCGCGGATAGCACAACGGTACATCATCATCAGATCGCTGAACTTCGCTGCATTATTAATAAAACGCTGGGGGTCTGGAGTGTCCAGCCAGGGTACTTTCTTTTCTTCTTCAGTCATAACAGATCCTTTCTTGATTAGTCGGGGGCTTTTGTCCTCGGCATCATTTATATATCTTCATTATAAAGGATTATTTTAACCGAATCAAGTAAGTCCTCTTGGGTGACCACAAAAAGCAAATTTGTAAAGAAAATCGTTTTCAGATCTGAAATATTTTACTGCAATTTTACATTTAAAAGCTAGTGTATTTTACATCCCGTGGGTAAGATACGTACTGTAATCGCGAGAGAGAGAAAAACATTAGGACCGCGAAGAAAAGGAGAATTTAAAACTATGAAAAAAGGTTTAGCAGTAGCAATGGCGGCATTATTAGGAGTAGCAACAATGGGAACAACAGCAATGGCAGCAGCTTCCGGAGATATTACAATCTGCTCCAGAGAAGACGGATCCGGTACAAGAGGTGCATTCATTGAACTGTTTGGAATTGAAGAAAAAGACGCAGATGGAAATAAAGTAGACAATACAACAGAAGCAGCAAAGATCACAAACAGCACATCCGTTATGTTAAGCACAGTAGCTCAGGATGAGAACGCAATCGGATATGTATCCCTTGGTTCTCTGGATGACAGTGTAACAGCATTAAAAATCGACGGAGCAGAGGCAACAGCAGAAAACATTGAATCCGGAGATTACAAAGTGGTTCGTCCATTCAACATTGCAACAAAAGAGGATGTAAGCGAAGCTGCACAGGATTTCATTACATACATCATGAGTGCAGATGGACAGAAGATCATTGAAGACAATGGATACATCTCAGTAGGCGATAAACCTGCATATGAAGCAGCTGATGTAGAAGGAAAAGTTGTAGTAGCTGGTTCCTCTTCTGTAACACCTGTTATGGAAAAACTTGCAGAAGGATATAAAGCAGTAAACGACAAAGTAGATATTGAGGTTCAGCAGAGCGATTCCACAACAGGTATGACATCTGCAATTGATGGCCTTTGCGATATCGGAATGGCATCCCGTGATTTAAAAGACAGCGAGACTGAGGCTGGTCTTATAGCAACTGTAATTGCTAAAGATGGTATTGCAGTTATCGTAAATAACGATAGCGGTGTAGAAGAGCTTACAAGTGAGCAGGTAAAGGATATCTACACTGGCAACATCACAACATGGGAAGACCTTGCAAAATAATAAAAATAACGCATAACAAATAACTTTCCGAATAAAAAGGAACGAATTTATGAAATCAATCAATGAAAAGGTAATGAAAATCGTGTTCCTTGTAGCAGCCTGCACTTCGGTGCTGGCTGTTGCATTAATCTGTATTTTCCTTTTCGCAAACGGAATCCCGGCAATGGCGAAAATCGGCCTGCCGGACTTCCTGTTTGGAATGAAATGGAAGCCATCCAACGGACTATACGGAATTTTTCCATTTATCCTTGGAAGTATCTATGTGACCGCCGGAGCAATTGTAGTGGGAGTACCCACAGCACTTCTTCTGGCAATTTTTCTGGCTTTTTATTGTCCGAAGTCTTTGTATGGACCATTAAAGGCAATGGTAAATCTTCTTGCAGGAATCCCATCTGTTGTTTATGGATTCTTCGGACTGACAGTATTTGTTCCCCTGCTTCGCCAGCTTACAGGCCATGACGGAAGCACCATGCTGACAGCCTCTGTACTGCTTGGAATTATGATCCTTCCAACTGTAGCAGGTGTTGCAGAGCCTGCCTTAAAGAGTGTTCCCACAAGCTATTATGAAGGGGCACTTGCACTTGGAGCAACCCATGAAAAAAGTGTTTTTTGCACTGTTTTTCCGGCTGCAAAATCAGGTGTTCTGGCAGGTGTGGTTCTTGGAATCGGCCGTGCTATCGGAGAAACAATGGCTGTGATTATGGTAGCAGGAAACCAGACTTGGATGCCCCAGGGACTGTTTAAAGGACTTCGTACCATGACTGCAAATATCGTAATTGAAATGGGCTATGCAACAGACCTCCACAGAGAAGCGCTGATTGCAACAGGTGTAGTACTGTTTGTATTTATCCTGATCATCAACCTTTGTGTATCAGCCCTGAAGAGGAGAGCAGAAGATGAGTAAAAGCAAATTATCTTATTGGAAAAATCATCCCGGTTCTGCCATTTTGAGACTGCTGGTATGGTTTGCAGCACTTCTTACAGTAGCTGTTATGGCATTTCTGGTAGGCTTTATCCTGATAAAAGGTGTTGGAAATCTGACACCGGATCTGTTTGCACTAGAATACAATTCCGAGAATGCATCCTTGATGCCAGCGCTGATCAATACTCTGATCATTACATTGTTTACACTTATTATAGCAGTACCATTTGGTGTTTTTGCAGCAATCTATCTGGTTGAGTATGCCAAAAAAGGAAGCAGACTGGTAAAGGTAATCCGTATTACCACAGAGACACTTCAGGGAATTCCATCCATTATTTTCGGCTTGTTTGGTCTTCTGTTTTTCAGTACGGCTCTTCACTGGGGATATTCCCTTCTGTCAGGCACTATGACACTGGTAATTATGATTTTGCCGCTGATCATCCGCACTACAGAGGAGGCTCTTCTTGGTGTTCCGGATGCTTACCGAGAGGCGTCTTTTGGTCTTGGCACAGGAAAGCTCCGTACAGTATTCAAGGTTGTGCTTCCAAGTGCAATTCCCGGAATCCTTTCCGGTGTGGTGCTTGCAACAGGACGTATTGTAGGTGAGACAGCAGCACTTATTTACACAGCTGGTGCTGTTGCAAAGGTTCCTGGAAGTCTGATGGGCTCTGGAAGAACTCTTGCAGTACATATGTATGTACTTTCCAGTGAAGGCCTTTATATGGATCAGGCATACGCAACGGCTGTTATACTGCTGGTATTTGTACTTGTGCTGAACTGGATTTCAGGAACATGTGCGAAGAGACTGGGAAAAGCTGCAAACGGCCAATAATCGTGGAACAAAGAGGAGAACTATGGGTAAAATAGATGTAAAAAACATGGATCTGTACTACAGCCAGTTCCATGCATTAAAAAATATTAATCTGGATATTCCGGAAAAGAAAATTACAGCTTTCATCGGTCCAAGTGGCTGTGGAAAGTCTACTTTACTGAAATCCTTAAACCGTATGAATGATCTGGTGGAGGGATGTAAGATCACAGGAGATATCCGCCTTGATGGTGAGGATATTTACGGAGATATTGATGTAAACCTGCTGAGAAAACGTGTGGGAATGGTTTTTCAGAAACCAAATCCATTTCCAATGAGTATTTACGATAATATTGCATATGGTCCCCGCACTCACGGAATCCATTCAAAAGAGAAGCTGGATGACATTGTGGAACGGGCACTTCGAAACGCTTCTATCTGGGATGAGGTAAAAGACCGTCTGAAAAAAAGCGCACTTGGCATGTCCGGTGGACAGCAGCAGAGACTTTGTATTGCAAGAGCCCTTGCAGTAGAGCCTGAAGTACTTCTTATGGATGAACCTACCTCAGCACTGGATCCTATTTCAACCTCTCATATTGAGGATCTGGCTCTGGAATTAAAAGACCGGTATACCATCGTGATCGTAACTCACAATATGCAGCAGGCAGCACGTATTTCAGATAAAACAGCATTCTTCCTGCTCGGTGAGATCATTGAATATAACGATACCACAGAACTGTTTTCAAGACCACAGAATAAGAAAACAGAAGAGTATATTACAGGGAGGTTCGGTTGATATGAGAGACGTATATACCGCAAAGCTTTCCAGACTTTCAGACGAGGTCCTGGAAATGGGAAATCTGTGCAGTCAGGCAATTATGAAAACCTGCCAGATTCTGGCAAGCGTGGAGGTACGAGAGGCTGCAACAAAAGAGATTGCAAAAATCGAGAAAGAAATTGATGACAAAGAGCATAATATTGAAGCTCTTTGTATGCAGCTCCTCCTGAAGCAGCAGCCGGTTGGCAGTGATCTTCGTAAAATTTCCGCAGCTCTTAAGATGGTTACAGACATGGAACGTATTGGAGATCAGGCAACGGATATAGCTGAGATCATGAATACAGGAAGTGTTCATGTACCTGTTACAGCAATTCCCCTTCAGGAAATGGCAGATCATGCCATGCATATGGTAAATGACAGCGTCACTGCTTATGTAGAAGGAAAAAGTGAACTGGCGAAAAGGGTAATCGACAGTGATGAGGTTCTGGATAATCTTTTTGACAAGGTGAGAAAAGCACTGGATATGAACAGAATGGGATATTCAAGTGATGAAGTTCTGGATCTTCTGATGATTTCCAAATACTATGAGAGAATCGGAGACCATGCAACCAATATTGGGGAGTGGGCAGAGTTTGCAGTAGATGGAATCCACAGAAATGGTGACAGCATCAGTGATCTGTTTAAGCCGGAATCATTATAATCAAGGGGACTTACTTTATTCGGTTAAAAAACTTCTCTGGACGGCTAAAAGCATCGTATCAGAGAAGTTTTTTTGTCTTAGTCAAGTTTTCTAAAACTGATAATTTTTATGTCTTTTAAAGAAATCTTTTGTTTCCCTGACAACCACACCACTTAAAGTAAGCAATGCAATCAGGTTCGGGAATGCCATCAAGGCGTTGAAAATATCTGCAATATTCCAAACAGCTGCAACTGTCATATATGGTCCAAAGAATACGCAGAGGATATATAACCAGCGGTAGGTCTTTACAGCTGTCATATTGCGGTTAAACAGATACTCGAGGCATCTTTCTCCATAATAATCCCATCCAAGGATGGTGGTAAATGCAAAGAATACAAGGCACAGCATCAGTGCAAAGGATGCAAACTGAGCTGGGAAAGGAAGTCCCTTCTGGAATGCGGCTGTAGTAATGGCAACACCCTCAAGTCCTGTATTCCAGGTTTTTGTAATGACAATAGAAAGACCTGTCATTGTGCAGATTACGATGGTATCAATAAATGTACCGGTCATGGAAACAAGTCCCTGACGAACTGGCTCCTTTGTCTGAGCAGCAGCTGCTGCGATAGGAGCACTACCAAGACCGGATTCATTTGAGAAGATTCCACGGGCAATACCCTTTTGCATGGCAACTACCATAGTTCCCATGGCACCGCCGGCAAGTGCACTGCCGTTAAATGCTGTTTTTACAATAGTAGCAATTGCACCTGGAACTGCAGTGATATTTGTGATGATAATGATCAGTGCAAGTGCGACATACAGAACAGCCATAAACGGTACGATAATCTGTGATACTTTTGCAATACGCTGGATACCGCCAAGTACGACCAGTCCTACACATAAGGTAAGGATCAGGCAGGCAATAACGGTAGCCCAGGAATATGTATTTCCAAAAAGGGAAACTGTGTAAGCTGTATCCGGATCAAAAAAGTTCTTTACTGCAGAAGCAATACCATTTACCTGTGTAAAGGTACCGATTCCGAAAAGACCAACGCCAGCTCCGAAGAATGCGAAAATCTTTCCAAGCCATCTCCACTGTTTTCCCATTCCGTTCTCAATGTAATAGAATGGTCCGCCAAGAACGTGTCCGTCCTTGTCAATGGTACGGTATTTGATCGCAAGAAGTCCTTCTGCATATTTGGTTGCCATACCGAAGAATGCTGCAACGATCATCCAGAATAAGGCTCCCGGTCCACCAGCTGCGATAGCAGTGGCAACACCTACGATATTACCGGTTCCAATGGTAGCTGACAAAGCTGTACAAAGGGCTCCAAAGCTTGTTACCTCGCCCTCGCCGCCTTCCTCATTTCGTACCATGAATTTCAGTGCTTTTCCAAGATGTCTTACCTGTAAAAAGCCTAACCGAACGGTTAAAAGGAATCCTGTGATCAGGATCAGAATGATCAACGGAAGTCCCCATACGACTCCGTCAAACCAGGTGATAAAGTTGTTGATTTGTGTAAACATGTTCTCTTTCCTCCATCCTTTTGCCTGAGAGATTAACAGCATGAAAAATGCTGCGTACACCTTCGGCGCTCTTCCTTTCATTTTTTGAAGAGACTCTCCTGAGTTACGAATAACCTGCTGACTGTACGGGCATGACGGTCATTCGTACTGTGTAGAAATACACTGTTACATAGAATATCACAGGAATTGGCATTTTTCAATATATTTTATAAAAAAAACATTCCAAAAGAGAATATATTTGCGAGAAATCAGAATGTGTCAATATCCCCCCACAGGGCTTATGGATAACCGGATATTCTGTTATCATAAACCACAGGTATTAATTAAGAAAAAGCGAGGGAACGACAAATGAAAAAGAGAACACTTATGATAGCCGGAACGGTTCTGGCTATGACACTGGCCTGTGCCGGAACATTGATGACCGTCTTTGCGGAAGGTGAAACTCTGGTTTATGGAAGCGGCGATTATACCAGGATCAATCCGGCTATGGATGAGCATGGCGAGATCAATATTCTGATTTTTAACGGATTAACTGCTCATGACGGAGATAACCAGGTAGTACCGTCACTGGCTGAAAGCTGGGATTTCGATGACGAAACCAATACCTACACATTCCATATGGTGGAAGATGCAAAGTGGCAGGATGGGGAGCCTGTGACAGCAGAGGACGTTAAGTTTACAATTGAAGCGATCATGGATCCAGAAAACGGTTCTGAGAATGCACCGAACTACGAGGATGTTGAAGAAATCAATGTAATCGATGCTCATACAGTTGCATTTAAACTGGAAGACAAAAACGTTGCATTTCTTGACTATATGACCATGGCAGTACTTCCGAAGCATCTGTTGGAAGGCGAAGATATGCAGACATCGGATTTCTTCCGCCATCCGATTGGAACAGGCCCATATATGATCGAATCCTGGGATGAAGGACAGGCAATCACATTGACAAAGAACGAGAATTATTTTAAGGGCGAGCCTAACATTGACAAAGTCGTATTTAAAATCGTACCAGATGATAATGCAAAGGCACTGCAGTTAAAATCCGGAGAGCTGAATCTTGCGCTGTTAACACCGAAGGATGCGGCTACATTTGCAGATGACGACGCATTTACCTGCTATGATATGAAGACTGCAGATTATCGTGGTATCATGTTTAACTTTGGCAATGAATACTGGCAGAAAAACCGTGACCTGATCCCGGCAGTATGCTATGCGCTTGACCGTCAGGCTATCATTGATGCAGTAATCCTGGGACAGGGAATGCCGGCCTATGGTCCTCTTCAGAGAAATATCTACAACAACGAAAATGTAGAGCATTATGATTATAATCCGGAAAAAGCAAAAGAAATTCTGGAAGCAGCAGGCTGTGAAATGGGTGATGACGGCTTCTATTATCGCGATGGTGAGAAAGTCGGATTTGTGATCAGCGTAAGTGCAGGAGATCAGGTACGTATCGATATGGCTCAGATCGCAGCACAGGAGCTGAAAGAAATCGGTATGGATGTATCTGTAGAAATCCCGGCACAGACAGACTGGGCTGGACAGATGGCATTCCTCATTGGCTGGGGAAGCCCATTTGATGCGGATGATCATACATATAAAGTATTTGGAACAGATAAGGGAGCGAACTACTCCAGCTATTCCAACGAAAAGGTTGACCAGTATCTGACAGAAGCAAGACAGTCCGATGACCCAGAGGTTCGTGCAGAGGCTTATGCCAAGTTCCAGGAAGCGCTTGCTGAGGATCCTGCTTATGCAATGATCTGTTATATTGACGCAAACTATGTAGCAGACAGCAATATTAAGGGAATCGATCCTGATACCGTTATGGGACATCACGGAGTTGGTATTTTCTGGAATGTTGCAGATTGGACAATTGAAGAATAAGGAAAGATAATGAATGTGGCGGGGGCACGGGTGTGCCCCCTTTTCACACGATTAGATAAAGGACAGAAAATGGAACATTTATTAGAGGTAAAACATCTTTCAGTAAGCATAGACAGCCCAGCCGGTGAAGTACAAGCGGTTCGGGATGTTTCTTTTGCGTTAAAGAAGGGAGAAGTGCTGGCCATTGTAGGAGAATCCGGATGCGGAAAAAGTGTGCTTTGTAAAAGTATCATGAAGCTTCTGCCAAAGAGTGCCAGAATAAAAAGCGGCAGTATCTCCATCAATGGACAGGATATTACAGGGTATGGGGAAAGAGAGATGCAGAAATTGCGTGGAAAAGTATTTTCCATGATTTTTCAGGATCCCATGACATCTCTGAACCCAACCATAAAAATTGGAAAACAGATTGCAGAAGCTGTGAGGCTCCACAGAAAAGACTATACGAAGGATCAGGTATACGAAAGAGCACTGGAACTTATGGAGCTGGTGGGAATCTCTCATCCAAAGGAACGTTATCATCAGTATCCCTGGCAGTTTTCCGGGGGAATGCGTCAGAGATGTGTTATGGCCATTGCACTGGCAGCAGACCCGGATATTTTGTTTGCAGATGAACCAACCACTGCCCTGGATGTGACTATTCAGGCGCAGATCCTGGATCTTCTCAGGAAAATTCAGATGAAGCTTGGAACTGCTACCATACTGGTATCCCATGACCTGGGAGTGGTTGCCAGAGTGGCAGATCGGGTAGCGGTAATGTATGCAGGTAAGATTGTGGAAATCGGTACAGCGGAAGAAGTATATTATGATCCGAGACATCCATATACCTGGGGGCTTATGAAATCACTTCCGGCATTTGCAAATGGAAAAGAGCAGCTGTATACCATCCCCGGTATGCCTCCTACACTGACAGGACCTCTGAAAGGGGATGCTTTTGCCTGTCGAAATGAATATGCCCTGAATATTGACTATGAGGAAATGCCACCAATGTTTCAGATAACAGATACCCATTATGCGGCAACCTGGCTTCTGGACCCGAGAGCACCGAAGATCAAATCACCTATGGAGGAACGAAGCGTTGAATAAAGAAGTACTATTGGATGTCAGACATCTGACCCAGCAGTTTCATCTGACGAAAAAGGTCACAGTGCGTGCTGTGGATGATGTTTCCTTTCAGATCCACAGAGGTGAAATATTTGGACTGGTGGGAGAATCCGGTTCCGGGAAATCCACAGTTGCCCGGTGTCTGATGAATATTTATCAGCCTGCAGAAGGAGAAATATGGTATAACAACGTAAATATCTGTGATAAAAAAGAATTTCGGAAAAATAAAAAGATGCTTCAGACCAGAAGGCAGATGATCTTTCAGGATTCCGCGTCCAGTCTGAATCAGAAAATGAAAGTGGAAGATATTATTGCAGAACCAATGAAAATTCAGCACATAATACCAAAAAGAGGAAGCTACCGAAAAGAAGCGGCCTTTCAGATGGAATATGTGGGATTGGAGAACAGTTATCTGGAACGGTATCCGTCTGAGCTGTCAGGTGGACAGAGACAGCGTGTAGCGATCGCCAGATCGCTTTGTATGGAACCGGAATTCCTGGTGGCAGATGAACCAATTGCTTCTCTGGATGTGTCCATACAGGCACAGATCGTAAACCTGTTCCGCCATTTGCAGGAGGAGCATGGATTTACGTTTCTGTTTATTGCTCATGACCTGGCCATGGTAGAATATCTTTGTGACAGGGTTGGTGTTATGTATCAGGGCAGGCTGGTAGAGCTGGCTCCATCAGAAGAGCTGTACGCTAATCCGGTTCACCCCTATACGAAAACCCTGCTGTCTGCAATTCCTGTTCCGGATCCCATCAGGGAAAGAGCGAGGGTTTTGCAGCACTATGATGGGGAAGGTATGGAAAACAGTGTGTGGACAGAAGTGTCACCTGGACACTTTGCAATGCTTCCATGTGAAAAAAATAAAAAAGGAGTACAGCAAAAATGAGACCTAAAAAGCTGACATACTATGGTAAAAAATGTCTGATATTCCTGATTTCTGTGTTTATATTATCTGTTGCCGTTTTTTATGTGGCACGTCTTGCCCCGGGAGATCCTCTGATTTCCTATTATGGCGACCGTACAGAGAAAATGAGCCCGGAGGAGCGGGAATGGGCTATGGAGAAGCTGGGACTGAATGAGCCTATCTCTACCCAGTATGTAAAGTGGGTAAAGAATGCTTTTCATGGAGAATTCGGAATTTCCTTTAAATATAAACAGGATGTAGTGGAAGTCATCGGCGGACGAATTGGGAACACACTGCTTCTTGGAGGCGTTGGATTTTTGTTTATTTTTGCAGGCTCTCTTCTTCTGGGAATTCTCTGTGCCTGGAAAGAAAACGGTCTGGCAGACAAGATTTTGTGTAAGCTTGGAACTATATCCAGTTGTATTCCGGAATTCTGGATGGCATTGGTGCTGATTCTGGTTTTTTCCGTAAATCTTAAGCTTCTGCCAAGCAGTGGTGCTTATAGTACTCAGAAGGCGGGAGATATTGGAGACAGGATTCTTCATCTGATCATGCCGTTAACGATTGTAGTTCTGGAGCATCTCTGGTATTATGCTTACATGATCCGAAACAAGATCCTGGAAGAAGTCCGTGCTGACTATGTGCTTCT
This sequence comes from uncultured Blautia sp., assembly GCA_934394545.1. Classification (GTDB taxonomy): domain Bacteria; phylum Bacillota; class Clostridia; order Lachnospirales; family Lachnospiraceae; genus Blautia_A. The sequence goes on from CAKRRG010000065.1 coordinate 12,431, forward strand.
TGCAAAGGCAAAGGGCTTAAATAAGAGAACTCTTATGTTCCGTCACTGTATCCGAAATGTATTGCCGGCTTATCTGAGTATTATGGCTATTGCAGTACCTCATGTACTGGGAGGAACCTACGTAGTAGAAAGTGTTTTTTCATATCCGGGAATCGGAGCGCTGTCTTATGAGAGTGCCAGATACCACGATTATAACCTGCTGATGCTTCTTTGCATGATGTCTGGAATCCTGGTGATTTTCTGCAATATTGTCAGCCAGACTATCAATGAACAGATCGATCCTCGTATGAAGGATGAAGTAATAACCGAGAAATCGGAGGTAGTGGAAGGATGACAAATAATTCATTTGAACTGGCAGGCAGCCGCAGAAGGGCAGAAGTAATTCCGGAAAAAAAGAAAAAATGGTACGAGGGAAAGCCTGTAGTTTCTGTTATAGTATTACTGCTTATTGTGCTTGGATGCCTGTGTGCGGAATTGATCATGACAAAGGATCCTACTTATATGGATCTTTTGAACTACAATAAGGCACCGGATAAAGAGTTCCTTTTTGGTACGGATACCATGGGAAGGGATATTTTTTCCATGATCTGGTATGGTGGAAGAATCTCTCTTATGATCGGTGGACTGGCTACGGTGATTTCTACTTTCATTGCAGTGGTAATTGGTGCATTCAGTGGTGTGGCACCGGCATGGCTGGATGAACTGATCATGAGATTTACAGAAGTATTTTTAAGTATTCCATCTCTTCTTCTGATCATATTATTACAGGCTATTATGGGAAATGCAAATGTACTCAGCTTATCTTTTGTAATCGGAGTTACCAGCTGGACAAGCATCGCCAAGGTAGTGCGTACCGAGGTACGTCAGATCAGAAACAGCGAGTATATTATTGCAGCAAGATGTATGGGATCCGGATTCTTTCATATTTTGTGGAAGCATCTGGTACCGAATTTCTTTTCCTCTATTATGTTTATGGTAGTCATGAATGTAAGAACTGCCATGATCTCAGAAGCCACCTTAAGCTTTATGGGAATTGGCCTTCCTATAGAGGTAATTACCTGGGGAAGTATGCTGTCATTATCTGAAAAGGCGCTGATGACAGGCTCATGGTGGATCATTCTGATTCCCGGACTTTTCCTGGTAGGGACAGTGCTTTGCCTGACAAATATAGGAAATGCCTGCAGAGAGCAGGGAAACCGCAAGGAGAGTAATTTTTAGTAGAAAGCAGATTTTTATTATGGAAAATTCTTATGTCCTGCAGTTACAGGAACCGAAATTTAAAGAATTTTATTTAAGCTACAGTGGCTATGCGCAATGCAAGCCACTGCATTGCTATGGCCCGGCATCACGCCCGCATTATCTGATTCATTTTGTATTAAAGGGGAAAGGAAGATACCAGGCTGCCGGTCAGACTCACTGTCTTACTGCAGGACAGGGATTTCTCATTGAACCGGATACCCAGACCTTTTATCAGGCAGACAAAGAGGACCCCTGGAGTTACCTGTGGATTGGAGTGGGGGGAACCAATGCCGGTAAATATATCCGTGATATCGGATTAAATAGTGAACAGCTGATTTTCAGGTCGGAAAGAGGCGATGAATTAAAAAAAATCGTATTGGATATGCTGAAGCATACAAAGATGACTACTTCAAATCTGTACTATCTGCAGGGAAAATTATACGATTTTTTTTCTGTCCTTGCACAGGATCTGGTAATCGATTCTTATCTGGGCAGCTCCAAAGATACAGAAGATTGGAATAAAAACGGATACGGGGGATATGTTAAAGAAGCCATGGCATTTATAAAGAATGAATATGCCAGTGGCATTGGGGTATATGAGCTGGCTGAGCATTTAAACATTAACCGCAGTTATCTGTATACCATATTCATGAATGAGCTTAACATTTCGCCAAAAGATTTCCTGAAGAAATATCGTGTAACAAGAGCAAAAGAGCTATTAACCCTTACGGAGCTGTCTGTGGAAGCTGTAGGAAAATCCTGTGGCTATGGGAACGCAGAAAGGTTTGCAAGGGTATTTAAGCAGGAAATCGGACTGACACCAACTCAGTTCCGCAAACTGGATAGAAATAGAAGCCGGAGAAATCTGGAAAGGTCAAAGACGGAATTGGAGCAGTTGATGAACAGTTAACATTTTGAAGGCTTTTGTAAACATAATGCCATAACGCTTTAGAACAACTTTTCCTATAATAAATTTAATTAAAACAAGCAGTTTATCAGGGAAAGGGGATCGTTATGAGCATTATTTTCCATGAAGGTTCAAAGACCTTCCATTTATTTAATGACGAAATCAGTTATATTATGTGTGTACTCCCAAATGGAAATCTGGGCAACTTATATTTTGGTAAAAGGATCCATGACAGGGAAGATTTTTCTTATCTTCTTGAAACAAAGCAGAGAGCAATGGCAGCCTGTGTCTATGAGGGAAACCGTAAATTTTCTCTGGAACATCTGAAGCTGGAATATCCGGTATATGGAAACTCTGATTATCGTTATCCTGCAGTTGAGATTCTTCAGGAAAATGGCAGCAGGATTTCTGAGTTCATCTATACCAGTCATTCTATTACAGAGGGTAAGCCGAAGCTTCCGGGACTTCCTGCGACTTATACAGAAAGCGAGAAGGAAGCACAGACTTTACGTGTGAAGCTGAAGGATGAGGTAACTGGTATTGTACTGGAGCTTCTTTATACTATTTTTTCCCAGAAGGGAATCCTGGCAAGAAGCGCCAGATTTGTTAATGAGGGAAGTGCTCCGGTCCATTTGTTAACTGCAATGAGCCTTAATCTGGATCTTCCGGACAAGGATTATGTATGGATGCAGTTTTCAGGAGCGTGGTCCAGAGAACGCCATATTATAGAACGGGCTCTGGAACAGGGAACCCAGTCTGTAGGAAGTATCAGAGGAAATTCCTCCCATGAGCATAATCCCTTTATTGTGCTGAGACGTCCATCAGCAACAGAAAATTCCGGAGAGGTTATGGGATTTAGTTTTATTTACAGTGGCAATCACAGAATGCAGGCAGAGGTAGATACCCATAATACTACCCGCGTCACTGTTGGAATCAACCCGCAGAATTTTGACTGGAAGCTGGACTGCGGTGAGAGCTTTCAGACTCCGGAAGCAGTAGTGGTATTTTCAGATCAGGGCTTAAATGGAATGAGCCAGACCTTCCATAAGTTATATCAGAAGAGACTGGCAAGAGGTTACTGGAGAGACCGTCCACGACCAATTCTTAATAATAACTGGGAAGCCACTTATTTTGATTTTACAGAAGATCGTCTTGTAGAGATTGCTGCCAAAGCGAAAGAATGCGGAGTAGAACTATTTGTTCTTGATGATGGCTGGTTTGGGGAAAGAAGCAATGACCATGCTGGTCTTGGTGACTGGGTAGCAAATAAGAAACGGCTTCCGTTTGGAATCAAGGGACTTGCTGACCGTATTGAAGAAATGGGAATGAAGTTTGGCTTGTGGTTTGAACCAGAGATGGTAAATAAGGATTCTGATCTTTACCGTGCACATCCAGACTGGATCCTGCAGACACCTAAGAGAAATTCCTGCCACGGAAGAAATCAGTATGTATTGGATTTTTCCAGAAAAGAAGTTGTGGACTGTATTTATGATATGATGTATAAGATCCTTTCAGAAGCAAAGATTTCTTACATTAAATGGGACATGAACAGAAGCATTACAGAATGTTATTCGGCAGCACTTCCGGCAGACCGCCAGGGGGAGGTATTCCACAGATACATTCTGGGAGTTTATGA
>CAKRRG010000066.1 GCA_934394545.1 uncultured Blautia sp.
AAATTTCACACCATAACATGTTTGAAAAAAGGTTTTCCCATTATTCTTATTTGCGTAAACAAAAAAATACATGCCTCTCAGCATGTATCGAAAATGACTTTCGAGCAGATGCTGACAATCCACCTGCAAAAAACAGGTGAACAGGTTTCGGTCGATCCTGACGGGATCCTCTCAACCCGGACCTACGGGCTCCCTCGCAATCTGGTTTTCGTCATCACAAATCCTGACCGCAGCACAAGGGCGCTCCCCCTGGTACTGCATTCCGTTAACCGGATAAATTGTACCATACCTGCCATGGAATTACAAGAAGTGACGTTGTAGCTTTACGGAAAAATTTTTTCATGTTATCATAACTTCAATGGAAAAGGTAAAAGGGGAAATGCATTATGATCACAATTGCAATTGTGGAAGACGACAAAGAATATCGTCAGCAATACAGGGAATATCTGGGAAAGATGGAGACACAGCTGGGGGAAAGTTTCCAGATTAAGGAATTTACAGATGGAGACGGAATTTTGGAGTCCTATAAAGCGGACTTCGATATTATTCTGATGGATATTGAGATGAGTTTTGTCAATGGAATGGAAGCAGCAGAGGAAATCAGAAAGCTAGATCATGAAGTGGTGATTATTTTTATTACCAACATGCCACAGTATGTGATGGAAGGCTACAAGGTTCAGGCTTTTGATTATATTTTGAAGCCTATTACATACTTCGCATTTTCCAAAACAATCAATCATGCCATAGAAAGAATGGCAGTGAGAAAACGCCAGTATACAACCATTGCAATTCGAAATGGAATACAGCGTATTGATGTGCAGGAGCTGGTTTACGTGGAAGTTAGAGACCATGAACTGATTTATTATACAACAGGTGAGAGTTATGCGGCACGGGGGTCTATGAAAGACGCAGAAGAAGCTTTGAAAAATTTTAGTTTTTTTCGTTGCAATAAATGTTACCTGATTAATCTCGCCCATGTGGAACGGGTTCAGAATAATGATGTATTTCTTGGAAAATATGTGGTTGCAGTTTCCAGGGCAAGAAGAAAACAGCTGATGGATGCAATCAACGATTATCTGAATGAAGTTTCAAAATAGGAGGGATACGGATGGCTCAGAATATATATAATTATTTTTTTGAATATGATTTATCAAAAACTCCAGGTTTTATTTATGTGCTGGCAAATTTCCTGGGAGTTATTATATATACATCGTTCAATCCAAGAAGACGTAAGGATATATGGAGCTATGCGGAACTGATTATTCTGGAGCTTATGTATCTAATTTACAACTTTTTAACCAGAGATATTTCCACTGTTTTGTTTATTCCAAGTATTATGGGTGCTTTTATATTTACCACCCTTATGATCTATACCGTTTGTGATATGAACCGGCGGAATGTAATTTATTATGCTGTGCGCGCTTATGCGTTTGGAGAACTTGCAGGAGCTTTGGGATGGCAGCTAGTGTCTTATGTATTTGAAAATCGCAGAGTTTCCTATTCTGTATCTGTCCAGTGTCTGATTACCGCTGGTACATTAGCAGCATTGTTTGTGTTTTTTCTTATGGTAGAAAAATATATAAACCGTGATCAGAAACACCTCCATGTAGAGAGAAAGGAAGTTGTTATTTCTGTGGTTATGTGTGTCTGTATGATCGCGGCCAGCAATTTAAGCTATGTAAGTGCCAGTACGCCTTTTTCCAGCAAAGTTCCGGGGGATATTTATATTATCCGGACAATTGTAGATATTGCTGGCGTAAGTCTTCTTAGCGCATATCATATTATTTTGAAAGAATCCCATGAAAAAGTGGAAATGGCACAGATGGCAGCATTACATAGAATGCAGTATGCCAATTATCAGGTATCCAGAACCAGTATTGATCTGATCAACCAGAAATATCATGACTTGAAGCATCAGATAGAATTTTTAAAAATGGAAATTTCTGAGAAAGAAAAAATTGCATATCTGAATAAAATGGAAAAAGAAATTCAGCAATATGAAGCTGAGAATAAAACAGGAAACCATATTTTAGATACCATTCTTACAACGAAAAGTCTTAACTGTCAGGAAAAAAATATTCAGATGACCTGTGTGGCAGATGGAAAAGCCCTGGATTTTCTAAATCCCATGGATATCTGCTCCATATTCGGAAATGCACTTGATAACGCGATTACAAGTGCGGAAAAAATGGAAAATCCAGAGAAAAGGCTGATTCATGTTACTGTCTCCCAGGAAAAAAGCTTTCTTCGGATCAAAATAGAAAACAGTTTTCAGGGAGTGTTGAAGATGAAGAACCAATTGCCGATTACAACGAAGGAGGATCGGCTTTATCATGGATTTGGTTTAAAGAGCATGAAAGAGATTGCTGAGAAGTATAAAGGTTCCCTGACGGTATCTGTAAAAGATGGATGGTTCGAGTTGCGCATTTTAATTCCATTACCCGAGGATGAATAAAATAATATAGTATAGCCAATGACTTTTGCATTAACAGTAAATATACACAAAAATAAAACTAAACAATATACAAAATGCACAAAAAGAAGCGGCAAGAAAAAGCATAATTGAATAAAGTATCAGATTACGTAAAAAAATGCTGTTTTACGTCAAAAAAAGATATTGCAGATTTCTGGATGTTATAATCCTCTTACATAAGAAAAAGGAGGATTCATCTATGAAACAGAAAAATGTGATGCGTGGACTGGCTGGCTTATCTGCTACGCTTCTGGCGGTGAGCAGTGCCGCAACTGCAGTAGCAGCCACGCGAACAGATTTTATCAACTCAAAGCTTGGAACATCCAGTTTTAAGCTGGTTGAAAAAGGAGATGGAACGGGCGATTCCATTTACTTTGACTCTGAATTTTCTTCTGTCCAGGATCTGATTGATGCGAAAAAGCAGCTTGCAGAAGAAATCAGTGAAGAAGGAAGTGTTCTTTTCAAAAATACAAATGAAGCGCTTCCTCTTGATAAAACAAGCGAGAAAGTAACCTTATGGGGAATGAACTCTCATGTTCCCACTCTGGGCGGCGAGATCGGTTCTTCTGTTGCAGGTCCGGAGGACGCTGTTTTCTACGGATTAGAGGAAGCTTTTTCAGAAAAAGAGTACAACGTGAATCAGGATATGATCGATTTTTATTCCAGTGATACTGCAGCCAAATACATGAGAATGGGCGGTTTCGGACAGCCTGGACACAGTCTTACACCTGGCTTTGGTCCGATGTATGAAGAAAATAAGGATTATCCCATCGGTGAGATACCTGCCAGTGAATATTCAGATGAGCTGTTAAAAAGTGCAGATGATACAGCGGCTGTAGTTGTAATTTCAAGAGACAGCTCAGAGGCAGCAGATTATGAACCTGATATGGTAAATACAACCTCTGGAGACAGTTTTGAACGTCCATTAGCATTGTCTGAGTATGAGCGCCAGATGATTGCTCTTGCAAAGGAGCATAGCACAAAGGTGATTGTGCTGATAAATTCAGACAATCCGATTGAAATAGAAGAATTAAAAGAAAACGAGGAAATCGATTCTATTCTTTGGACAGGACTGCCAGGAATGTATGGCTTTCTTGGTGTTGCAGATGTACTTAGCGGAGAGGCCAATCCATCCGGTCATATTTCCGATACATACGCAGTAAACTCCACATCTGCGCCTTCCATGGTGAATTTTGGAATTTATACCTATTCTAACAGTTCCACATCCGGTGAAATGGATAGCCTTACAGAAGCAAATAAGGGGGACTGGTTCGAAGTAGAGTCTGAAGGAATTTACAATGGATACAAGTATTATGAAACACGTTATGAGGATTGTGTTCTTGGAAGAGGAAACGCAGATACTACAGAAGGCTCTTCTACCGGGAATGCATGGGATTATGCAGCTGAGGTAAGTTATCCATTTGGATATGGCTTGTCTTATACAACATTTGAGCAGAAGCTGGAAAGTGTAGAAGTACAGCCTGGAACAGTGGGAAAGGCTACGGTAACGATTACGAATACAGGAGATGTTGCAGGAAAGGATGTGGCACAGCTTTATGTACAGGCACCTTACACAGAAGGCGGCATAGAAAAATCTGCAATCCAGCTGGTAGGAATCGCAAAAACACAGCTTCTTGAACCAGGAGAATCTGAAACTGTGGAAATCGAAATCAATCCGGCATATTTCGCAAGCTATGATGAAAATGCAGTAAAAGCTGATGAAACCACAGGTGCATGGATCCTGGATGAAGGCGACTATTACTTTGCTCTTGGAAATGGTGCACATGAGGCCCTGAATAATGTTCTTGCAAAGAAGAATGGATCTGAGGATGGACTTGTGTCTGTAAATGAGGATGCAGTGGTCAATCCGGAGAATGTCCAGGTATGGAATCTGGCTGCAAAGGATATAGAAACATATTCTGCAAATGTACAGAACGCATTGCAGGATTGTGATATTAACAATTTGATTGAAGATACAGTAGAGTATACTACAAGAACAGACTGGAGCAAGGGCTGGACTGCAGTGGAAAGTATTACTCCCACAGAGGATATGATAGAGGGGCTGAGAAACAGCAGAACAGAACTTACAGAAAATGGTGAGGGAACAACCTGGGGAAAAGAAAACGGCCTGAAATTGATCGACATGATGATAACAGATGAAAATGGTAATTATTCAGGCGTGATCGATATTAATGATCCTATGTGGGATCAGTTGATTGAACAGATGTCTCTGGATGAGGCCATTCAGTTCATAGAGTATGGCGGTGATGACATTGAGAATATTGACTCCATATTTCTTCCAAGAACCTATGAGCAGGATGGTCCTATCGGATTTTCCTATGATCAGGTAGCTGGTTACAATGCAAGATGGTCAAAAGATCTTTCTGATGAGCCTACATATGTAGGAGAAGATGATGAAAATGCGGATACTTCCATGGCAACATTCCCAACAGAGGTTGTAGTGGCTGCAACATTTAATACAGATATTGTTGAGCGTGAAGGAGAACTTCTTGGAGAAGATGGACTGTGGTCCAATATCAGTGTTATCAATGCGCCTGGCTTAAATCTTCACAGAGCTGTTTATTGTGCAAGAAACTTTGAATATTATTCAGAAGATTCCATGCTTACAAACATTCTTGGAAAGGCAGTCTGCCAGGGAGCCCAGTCAAAAGGTCTTATGGCAGCAGTAAAGCATTTTGCATATAACCATCAGGAAACCAACCGTTCCGGAATGTCTGTGTTCTTTACAGAGCAGGCTGCAAGAGAAAATGAGCTGAGAGGCTTCCAGGGCGCAATGGCAGAGAATATTGCGGGTGGTGCCATGACTGCATTCAATCGCGTTGGAGTGGATTATTCTGGTGCCAGCAAGAATCTTTTAGAGCAGATTACAAGAAATGAATGGGGCTATACCGGTGCCTATGTTACAGATATGATCAATGGTGCCGATTACATGAACTGGAGAGATATTGTGTTTAATGGTGGCGGTATTGCACTTACTTCTGCAGCATATGCAGATTCTGAAATCGGCCTGATGGAAGATGTGAAAACAGATATTTCAAAAGATACAGCTTTTCAGGAAGCTATGAAGCAAAATATTAAGTACTGGCTTTATAACCTTGTAAAAACAAATGCAATGAACGGAATCACGAATACAAGTGTTATGGAATCTGTAATTCCATGGTGGCAGATGGCCTTCTATGGCGTGGATGTATTCCTGGCATTACTTACATTGTTGTTCGTTGTATTGTATGCAAAAAAAATAAAGAAGGCATAAGAAAGGAGAAGTCAGAATGAAAAAAACAACAGGTGAAAAAAAGGCTGGATTTTATCTGGTGATTGCAGGGGCTCTTCTTTCTCTGGTGAGTCTGCTGGTTTACCGTACTGTACTTAGTCAGCTTGGAATGGTATATGGATTATCTGTAATTCCAGCTATTGTAGTAGTAATGGTAATGGCTGGAGTGAAAATTGCAGGGGCAAAGGAACTGATTAACTGGGCTGCACCAGTGAATGCAGTGGTCACAGCACTTACGGCTATTATGAGCTGCAGCCTTATGCTGGATGCATTTGGCTACGTGGTATCAGGCCTGTATCAGTTCAGTCAGATTAAGTCCTATATTATTTATGCGGTAATCGTGGTAATTGCAGTGATTTTAAATGTAGTGGCAGGCTTTACAGGAATTGTGGAAGAAAATTAAACAGTAACAGAGAATGATCAAAAGACCTGGCAATGGAAGTGTGGATTTATCTTTGCCAGGCCTTTTGTATGCAAATAAATAGAAAAGGATGAGAATGCGTGGAGCTAAAAAATAAGAAGATAATTGAAAAAATGACCTTAAAAGAGAAGGCACTGATGCTGAGTGGAAAAGGTATGTGGAAAACATACGGCTTTGAAAAATATGGAATACCGGAATTTTTTCTTTCAGATGGACCTCATGGGATGCGTACCCAGGAAGGCACAGGAGACTGGCTTGGAATTAACAAAAGTAAAGAAGCCACCTGCTTTCCAACTGCGGCAACAATTGCAAATAGCTGGGACAGAAATCTGGCAGAGGAAGTGGCTGGTGCATTGGGAGAAGAAGCTGTATCTTTGGGTGTGGATATGATTCTGGGACCAGGCATGAATATAAAAAGAAGTCCTTTATGTGGAAGAAATTTCGAATATTTCAGCGAGGATCCTTATCTGGCTGGTGAAATGGGGGCTGCATATGTACAAGGAATTCAGGACAAAGGGCCAGCTGCATGTCCAAAGCATTTTGCTGTCAACAGCCAGGAACTTCGAAGAATGTCAAATAATTCAGTAGTAGACGAAAGAACGCTGAGAGAAATTTATACTTCCGCCTTTGAAACAATGGTGGAAAAATCTGCTCCGAAAGCAATTATGTCTTCTTATAATCAGATAAATGGAGTTTACGCAAATGAAAATCAGTATTTATTGCAGAAATTACTGAGAGATACCTTTGGATTTCAGGGAATTGTAGTTTCTGACTGGGGAGCAAGCAATAATCATGTAGAGGGAGTAAGATGTGGTAGCAATCTTGAAATGCCTGGAAATTCTGGTACAACAGCAAAGGAACTGGTAAGGGCAGTGAGAACTGGAAAAATGGATGAAAAAGTACTGGATCAGCGCATTGATGAAATTCTGACAGTAATGCTTCCTGTTCACAAAAAGGTGAAACAGAGGAAAAAGAACTTTGATGTGGAAGCTCATCATAAGCTGGCCAGACGTGCCGCAGCAGAAAGCATTGTTTTGTTAAAAAATGAAGATCATATTTTACCGTTGTCTTCCCAGAAGAAAATAGCAGTGATAGGAGAATTTGCGGAGAAAGCAAGATACCAGGGCGCTGGATCCTCTCTTGTTAATCCTACTAAAGTAGAGAATGTGATGGATTTAATTGAGAAATATTTTTCTGGAAAAATAACATACGAGCAAGGATACCACAGAAACCAGGAAACAGATCAACAACTTGTGGAAATGGCAAAAAGAGCAGCAGTGGAAGCAGATGTGGTACTGTTGTTTGTTGGACTTGATGAGGCGAGTGAGTCTGAGGGTATGGATCGTGTGCACATGAAAATGCCACAAAATCAGCTGGATCTTATAAATGCAGTTGCTCAGATGAATAAAGAGCTTATTGTGATAGTATCCGCCGGAAGTGTAGTGGAAATGCCCTGGATAAAAAAAGCGAAAGCAGTACTACATGGTTATCTTGGCGGTCAGGCAGGAGCTTCCGCCATGTTAGATGTAATTACAGGAAAAGTAAATCCATCTGGAAAATTAAATGAAACCTATCCGATTTGCTATGAGGATACACCGGCATATGCCTATTATCCTGGAAAAGAGAGAAATAGTGAGTATCGGGAAGGTGTGTATGTTGGTTACCGTTACTATGATACTGTAAAAAAAGAAGTTCTGTTTCCTTTTGGATTCGGATTGAGCTATACAGATTTTTTCTACTCAAATCTTAAACTATCGGATAACAGTGTTAGATTTTGTATTACCAATGTGGGAAAAATAGCAGGTGCTGAAATTGCTCAGCTTTATGTTGAAAAAGAAAATCCAGCGGTTTTCAGACCAGTTCACGAATTAAAAGGATTCTGCAAAGTATTTCTGCAGCCAGGTGAAACAAGAGAAGTTGAGATTCCATTTGAAAATAGAACATTTAAATATTTTAATGTTCAAACAGGAAACTGGGAGACTGAAGAAGGAAACTATAAGATTATGATAGCAAAAAATTCCAGAGAAACAGTTTTGCAGGGAGAAATTTATAGGAAAGGAACGGGGGCAGAGAATCCGTATAAAGAACTGCCAGATGTGTACCAGACAGGTCATATTGAGAAAATTACCGATGAAGCATATGAGAAACTGCTTGGCCACAGGATTCCGGATGGAACTTGGAAGGGAGAACTGGAGAAGAATGATGCGTTTTGCCAGTTATATTATGCTAAGGGAGCTGTTGGACGTCTGATTTACCGGATTCTTGATAAAATGCTGAAAGACAGTGAAAAGAAAGGTGAAGCAAATCTTGATATTCTGTTTTTCTACAATATGCCATTTCGAGGTCTTGTAAATACAACTCATGGAATTTTTACAAACGGAATGGTGGATGGATTTGTGAAAATTGTGAATGGCCATATTTTGAGTGGATTGGGTAAAATGATCGGGGCAGCAATACTGAGAAAATAGAGAAAATTGTAAAAATGACGGATGAAAATGTCTAAAAGATAAGTAGAAAAAGGAGCAGCTATAAATAGTTACTCCTTTTTTCGTGAATTGTCTTCTATAATGGTAGTATTTACATCATCTTCATATAGCCGCATCTGTACCTGCATAGGTGTAGGATCGATCGTCGGTGAGCTTTATTCTTCCGAAGTGGTTGAAGAAGAACAGGACACCCAGACCGATGCCGATGGAGTAGGAGATTTCCAGGGCGGTATTGCCGGTTGTGGGCTGACCTGTTACCTGGGTGTAGATCTGCTCGAAAAGGGAGGGAATGTCTACGTCGCTGTTAAAGGTCATAATGGAAAAGCCTGCACCGAAAAAGGTGGCGAGGTAGACGAAGATGACTTTGCACCATCTTATAATAATATTGACAGTTCCTTCTTTCTGGTAGGTGATGATGAAATTTGGTTCTCCCATATGAGTAATATCCAGGTCTGGTTCTTTGGGCTGGATATCGTTTATGGCTTCTTTCAGCCCTTTCCAGAGGGTGTTTCCGAAACCGAGCAATGGTACAGAAGCTCCGGCTCCGGCGAAATCAATCAGGGGCTGGTAGATGCCAAGGGCGCCTAGGACAGAGCCAGTGCATACAGAAGCACCATGACGCGGCCTGGTATTAGTTTGGTTTTATCCAGTAAGATCTGGACAAGGGCACAGATTAGGCCGCCTACCCAGAATGCGTTGAAGTAATCCATAGTAAGGTCTCCTTGCGAACATGTGTAATGACTGGTTGAATATTACAAGTTTACATAAAGTAAATGCTGAAGGAACAACGTTTGTTTACTGGCCTCGGGGGCAGTACTCCAGCACCACTGCATGTGCAATACCCGGAATGGAATCACCCTCATTAAAGCTTGTCTTAGAAAGCAATGCTCCTGTAGGTACAAAGAGCCCGTTTCCAGGTTCCCCTGGCCAGCTCTGGCAGAATATAGGCTGCCAGTACAGAAGCGCTGCATCCGCATCCGCTTCCTCCGGAGTGTGTATCCTGTGTTTCTCCATCGAAGATTAAAAGTCCACAGTTCTGATAAACGGACTCTATATCATATCCCTTTTCTTTTAATAGATCCAGAAGAATCCGTTTTCCTACAGCACCTAGGTCACCGGTAAAAATAGCGTCATAGTCTTCTGGTGTGCGGTCAAAGTCACAAAAATTCTGGTAAATGGTATCGCAGGCTGCTGGTGCCATACATCCGCCCATGTTTAAAGAATCCTTAAGCTCAAAATCAACCAGCTTTCCAGTGGTAAGTCCAGTTATTTGGACACCGCCTTTTTCGGTTGCGAGAGGTTCTGTCTTTCCTTTTTGCATGGAATTGTTCATAAATGCCTCCTGCTGCGATGAGAAACGGATGTGTTGGAGGGATTCCGTTTCCGAAACATCTTATGGAATGTTGTTGGTTTATCCCTATTATGTGAAAAAACATGTAAAATACACTTTGTTTTTAGCTGGATTTATAATATTATGATAGTATTGTTATAGTTATTGCCAAAAGCCGGGAGAGGATCTTCCGTCGGTACAATAACTGGTTCGGTTAATGTTCACAGGGAATGCTTCCTATGTTGTCTGGGAGACCGTGAACAGCAACTGCTTTGAATATAAACAAAAGAAGAGAGGTACTTTATGGGAAACTATTTTATAGGAAAAGGTGGACCTGGAAGCCGGTGAGGCGCTGTTTATCAATGCAGGCCAGTCTTACCGCCTGGTTAGAAGTGAGAATGAGAGCTGTAGTTTTTATATCATTGAGGTGGCGGGAGAATATCTTGCCGCTGGAGATGAAAGCCTTAAGAGCAAGTACATTGCTCCGGTTGCAGAAGCAGAGGCTTTTTCTTATTGCAGATTTATGCCGTCAGCAGAGGAAGATACAGACGAGGATATTCTTTTGCAGGCACTTCTGGCTGCTGCGTAGACCGCTGAGGGCAGAGATATGGCTTACGAGCTGGATATGAAGAGCTGGCTTTTTACAGCATGGGGAAGCCTTTACAAAAAATTTGTGCAGCTGGCACCGGAGTGCAAGAATGCGGTGATCCGCGAACGGGCAAAGCTGAACCGTATGACTGGTTATCTTACGGAACACTGCAATGAGAAACTGACGCTGGCCGCCATGGCAGAAGCCTGCCAGGTGAGCACCGGTGATTTCTGCCGTTTCTTTAAGAAGCATATGGAGATGACTCCGTTTGAATATCTTCAGAAATGCAGAATCTGGAACAGCATGGACGCAGCCCTGGACAAAACAGCCTCCATGGGAGATATTGCAGTGGAAAACGGTTTTGCAGGGGCAAGCTATTTTTCTGAAACCTTCCGCAAAGAGATGGGATGCTCCCCGGCAGATTATCGGAAATGGTACCGGGGATTGTCAGAAGAATGCCTGGTAGCCTGGACGGAAAGTAAGGAAGAAAGTGCTCAGACCGCAAAGAATGCAAAAAAAGGAAAGTCTGGAAAAAATGTTCCTTCCTATCTATTATAAGAGATATTACGGAAACCAACGTTTATAAAAATAATACAAAGATCCCAGAGTTTTTCCAAGCGCCACTGCGATCACGACCCAGCGGATTCCATTGGCCAGCTTGATCCTTCTGGAAAAGATGGGAAAAACATCTGCCATCTCAGCAAGCGCCATGATCCATCCGCCCAGGAAGATACCGGAAAAAAGTCCATAAAGGATCAGAAACAAGGTGCCGCCTGGAATGTGCCAGTCATAAAGGAAAAAAAGATTGCCACATACAATGCCTAGAAGAGTAATATCTTCATACAATAATATATGTTTTCCTGTATGAGTGACACCGGCATAGCGGGGAACGATGGAAAGACCGATAAGCAGACCGACTACACCGCCTGCGATAATGATTCCGGAGCAGAAACCGACTATGGACAGGAAAATTTGCTGGAGCATGGGCGAGATCTCCTTTCGCTAAATGTGGTTAAGAAAAGTTTGCTGTTTAGTATGGAAAGAATCTTGGAAAATATGCGTTTTTTCTGTACATTTCTGAAGTTAAATAGTATAATGAAAAAATGCGGCAATGGAAAGAATAGGATTGGCGCAGATATCGTTTCATATAAAAGTTTAGTATAGAAAGATAGAGGATAGAAATCTGTGAATGTAAATATAAAACAGCGCTTTCAGGAAATCCTGGGAGATGACCGGGTTCTGGAAGCTGAGCCGATGAGCAGGCATACTACATTCCGAATTGGTGGACCAGCTGACTTATTTGTAGCGCCAGAGAATACAGATGAGATAAAGAAGCTTATAGCTATTTGCAAAGAAGAGAAGATACCTTATTTTATTCTTGGAAATGGAAGTAATCTTCTTGTAAGCGATAAGGGCTATGAGGGTGTGGTAGTACAGCTTTATCGAAGCTTTAATACGATTACCTTGAAGGACAATGAGATTTACGCACAGGCAGGCGCTCTTTTGTCTGGAATTGCAGCTGTGGCTCGTGACGGGGCATTAACAGGCTTTGAATTCGCCGGAGGAATTCCGGGAACCCTAGGCGGCGCAGTGGTAATGAATGCAGGTGCTTATGGTGGAGAAATGAAGGATGTGCTTAAGGAAGTGACAGTGCTGACACCAGAAGGTGAAATTCTGACGCTACAGGCAGATGAGCTTCATATGGGATATCGTACCAGTGTTATAAAGGAAGCTGGGTATATTGTTCTGGAAGCGGTTATTTCCCTTAAAGAAGGCGATCCGGAAGCAATACGTAATCGTATGCAGGAACTGTCAGGTATGAGAAGCAGCAAGCAGCCGCTTTCTTATCCAAGCGCAGGAAGCACATTCAAAAGACCAGAAGGGTATTTCGCAGGAAAGCTGATCATGGACAGCGGACTTCGCGGCTATCAGGTTGGCGGTGCTCAGATTTCTGAGAAGCATTGTGGCTTTGTAATCAATACAGGAAATGCTACAGCGAAGGATGTTACCACACTTATGGCAGATGTCCAGCGAATCGTGATGGAGAAATTTGGAGTGAAGCTGGAACCGGAAGTGAGATTTCTTGGCGAGTTTTAAACAGGAGATAAAATATGCGATTTGTAATAGTTACAGGTGTTTCCGGTGCGGGTAAATCCACTGTACTGAAAATGCTGGAAGATGCTCATTATTTTTGCGTGGATAATCTTCCTATTCCGTTGGTGGAGAAATTTGCTTCGCTGATGTTGGAGGTTCATGAAGAAGGCGTGCAGAATGCAGCACTGGGAATCGATGCAAGAAGTGGACGTTCCCTGGAGGAATTGGCACAGGTGCTGGATCATATGAAGGAAGCCGGATATGACTTTGAGATTCTTTTTATGGATGCAGAGGATTCTGTGCTGGTGAAGCGTTACAAGGAGACAAGACGTAGCCATCCTCTTGCAAGCCAGGGACGTGTTGATGATGGAATACGTCTGGAACGTCAGAAAATGGATTTTCTTCGTAAAAGAGCAGATTATATTATCGATACCAGTCATTTGCTTACAAGAGAGCTAAGACAGGAAATTGAGAAGATTTTTGTTAACAATGAGAAATTCTGCAATATGATGGTCACGGTATTGTCATTTGGATTCAAGTATGGAATCCCGGCAGATGCAGACCTGGTATTTGATGTGCGTTTTCTTCCTAATCCATATTATGAGGATGAACTGCGTCCCCTTACGGGCATGGAGGAAAGTGTGTTTAATTACGTAATGGATAATGAAACCGCCAGGATTTTTGCGAACAAGCTGGAAGACATGGTCAGTTTTCTGATTCCTAAATATGCACAGGAAGGAAAAACAAGTCTTGTCATTGCCATTGGCTGTACAGGTGGTAAACACCGGTCGGTTACGATAGCCAGAGAACTGTACGGCAGAATCGCAAGAAATGGTGAATATGGTTTCCGTCTGGAACACAGGGATGTAGATAAGGATCGCCTGCTGAAGAAATAAGAAAAGGAGAATGGAAAATGTCTTTTTCAGGGATGGTGAAAGAAGAACTTTCCAGACATATCGGTTCCGGAAGACATTGCAGGATTGCGGAACTGGCAGCAATTTTTACTTTTTGCGGAAGTCTGGGTACAGGGGCAGACGGAAAAGTGTTCCTGCGCATCCAGACAGAAAATGAGGCACTTTCAAGAAAAGGCTTTACATTATTGCAAAAAACATTTAATATAGAGACAGATGTATCAAATTCTCGAATTGATTGTTTCAGAAAAGGAAATCTTTTTAGCATTTCTATTACAGATCAGGCATTTATTAAGGAAATACTTGATTCTGTCAAGCTGGAATTTTCGGGGATGAGCGAAGGAATGCCTCTTATATCCAATTCCCTTGTTTATCAGAGGGATTGTTGTAAAAGGGCGTTTGTACGCGGTGCTTTTCTCTCGGCAGGATCTATCAGCGATCCGCAGAAGGGATATCACTTCGAAATTGTGTGTCCCAGCCAGGAGATTGGCAGGCAGCTGCAGGAAATCATCCGTAGTTTTCACATAGATGCAAAGATAGTTCTTCGTAAGAAGTCTTATGTGCTATATGTGAAGGAGGGCGCACAGATCGTGGATATGCTGGCTATCATGGAAGCGAATGTTGCTCTTATGGATCTGGAGAATATACGGATCCTGAAAGAGATGCGTAACTCGGTGAATCGGAAGGTTAACTGTGAGACTGCAAATATAAACAAAACGGTTAATGCGGCAGTGAAGCAGATCGAGGATATCAGACTTCTTGAGGAGAAGGTAGGCCTGGAGAGCCTAAATGAAGGATTGGAAGAGATCGCTAGATTACGGCTGCAGTATCCGGAAGCAACACTTAAAGAACTAGGAATAATGTTGAACCCACAGGTTGGTAAATCCGGAGTGAATCACCGGCTTCGTAAGTTAAGTCTGCTTGCAGATGACCTGAGGGAAAACAAGGAGGAGTTATTATGATTAAAAAGCCGATCACCATTCACCTGTCCACAGGACTTGAAGCCAGACCCGTTGCACAGCTGGTGCAGGTGGCAAGCCAGTTTAACAGTGAGATTTATGTAGAAATAGGAAAGAAAAAAGTCAATGCCAAAAGTATCATGGGAATGATGACACTGGGACTGGATGCCGGTGAGGAGATTACACTTTCTGCCAGTGGTGAAGATGAAGAAGCTGCTATGAGCAGTATTGAACAGTATCTGAGCAACCAGTAATGGCTGCCATAAAAAGTGAGGATGGTTACCAATGTCTAAGTTTTTGAAGTTTATAGTTCATTTTGTAGTGATATGTACCATACTTTGTGTGATTGCATTAGCAGTGCCGCCGTTCTTTGGAGTGACAACTGAGGTTCGGGATAATTCTACTGCCAGGTCGAATCTGGCAATGGGTTCTGTTACATATGCGATTCCGGTGAAGACAGAGAATGCGGCTCTGGGAACACCAATCCTTGTAAATGATGAGAATGATGCAGTATACCGTTACACTCTGGCCAGCGCAGATGTGACAAGTGGTACAGGTACTGCGATGGATCCGACTATTTCTCAGGGACAGCCTATTAACATAGCAATTGGAAGTTACCTTCCGAAGATTGTAGTAACGATTCCGTTTATCGGATATCTGATGGCTGCTACTAAGAGTATTGAGGGACTGATCGTTCTTGGACTATCTGTTCTGTTCCTGATTATCCTTTATGTTATTGCAGAACTCTGGAAGAGGGAACCGGATGATTACGAGGATTATCCGGAAGATACAGAGCCAGGCTATGTAAAGAGCCGTAAGGAACTGAAAAAAGAAGAAAAGCGTAAAGAACGCGAGTATCGTGATGAAGAGCGTGAGATCAAGGCACAGGGTAAGCGCAGTAAGAAAGAAAAGCGTAAGATCCGTACAGGTGGTTTTGTAGACGAAATTGATGAGGATGATTTTGATACAGAAGAGGATGAGACTCCGCAGAGAACTGTACAGAGTGCTACAAGCGAGGCACATGAGCTCCTGAAGAAAGAGGTTGCAGCCGCAACTGCAGAGGACCGTAAATCAGTTAAGAAGTCTGCTAAGCCAGCAACACAGACGAGAAAAACGGTAGCAAAGAAGAAAGCAGCACCGAAGATACAGGAAGAAGAGGAAGAACCGGTAGAAATCAAGAAGATGGCAATTCCAAGATACTCACCTGCGCAGCTTGCAGCGAAAGCAAAGAAAGAAGGAGATGCTCCTGACATTGTAAAGGATGAAATCACAAAGGTTACTTTATTTGATTACTCTGATATCTTTGCTGACGAAGAAGATGACGATGAAGATTACTATGATGATGAAGATTGATTTATCATTATGAAAAGAAGAGGCATTTGAGAGATGCCTCTTCTTTTTTTGGTTCTAAAGCTTTTTAAACATGGTCTAGGAAAATCATACAAATATGTATTTAAAATAGAAGAAAAAAATAGAAAAAAATTTTGAAAAAAACACTTGCAATTTGCAAAAGCATTGTGTATACTAATATCTGCTGTGACATGATAGCAATGAAGCGCGAGGTTGCTGCCGGCCAGGCAGGTTTTCCGTGGAGCGAATGTCAAGTTAGGAAACTGACGACAAGTCACTGTACAAGTTCAATAGCCATC
>CAKRRG010000067.1 GCA_934394545.1 uncultured Blautia sp.
ATAGTGTTAAAATGGAATATAGCTTTCGAAAGAAAGCAAATAGAATTTCTTAAATATAAAGATTTATCTTATAAGATAAATATAGAATGGCGTATAAAAATACTTTTTTCAAGAAGAACAGTTTGACAAAAATCGACAAAATGGAAGAAAGAGAAAAATTTCGTGACTAAATTCGTGACCGGATTTTTTACAAGGCAATTTCCGCTACCACTTTTCAAACAAAAAAACACCGAAATCCTTGATTCCTCAAGAATTTCGGCGCCCCTGCCAAGTAGTCGAAGTGACGGGATTCGAACCCACGACCTCTGCGTCCCGAACGCAGCGCTCTACCAAACTGAGCCACACTTCGTCAACGACAAGTGATATTATACATAGGTTATAGGAGTTTGTCAACAGAAAAAATGAAAAAAACCAGAAAAATTGAAAAAATAAGTTGGTACACGTTTTTATGGTTGGTACATGTTTTTATGAATGAAAAGTCAGGTTGTTCATATACATTAATGAAGTGCTGAATTGGAAATGGCAAGGAGGGTGTCAGTTGGCTGAGTATCGGCGTTTTATCGCGTATGTATATGAATATCGAAAAGGGAAAAAAGAATGCAATTGTGGTTTTCTGAAGGTAGAGATGCGAAATCGTGTGTGCACAGTAGAAATCCATCTTCAGATAGAGGGACTGGCAGCAGAAGAAATTTGCAGGATTTATGGATTCATACGAAAAGAAGGACTTATGAATGGAATCTTACTAGGAAGCTGCAAGACAAAGCAAAATCGAATTGACTGCATTCTGGAAGTGGATAGCATGGATATGGGGGCTTCCGGGATTTCTTTGCAGAAAATGGGAGGCATGATTCTCATCACGGAGACTGGCGGCTTTTATGGAACCGAATGGGATGATCAGGCAATCCGTCCGGAGAATTTTAAGGAGAATACAGAGAAAGAGGAAACAAAGGAGACTTTGGAAACGGAAAGCAGAGAAAAAGAAGAAGTGTCCGAAGCGAAACCACAATCAGCGAAACCACAATCAGAAGAACCACAATCAGCAGAACCACCGGAAGAGCAGCAGTCAGAAGAAGCGGAAACGGTGTCGGATTCCAAACCTGTTCATATTCAGTCTGTCCAGTCTGGAGAGAATAATACTTCTCTACCTTTTGGTCAGCCTTTTTGCCCGTTTACAGATGGTGATCTGAATCAGTGTTGGAAAATAATGCCTCAGGACCTTGTATATTTTCCAAGAAGGCAATGTGCTCTTCGCAACAACCGCTTTTTGCAATATGGATACTATAACTTCGGGCATCTTCTCCTGTGCCGCAGATCAAATGGCCGGTATCTGTTGGGCGTGCCAGGCTGCTATGATCAGCAGGAACAGTTCATGGCCGGTATGTTTGGTTTCTCTTGTTTTAAAGAAAGCAGCTTAATAAAGGTAAAAAAAGGCCGGGGCGGATATTGGTATCGGGCGATTGATTCACCTGTCTGCAGCTGAGTGCTGTATCAATTGACATCTTTTTTCGAACTGCTTATAATTAAAAAAGGTCGGGGTCAAGAGATCAAAAAAATGGTAGAAATCAAGAAAGTGCAGAGAGAAAAGAATGTTGACAGAACAGGAAAAATATATGAAAGAAGCCATCCGCCAGGCAAAAAAGGCCCTTGCTTTGGAAGAGGTTCCTATTGGCTGCGTGATCGTTTGCGACGGACAGATCATAGCGCGGGGATATAACAGAAGAAACACAGATAAGAATACGCTTTCCCATGCAGAACTGAATGCGATCAAAAAAGCAAGCAGAAAGTTAGGAGACTGGCGTCTGGAAGGCTGTACGATGTATGTGACATTAGAGCCTTGCCAGATGTGTGCGGGAGCCCTGATGCAGTCCCGCATTGACCGGGTAGTGATCGGCAGCATGAATCCTAAAGCAGGGTGTGCGGGATCTGTATTAAATCTTCTGGAAATGGATGGATTTAACCATAAGGTTGAGGTGATCCGTGGAGTTCTTCAGGAGGAATGCTCAGAAATGCTTTCTGATTTTTTTCGTGAACTTCGGGAAAAGAAGAAAATGATGAAAAAATCTTTGGCAGAGCAGGTTGGAAAAACAGAAAAATAGTGGTATGATAAAAGCAATCCGTGAAATGACAGAATGAAATAACGACAGGAGGAAGACACAATGGAATTTGAAGCATTAAGAAAAGATATGATCGCAGCTATGAAAGCAAAGGATAAAGTGACGAAGGATGCCATTTCTTCTCTGATATCAGCAGTGAAGAAGGTAGCAATCGACGAGGGCTGCCGTGAAGACATCAGCAGTGAGTTGGTTGATCGTGTGATCCTGAAGGAATTGAAATCCGTGAAAGAGCAGATCGATACCTGTCCGGAATCCAGACAGGATCTGAGGGATGAGTACCAGGCAAGATATGATGTGATTTCGAAATATGCACCGCAGCTGATGGATGCTTCTGAGATTAAGGCTTATCTTACAGAGAAACATGCTGAATTAATTGCTTCCGGAAATAAAGGCCAGATTATGAAGACAATTATGCCGGAATTGAAGGGGAAGGCTGATGGTAAGGTGATCAACCAGGTTGTAGCAGAGTTGTGCAAATAAGTTTCATTAGACTGCCTGCGAAATAAAAAATAGGAAGCTGAGATAGGACATATATTGTAAAATGGTATAAGCATTGCATCTATAGCCATTGTACAGTATATGTCTTTTTGTATAAGACGAATGTAAATAAAAAAGAACGCCCTCACAGACGTTCTATAATTGGCTTTATTATGCGCGCCGCACCTCGGAATGGTCTCACAGACGTTACCTCTACAGTTAACTCAGCCCAGGCACCCTCACGGCACACAGGAGATTCTACTTAGTGCTGCTACATTCCTGTCCTGACACGGTTCATAGAGTCCTGTTGCGTAAGACCCAGACGTCAACGCCACTTATAAAGGGCAGCTCCACAAGATACAAGCCTCAGATTGGCATCACCCCTGCTGTAGCGGATTGCAGGTACAGGGCACCGCTATCTCCCCGGCTGCGCGGAATTTATTATAAAGGAAATTGCCCGAATTGTCAAGGGTGGAAATCGGGCAGTTCAATGGAATTACCCAAATTCCTTGTTGTGTCAGAACGGGAAATATTATATAATAAAATCCAAGCATTAAAATGTGTGTGCAACCTGATCTGAACGGATCACTGAAACGCCGGAGACACGCTCTGCGGCCGGCGTATGTTTGCCAAAGACATAGAAATGGAGGGTACTATGATTAAAAGAATCGGCTTATTAACAAGCGGCGGTGACTGCCAGGCCCTGAATGCCACCATGCGAGGAGTTGTAAAGGGGCTTACCAATAGTCTTGATGAACTGGAGGTATATGGTTTTGACGATGGATATAAGGGACTGATTTACGGCAAATACCGTATGCTTACCTCCAGAGATTTTTCCGGAATCCTTACACAGGGAGGAACAATCCTGGGCACATCCAGACAGCCATTTAAGCTTATGCGTGTACCGGATGCAAATGGACTGGATAAGGTTGAGGCCATGAAGCAGACGTATTATAAGCTTTGCCTTGACTGCCTTGTAATCCTTGGTGGAAACGGAACTCAGAAGACGGCCAACCTTTTAAGAGAAGAAGGATTGAATATCATTCATTTGCCCAAGACTATCGACAATGATATCTGGGGCACAGATATGACATTTGGATTCCAGAGTGCAGTAAACATTGCTACTAATGCGATCGACTGTATCCATACAACAGCAGCATCTCATGGCCGCGTTTTTATTGTAGAAGTTATGGGACATAAGGTTGGAAGCCTTACCTTGCATGCAGGAATTGCCGGAGGAGCAGATATTATTCTGATTCCGGAGATTCCATACGATATTAAGAAGGTGGTTGCAGCCATTCAGAAGAGATCCAAAGCTGGCAAGCGTTTCACTATTCTTGCAGTAGCAGAAGGCGCTATTTCCAAGGAAGACGCACTGCTTTCCAAGAAGGACTATAAGAAGAAACTGGAAGATCGTGCGAAGAAGTATCCTTCCGTATCCTATGAAATTGCAGATAAGATTACCCAGGAACTTGGTTCTGAGGTTCGGATCACAGTTCCGGGACATACACAGCGTGGTGGAGCACCATGCGCATATGACCGTGTGCTTTCTACAAGAATCGGAGCAGGTGCAGCTGAAGCTATCCTGGATGGAGAATACGGTATTATGGTTGGCGTTGTAAATGGCAAGATCAAGAGAGTGCCTCTTGAAGAATGTGCCGGAAAGCTGAAAATGGTTTCTCCTAAGGATCAGACGGTTAAGGCTGCAAAGCAGATCGGCATCAGCTTTGGTGACTGATTTTCTGCTTTTATATATGGTGATGCCGCTCATAGGCGACATGCCTGTTTAGAAAGGAGTTTCCATAAATGAGCTATACCGCTCTGTACCGGAAGTTCAGACCGGATAATTTCGACGATGTAAAGGGGCAGGATCACATTGTGACAACCCTGACCAACCAGATCAAGCATAACCGTATTGGTCATGCGTATCTGTTTTGCGGTACTCGTGGAACCGGTAAGACTACCGTTGCGAAAATACTGGCAAAGGCAGTAAACTGCCAGCATCCGGTGAATGGAAGCCCTTGTGGTGAATGTGAAATGTGTAAGGCGATACAGTCTGGCACCTCGATGAACGTGATTGAGATTGATGCAGCGTCTAACAATGGTGTTGACAATATCCGTGAAATCCGTGAAGAGGTGGCCTATCGCCCTACAGAAGGAAACTATAAGGTATACATTATCGACGAGGTTCACATGCTTTCTACAGGAGCATTTAATGCTCTTCTGAAAACACTGGAGGAACCTCCGTCTTATGTTATCTTCATTCTTGCGACCACAGAGGCTCACAAGATACCGATTACTATTTTGTCCAGATGCCAGCGATATGATTTTCATCGCATCAGTATTGATACAATTGCAGCAAGACTGGATGAATTGTTAAAGATCGAAGGGGTAGAAGCGGAGGAGAAGGCTGTCCGTTATGTGGCGAAAGCCGGTGATGGCTCCATGCGAGATGCTTTAAGTCTTCTGGATCAGTGTATTGCCTTTTATCTGGGACAGACACTGACCTACGACAAAGTTCTAGAGGTTTTGGGAGCTGTAGACACAGAAGTGTTCAGTAGGCTTTTGCGCAAGGTGCTTCAGGGAAATGTGACAGGTGCTATCCGTACCTTGGAGGATCTGATCATAGGAGGAAGAGAACTGGGACAGTTTGTTGGAGATTTTACCTGGTATATGCGTAATCTTCTTCTGGTAAAAACCTCTGAGAATCCGGAAGAGGCCATAGATGTATCTTCCGAAAATTTAAAGCTTCTTCAAGAAGAGAGCGAGATGGTAGATGTAGAGACCTTGATGCGCTACATCCGGATTTTTTCTGAGTTGTCCAGCCAGATTCGCTATTCTACACAGAAACGTGTTCTGGTAGAAATTGCGCTGATCAAGCTGTGCCGTCCTGCAATGGAGACCAATCTGGATTCTGTTCTGGATCGCCTTCGTGTGTTGGAACAGCGTATGGACGAACGTCCTGTGCAGCAGGTGATTGTACAACAGGGAGCTGCGGGAGTTTCCGATGGTATGCTGATAGGAGAAAACGGTGGAACGGAAGCAGCTGTGAAGCCTGAGAAGGCTGCCCCGGAGGACCTGCAGAAAATTGTTGCCAGCTGGAGAGTAATCGTAAGTCAGACTAGTGGCATTTTTAAGCAGATGCTTCAGAAAGCCATACCGAAATACAATGGTCAGACCGGAGAACCGGTGCTTTATATTGAGTTCCAGGATTTTTTGGGAAAAACCTATGTAGACAATCCTGAGGCTGAGGAAGAACTGAAACAGATCATTACAGCGCAGACTGGCAAGAGTGTAGAACTTAAGATGGTGGTGGCAAAAGAGCACAATCATACCAATCTTGCCCAGGTTACTGTAGACCAGGCTCTTCGTGAAAACATTCATATGGATGTTGTTGTGGAGGAAGATCCTGAGAATACAGAAGAATAAAGCAATCATAGTTTTTTTGCAATTGATAAAAGGAGGACTTTGTAATGGCAAAGCGTGGAGGATTTCCGGGCATGGGTATGCCTGGAAACATGAATAACCTTATGAAGCAGGCACAGAAAATGCAGCGTCAGATGGAAGAAAACCAGAAGGCACTGGAAGAAAAGAAATTTACCGCAGCAGCCGGTGGTGGAGCTGTAGAAGTTACGATTTCTGGAAAAAGAGAAGTAACCAAGGTGAAGCTTGCTGAGGAGGTTGTAGATCCGGATGATATCGAAATGCTGGAGGATCTTATTGTTGCGGCAACCAATGAAGCACTTCGCAAGGTTGAGCAGGAGAACCAGGCAGTTATGTCCAAGCTTACAGGTGGCCTTGGAGGCCTTGGTGGAGGTCTTCCATTCTGATGGAATACTACAGCAGTCATATTAATAAATTGATCGAGCAGTTTTCCCATCTTCCTGGAATCGGAGCGAAGTCTGCCCAGCGTCTGGCTTTTCATATTATGAATATGCCGAAGGAGCAGGTACAGCAGCTTACCAGCGCTATTACAGATGCCAGAATGAATGTACAGTACTGTAAGTGCTGTTACACCCTCACAGATAAGGAGATTTGTCCGATCTGCAGCAATCCCAAGCGTGATCACAGTACCATTATGGTGGTAGAGAATACCAGGGATCTTGCAGCCTATGAAAAAACAGGTAAATTCGATGGCGTCTACCATGTGTTGCATGGTGCCATTTCTCCTATGCTGGGAATCGGACCAGATGATATCAAACTGAAAGAGTTGATCGTGCGTCTTCAGGGGGATGTGAAGGAAGTGATCATTGCTACGAATTCCAGCCTGGAGGGAGAAACCACGGCAATGTATATCAGTAAGCTGATCAAGCCTACTGGAATTAAGGTAAGCCGTATTGCCAGTGGTGTGCCTGTTGGCGGAGATTTGGAGTACATTGACGAAGTCACCCTGCTTCGTGCACTGGAAGGACGGGTGGAGCTTTAAGAGAAAGCTCAGGAGGTGATTTTTGTGGCACGTAAAAAGGTGACTTCATCAGATGTGGCAGAAAAGGCAGGTGTTTCTCAGGCAACAGTTTCCATGGTCCTGAATCACAAATATAACGTTTCTTTTTCCAGAGAAACAGTGGAAAAGGTGGAACGTGCAGCTAGAGAACTGGGGTATCAGCTGCCAGGCCACAAGAATAAAAAAGAGAACAAAAAGGAAAAGCTGATAGTTGTCTTTTGCCCTACTATAACAAGTCCTTATTATGTACTTTTGCTTCAGGGAATTGAGGCAGTGGCAAATGAGCGGGGCTATGGGGTTTTTATTTGCAACACCCAGCGAGATGCGCGGCTGGAAGAGAAATATCTGCGCATGATTCGCGCAATGGCACCACAGGGGATTATTTATGCCTGTAATCCGCATCCGGATTACATCTGTCAGGTAGAAGAGATGGCACGGACGATACCGCTGGTCATTATCAGTAATAAAGAAAAAATCAGTACAGTGGATGCCATTAACCAGGATAATACAGAGGTGGGACGCCTTATGGCGAGACACCTTCTGGATCTGGGACACCGGGATGTGGCGTTTATCACACCGCCCCTTACAAAAAGACAGTGGCAGCGCTCCAAGCGAGTGGATGGCTTTGTGCGAGAGTTTGAGGAAGCCGGTCTTTTGGGACATGTGATCATTAAGGCAGCAGATGAATCTGTTGACCGCCGAAACCCCAGAACGGATTCTGAGTATTCAATGGGATATGATCTAACCAGGTCTCTTCTGGAGGATGACTGTAGATTCACTGCCATTGCAGGACAGAATGATATGATGGCTATTGGAGCGGTAGATGCCCTTCAGGATGCGCGTTTGCGTGTACCAAGAGATGTATCTGTGATTGGCTGTGACAATATTTTTTATTCTGGAATCAGGAGAGTGTCCCTGACTACCATTGATCATTTCGTAGATCTGAAGGGAAGAGATGCCTGCGATATCATCATACGTAAGATTGATACAGGACTTCGCTTTGGTGAGGGAATCCGCCCTACCAGTGTGTATAATATTGAGTATACCCCTAAGATCATTGTACGCAAAACTACCGGCTATGCACGTACGGATTGATTCGGTTAAATAAATAGTCTGGGCAAAAATATTAATAATAAAAACAACAGAATTATGTTGGAAAAACACTGCGAAAGCCTGAGATCATTGAGAAAAATTGATTGATAACCTAATAGTGAATCCTACAATTATTAATAAAACACAAAAATATTAATTGAAATTTTATTAATAAAAACAGGATGCCTTGACCTGGAAATGAAGTCTGGTATAATGAAGGTATGTGAAAAAGAACGAAACAATTTCATTTAAATTCATTTATTCAGGAGGAAAAGATCATGAAATTTTTTATTGACACAGCAAAAGTAGAGGATATTAAAGAAGCTAACGATATGGGAATCATCTGTGGCGTAACAACAAACCCATCCCTGATCGCAAAAGAAGGAAGAGATTTTACAGAAGTAATCAAAGAGATTACCGAAATTGTTGATGGACCAATCAGTGGAGAGGTTAAAGCTACTACAACAGATGCAGAAGGAATGATTCGTGAGGGACGTGAGATTGCGAAAATCCATCCGAACATGGTCGTTAAGATTCCTATGACATGTGAGGGACTTAAGGCTGTTAAGGTTCTTTCCAAAGAAGGAATCAAGACAAACGTAACCCTGATCTTCAGTGCTAATCAGGCGCTTCTTGCTGCAAGAGCAGGTGCTACATATGTATCCCCATTCCTTGGAAGACTTGATGATATTTCTACAGATGGTGTTGAACTGATCCGTCAGATTGCAGATATGTTTGCTGTTGCAGGAATTGAAACAGAAATTATTGCTGCAAGTGTTCGTCACCCGATGCATGTAACACAGTGCGCACTTGCCGGAGCTGATATTGCTACTGTACCATTTAAAGTACTTGAGCAGATGACACATCATCCTCTGACAGATGCTGGTATTGTTAAATTCCAGAATGATTATAAGGCTGTATTTGGAGAATAATTGATAGGTAATTTATAAGGAGAAGAATAATGGAGAATTTAGAGCTTCAGAAAACTGCAAACGAAGTCCGTAAGGGCATCGTTACAGCGCTGCATGCTGCTAAAGCCGGCCATCCGGGCGGATCTTTATCAGCAGCTGATGTATTCACATATCTTTATTTTGAGGAAATGAATATTGATCCTAAGGATCCGAAGAAGGCAGACCGTGACCGTTTTGTCCTTTCGAAGGGCCACACTGCACCAGGACTTTATTCTGTACTTGCACAGAGAGGCTATTTCCCGAAAGAGGATCTGGTAACACTTCGCCATCTTGGTTCTTATCTTCAGGGACATCCGGATATGAAACATATTCCAGGTGTTGATATGTCCAGCGGTTCCCTTGGACAGGGAATCTCAGCAGCAGTTGGAATGGCACTTTCTGCTAAATTATCAGATGACAGCTATCGTGTATATACACTTCTTGGTGACGGTGAGATCCAGGAAGGCCAGGTCTGGGAAGCTGCTATGTTTGCAGGAGCAAGAAAACTGGATAATCTTGTAGTGATCGTTGATAACAACGGTCTTCAGATTGACGGTAAGATTGAAGATGTATGCTCCCCATATCCAATTGACAAAAAATTCGAAGCATTTAATTTCCATGTAATCAATGTTGCTGATGGAAACGATATGGCACAGTTACGTGCTGCTTTTGATGAGGCAAAGGCTACCAAGGGAATGCCGACTGCAATTGTTATGAAGACAGTGAAAGGAAAAGGTGTATCCTTCATGGAGAACCAGGTTGGCTGGCATGGAAAAGCTCCGAACGATGAAGAATACGCACAGGCTATGGCAGATTTGGAAAAGGTAGGTGAAGCATTATGTCAGAAGTAAAGAAGATTGCCACCAGAGCAAGTTACGGTAACGCTCTTGTAGAACTTGGAAAGAAACATGAAGATCTGATCGTTCTGGATGCTGACCTTGCTGCAGCTACACAGACTGGGATTTTTAAGAAAGCATTCCCGGAACGTCATATTGATTGTGGTATTGCTGAGTGCAATATGGTTGGAATTGCTGCCGGACTGGCAACAACAGGCAAAGTACCTTTTGCAAGTACTTTTGCAATGTTTGCGGCCGGACGTGCTTTCGAACAGGTTCGTAACTCTGTTGGATATCCGAAACTGAATGTTAAAATCGGCGCTACCCACGGTGGAATTTCCGTTGGTGAAGACGGTGCTACCCATCAGTGCTGTGAAGACTTTGCGCTTATGCGTACGATTCCGGGAATGGTTGTTGCATGCCCGGCAGATGACATCGAGGCAAAGGCAATGGTGGAAGCTGCTTACGAACATGTAGGTCCTGTTTATATGAGATTTGGACGTCTTGCTGTTCCGGTTATCAATGATAATCCTGACTATAAGTTCGAACTTGGCAAAGGTATCGTTCTCCGTGAGGGAAAAGATCTTACCATTATTGCAAATGGACTTTGTGTTGCACCATCTCTGGAAGCTGCTGCTAAGCTTGCAGAAGAGGGAATTGAGGCTAAGGTTATCAATATCCACACCATCAAACCACTGGATGAGGAACTGGTTGTAGCAGCAGCCAAGGAAACTGGCAAGGTTGTTACTGTTGAGGAGCATTCTGTTATTGGTGGTCTTGGCGGCGCTGTATGTGAATGCCTTGCTGAGAAGGCTCCTGTACCGGTTAAACGTATCGGTATCAATGATGTTTATGGTGAGTCAGGTCCGGCGGTTGCTCTTCTTGAAAAATACGGCCTTGACGCAGCTGGTATTTACAAACAGATTAAAGCATTTATCTAACTCCTTTATTCAAGACATCATGATCTTACGGCAGGCAGAAGTTTTCAAGCTTCTGCCTGCCGTATTTTTGACCGTTGTGTTGTTAAAAGCAGCTATGCGGAAAATTTCCCCAAAATTCCCTGGGCAATTGTGTCTGCCAGCATAATTACAGTGGAAAGCCTTGTTGTCTGCAGAGTGAGATATTCCAGGATTCCTGCAATATTTACAATTCCTGTAATATAAATATCACCCACAGGAGGTAAATCTTTTTGTACGGCTGCGCCTGGATAAAGAGAGCCATTTCCGATGGTTACATATCCCAAGTGCTTTTTATCACCAAGTGAAGCATCAATGGCAATCACAAGGGCAAAGGGATGCACTCTGGCAATAAAGTCCAATATATGGGATAGATTAACTGCGTGAACCGGCTGATTTAAGGTTCCATATACAAAAATCCCAGGAAGTTGGTGCTGGCTTAAGCGATATCCAACGTAAGGCCCAAGACAGTCCCCGGTTACCCGGTCACTTCCAATACATAAAAATACAATCTCTGTCCAGTCCCTTTTATGACGCTTAATACATTTTTCCAGAAGACGGGCAATTTTCTCAGAAGAATCCGGACTTTGAGCATTAATATAAAAAGGCATAAAGTTCTCCTGTTACTTAATTGATCTGATAAATGCAGCTGCGTTTACTGCAAAAGCAGTTGCGCATTGCTTACTATAATCCATCTTATCCCTTTTTTTGAAAAAATATGCATTTCCCAAAAGACGGTCTGTTTTTTATTGCAAAAACTGTCGTAAAATTCTGTGAAACAGGTTTTCTATTACGCTAAAATCTGCATTTCCCATGTGATATTCTCATACCCGAAGGGGTGATGCGAGTATGATAGAAGTGGTTTACAAAAAGGAGAAACAAGAGGCAGAAAATGGGGAAAATATTTTTGATTTGCCGAAAAATATACGTCAGGTAGGGCTGACAACGGGAAATATGCGTATTTACATTGAAGATTATGCTTATACCTTTTTAACCCGTTTTGCTCGAAGGGAGTTTGGTTCCAACCAAGAACAATGCTGTATAGCTGTTCTTACCGGAGAAACAAAGTGGAACGATGGAATAACCTATCTCTTCATCAGGGGAGCTTTGATGGTTGAGGATATGGAAGCAGCAGCAGACCATATTGATTTTTCTGAAAAAATATGGAAAAGAATACAAGAAGACCAGACCAGATATTTTCCGGGACAGGAAATTACCGGCTGGTTTTTTTCGCGCCCTCAGCTTTATATGGAGGCAGATGAACTGCTGACACGAATCCATCTAAGGCATTTTGGCGGCGAAAAAGTGCTTATGCTTATGGAACCTGCGGAAAAAGAAGAAGCCTTTTTCTTTTATGAAAACGGGTTGATGATCAGACAGAGAGGATATTATATCTATTACGAAAAGAATCCGCTTATGCAGGAATACATGATTGAAAAAAATAAAGACACAGGTCCGCAACTTGCCGAATCTGTGCCTGATGAGGCTGTGGTGTCATTCAGAAGAATCATTGAAAACAAAAAAACAAGAAAAACTGAGAAAGCAGAGAAAACAGAGGAAAAGCCCCAGGAGGAAATGGAGCATGCCTCTGTTTTTTCATATGCAGCAACAGCTTGCCTGGCTCTTGCAGTGTTGGCTGTAGGTGCAGGCTTTTATAGAAATTATATAGGAATCACAGATGCTTCTAAAAAAGATTCTACCGTGACGGTAACTTCCGAAAGTGCTGTTAAAGAGGAAAGCGTGACTCCGGAAATTACTTGGATAGAGGAGAAAAACCAGCCAGAGGATATCAAAATTCTGGATGAAACCGCAGTGGATTCACCGACAATGGTACCGGAAGTGGAGACAACACAAAAACCGGAAGCGGGACAAAAAGCAGAACAAGATACAGAACAAATAACAGAAATACCGTTGGCGACAGAAATACCTAAGGAGGAAGAGGTATCTGGCAATTTGCAGGCTGTAGAAGAACCGCAATTTTCTCAAGAGGCAGATGAGAGGAAAATAAAGAAAGAGGAAGCGGTTTCATCAGATAACGTTCATGAAAGTTATATGATCAAACCAGGAGATACTCTATATCAGATCAGTATTTCTCATTATGGAAGTACGGATGCTGTTTCGGAAATCTGCAGGTTAAATAATCTTACAGAAAACCAGGTGATTTATCCGGGACAAATGATTGTGCTACCGTAACAGGATGTGTTATAATCGTACAAATGGTGTTATTAGAAAAAACAAGGCAAGGTTAGATTATGGCGAACACATTTAATAGTATTAAAAAGAAACTAAGGCGGAAGCGCCTTCTGGCCGAAAAACGTCGTCTGGAAAGGGCACAGACAGGAAGAAAGAGCAGCATGACTGCGAAGAAGAGGATTAAGGTGGCCCTAAGGAAAAGGAAAGCTGTGCTGAAGCCGATTGCTGTGGTGCTGGCTGTGGCAATTGTGATTTTGGCAGGCTTTCTTTTGATGGAAAAGAGAACCTATCACAATTATAAAATTCAGGTTACCAGCGAACAGGAGGATACCGTTTCCACGCAATATACCAATTTGTCAGGAAAGATTCTTCGCTACAGTTCCGATGAGGTATCATTGGTAAACAATAAGCTGGAAACTGTATGGTCCCAGACCTATGATATGCAGAACCCGGTAGCGGATGTCTGCGGTGACTGTGCAGTAATCGCAGACAAAGATGGAACGTCTATGGTTTTTCTGGATAAAAATGGAATCACAGGAACGGTTTCTACCTCATATAGTATTGTAAAGGCAAAAGTATCTAAGTCTGGAATGGCTGCTGCAATTCTGGATGGGGAAGACCATACCTGGATTAATTTTTATAATCTGGATGGAAGCCTGATCGCGGAAAATCAGACAAACATCCAGGATCCCGGCTATCCTATGGATGTGGCCTTGGCAGACAATGGTGTTGTAATGATGGTGACTTATCAGTTTGTGGATAACAGTCAGACCACCAGCTATGTGGCATTCTATAATTTTGGAGAAGTTGGACAGAATGAGGATGACCGTATTGTAAGCGGATATACTTATGATGGCGTCGTCATTCCCCAGATCCAGTATCTTGGACGAAATGCCGTTGCTCTTAGGGATGATGGATTTACAATATATTCCGGACGACAGATTCCCAAGGAACTTAAGACTGTTCAGGTTGAAAAGGAAATTGTCAGTACCTTTTTTGATGAAGATAACATTGGTCTGGTGTTCAAAAATGACAGCAAAGATAAACAATACACCATGCAATTGTATTCATCTGATGGCAAGCTGAAATTCAGCAAAGATTTTAATCTTTCATATTCTACGATCCGAATGAGCGACGATTATATTGTTATGTATAATAGTTCGCAGATTTGTGTGTTGAATAAGAATGGAACAGAGAAATTCTTTGGAAGTGTAGACGGAACAGTGAAGGATTTCTTCAAATTAGGATGGAACAAATACTTGTTGGTGATGGATACAGGTGTAAATGTGATAAAGCTCAGTTAAGGAGAAAAACATGGAAATTGGCTGGACGTGGCTTGGTATTATTGTACTTGCGCTGATTGTATTCGCCTGTGTATCAGGATTTCGGAAAGGTTTTGTAAAGGAACTTGTTTCTGCATTTTTTATGATCATATCCTTTCTTC
Organism: uncultured Blautia sp.; assembly: GCA_934394545.1. Taxonomy (GTDB): domain Bacteria; phylum Bacillota; class Clostridia; order Lachnospirales; family Lachnospiraceae; genus Blautia_A. The sequence goes on from CAKRRG010000067.1 coordinate 14,507, forward strand.
TTGTCTGGGTGATCAATCCATATGTGAATACATTTGTAAGAGAGTATACGCCTGTTTATGAGACGATTCAGAATCAATGCAGGGATATGGTGATGGAACAGACTGGTGACAAAAAGACTCTGGATAAAGAGGAACAGTCTGAAGTGATGGAGAATCTGGAAATTCCGGATCTATTAAAGAATACATTGGTAAAGAATAACACAGTGGAAACATATCGTTATCTGGCGGTCAGTACATTTTCGGATTATATTGCAGATTCACTGGCCGTGATGGCGGTAAATGGAATATCTTTTCTTCTTTCGTATATTATCTCTGCGGTAGTAATAAAAATGCTTGGATATATACTGAATGTTCTGACAAAATTGCCGGTGATCAATGGAATCAATAAATTAGCGGGAGGAGTAGTAGGTGGGGCGAAATGTGTGATTTTTATCTGGATAGCCTTGCTGATACTGACTTTGCTTTGCGACACATCACTGGGAAAAGAGGGCCTGACGCTGGTACAAAAGGATACCTTTTTGAATTTTTTGTATAATCAAAATGTGTTTGTGAAGGTTTTCATGAGTGTCTTTTATGGAAAGTAATACAGGCCTTTTACAGCAATTTGTCAAATAGTGTAAAAAAATCAAAAAAATTGAAAAAAAGGGGTTGACGAAAAGGATTTTCGATGATATACTGAATCTCGCTTCTGAGGAAGCGGGATTTCTTTTTTAAAAGCTTCAAAAACTTTAAAAAAAATCAAAAAAAGTTGTTGACAAACGAAAATGCTTGTGGTAATATAAACAAGCTGTCGGACAGACAACGACAGACAAACAACCTTGATAACTAAACAGTGAAACACATACGATTCTCGAAAATTCTTAACGAATCATCATTCGAATGAATGAACTTTTTATAACAGTAATGACGAGAGATAACTAAGCTAGTTGGTTGTCTTGAGTACATCAAACACTTT
>CAKRRG010000068.1 GCA_934394545.1 uncultured Blautia sp.
AATACATAATACCGAAAAGTACAACCAGCCATACGATGGTAAATCCCATACTCATTCCGCTTGATGCGTCCATTTGCTATTCCTCCTGTATCTTACTATCACGCTCTGTCTTTTTCACCAGCGCATTATAGTATACTATACACAAAATAATTTGATTCTTCAAGTATTTTTCCGATTTTTTATATTAATTTCATTTACTGTATCTGCTGTTGATCTTTCCCTCTTCAAATCCGGCCAGACGCATTTCTTTATATTCTGCGAAATTGCCCTGATCCAGTGCATCCCTGATTTCCTCCATCATATGATTGTAGAAATACAGGTTATGAAGCACACAAAGACGCATTCCCAGCATTTCCTTCGCTTTCAGAAGATGGCGGATATAAGCTCTGCTGTAGTGCTGACAGGCTGGGCACTGACATCCTTCCTCGATAGGGGACGGATCCAGTTCGTACTTCGCATTAAACAAGTTCAGCTTGCCGCGATTGGTGTAAACATGTCCATGTCGTCCGTTACGGCTTGGGTAAACGCAGTCAAAGAAGTCGATGCCTCTTGCAACACCTTCCAGAATATTGGCCGGCGTACCTACTCCCATCAGATAAGTGGGCTTATTCTGGGGAAGATGGGGAACCACTTCATCCAGAATGTGATACATCTGCTCATGAGTCTCACCAACTGCCAGGCCTCCCACTGCATATCCGTCCAGATCCAGCTTGGAAATCGTGTCTGCATGAGCCACACGGATATCTGCATAAATTGCTCCCTGGTTAATTCCGAAAAGCAGCTGTTCTTTATTCACCGTATCCGGCAGACTGTTCAGTCTGGCCATCTCTACCTTACAGCGCTCCAGCCATCTGGTAGTCCGGTCGACGGAATTCTGCACGTACTCTCTGCTTGCCACACTGCTTGGACATTCATCAAAGGCCATGGCAATGGTAGAGCCAAGATTAGACTGGATCTGCATGCTCTCCTCCGGTCCCATGAAGATCTTATGACCGTCAATATGAGACTGGAAATAAACGCCCTCTTCCTTGATCTTACGAAGTCCTGCCAGAGAAAACACCTGAAATCCGCCTGAATCCGTAAGGATAGGTCTGTCCCATACCATAAATTTATGAAGTCCTCCGAACTCCTTGATCAGCTTATCACCGGTTCTCACGTGGAGATGATAGGTATTGGAAAGCTCTACCTGGGTTCCGATATCCTTCAGATCCATGGTAGATACTGCACCCTTAATAGCACCAACTGTTCCCACGTTCATAAACACAGGTGTCTGAATGGTTCCATGCACCGTCTCAAACTGGGCACGTTTGGCACGGCCTTCTGTTTTCATAAGTGTATATTTTGCCATATGTGAATCCTTTCTTTTTACAAAAAACTTTATTCATTATAGCCCGAAATAAACGAAAATTCAACACTTGCCGTAAGAATCCTTGTTAAACTTTTACATTGTCATTTAAGCCGGGGTATCGTATAATATTACGGAATATTTGCATTTATTTTTTTACATATAAATAAGAAGATTTAAGGTTACTATTCACTGGTAACGATTTAAGCACATATGCAACAGATGAGGAGGCATATTCTTTACATGAGCAATAAATACACATTAGGAATTGACATTGGCTCCACCACTGTCAAAATTGCAATACTTGATGAAAACGACACCCTGCTTTTTGCAGATTACCAGCGTCATTTTGCCAATATCCAAGAGACACTGGCAGAGCTTTTGGAGAAAGCTCACGGGAAGCTTGGAGAGCTTACCCTACATCCGGTGATCACAGGCTCCGGTGGACTTACACTTGCCAACCATCTGGGTGTTCCTTTTGTCCAGGAGGTTATTGCAGTTTCCACTTCCCTTCAGAAAATCGCACCACAAACAGACGTCGCCATCGAGCTTGGCGGTGAGGATGCCAAGATCATCTACTTCGAAGGCGGCAATATCGAGCAGCGTATGAACGGTATCTGCGCAGGTGGTACCGGTTCCTTTATCGATCAGATGGCATCCCTGCTTCAGACAGATGCCACCGGACTGAATGAATATGCAAGGAATTATAAGGCTCTTTACCCGATTGCAGCCCGCTGCGGTGTATTTGCCAAGACCGATATCCAGCCGCTGATCAACGACGGCGCCACCAAGGAAGATCTTTCTGCTTCTATTTTCCAGGCGGTTGTAAACCAGACTATTTCCGGTCTTGCCTGTGGCAAACCGATCCGCGGTCATGTAGCATTTCTTGGTGGTCCTCTTCATTTCCTTGATCAGCTGAAGGCAGCATTTATCCGTACCTTGAAGCTGGATGACGAGCATGCCATCACACCTGAGAATTCTCATCTTTTTGCAGCTATGGGTTCTGCCATGAATGCAAAGGATGACGTGACAGTTTCCCTTACCGATATGACAAGCCGTCTGAAGAACTCCATCAAACTGGATTTCGAGGTGGAACGTATGGAGCCTCTTTTTGCCACAGAGGAAGACTATGAGGCATTTAATAAGCGTCAGAGTGCCTATCAGGTGAAGAAGGGCGATCTTTCCCAGTATCACGGAAACTGCTATCTGGGTATTGACGCCGGTTCCACCACTACCAAGACTGCTCTTGTAGGCGAGGACGGAACCCTGCTTTACTCCTTCTACAGCAATAATAACGGAAGCCCGCTTAAAACTGCCATCCGCTCCATTCAGGAGATTTACAGCCTTCTTCCTGAGGATGCACACATTGCGTTTTCCTGCTCCACTGGTTACGGAGAGGCCCTGATGAAGGCAGCGCTGCTTCTGGATGAAGGTGAAGTGGAAACCGTTTCCCACTACTACGCGGCTGCTTTCTTTGACCCTGAGGTTGATTGTATCGTAGATATCGGTGGTCAGGACATGAAGTGCATCAAGATCCGTAACCAGACTGTAGACAGTGTACAGCTGAATGAAGCCTGTTCCTCCGGATGCGGTTCCTTTATCGAGACCTTCGCCAAGTCTCTGAATTACTCCGTACAGGATTTCGCCAAGGCTGCCCTTTTTGCAGAACACCCCATTGATCTTGGAACAAGATGTACCGTATTTATGAACTCCAAGGTAAAGCAGGCCCAGAAGGAAGGTGCAACCGTTGCTGATATTTCTGCCGGTCTTGCATACTCCGTTATCAAGAACGCACTTTATAAGGTTATCAAGGTTTCCGATGCCAAAGAACTTGGAAAACACATTGTCGTACAGGGCGGAACCTTCTATAACGACGGTGTGCTTCGAAGCTTTGAGCGAATAGCAGGCTGTGAGGCTATTCGTCCTGACATTGCCGGAATCATGGGCGCTTTCGGTGCAGCGCTGATTGCGAAGGAGCGCTATCATGCGGAAGGCCGTGAAACCACCATGCTTTCCATCGACAAGATCAACGAGCTGAAATACACCACCTCCATGGCCAACTGCCACGGATGTACCAATAACTGCCGTCTTACCATCAACAAATTCACCGGTGGACGTCAATTTGTAAGTGGCAATCGTTGCGAGCGCGGTATTGGTAAGGAGAAGAATAAGGATCATATCCCCAACCTTTACGAATACAAGTACAAACGGCTTTTCTCCTATCCGCCTCTTTCCCCGGATAAGGCGGTGCGTGGAAAAGTGGGTATTCCGCGTGTTCTGAATATGTTTGAGAATTATCCGTTCTGGTACACCTTCTTTACAGAGCTGAAATACCAGGTAGTACTTTCTCCTACCTCTACCAGAAAGATTTATGAGCTGGGTATTGAGTCCATTCCAAGTGAATCCGAGTGTTATCCGGCCAAGCTTGCCCACGGACATGTGACCTGGCTGATCAAAAATGGTGTGAAATTCATTTTCTACCCCTGTATTCCTTACGAGCGAAATGAATTCCCGGATGCAGTCAACCATTACAACTGCCCTATTGTTACCTCTTATGCAGAGAATATCAAAAATAATGTAGACGAGCTTCACGATCCGTCCATTACCTTTATGAATCCGTTCCTGGCCCTGACCTCTGAGGAAATCGTTACCAGGAGACTGACTGAGATTTTCCCGGATATCCCGGCATCTGAGGTAAAGGAAGCTGCCCACAAGGCATGGGAGGAAATGGCTGCCGTACATAAGGACATTGAGAAAAAAGGTGAGGAGACACTTCAGTATCTGAAGGAGACTGGCCGTAGAGGCATTGTTCTGGCAGGTCGTCCTTATCACATTGACCCGGAGATTCATCATGGTATCCCGGATCTGATCAATAGCTACGGCGTTGCAGTCCTTACAGAGGATTCTGTTTCCCATCTGATGCCTGTTGAGCGCCCGATCCGTGTCAATGACCAGTGGATGTACCACTCCAGACTGTATGCTGCTGCAAACTTTGTAAAAACAAGAGACGATCTGGATCTGATCCAGCTGAATTCCTTTGGCTGCGGACTTGATGCGGTCACCACGGATGAGGTTTACGAGATTCTGGACGGAAGCGGCAAGATTTATACCTGTCTGAAAATTGATGAGGTAAACAACCTTGGTGCTGCAAGAATCCGTGTCCGTTCTCTTCTTGCAGCCCTTCGTGCAAAGGATGCCCAGAAGAAGGAGCGCACCATTAAACCAGCCTCTATTGAAAAGGTTGCGTTTACCAAGGAGATGCGAAAGGATTACACCATCCTCTGCCCACAGATGTCACCGGTACACTTTTCCCTTCTGGAGGCTGCTTTTAATGCAAATGGCTATCATCTGGAGGTTCTTCCAAATGATAACAAGCATGCCGTTGATGTGGGTCTGAAATATGTAAATAACGATGCATGTTATCCTTCCCTGATCGTCGTTGGACAGATTATGGACGCTCTTTTGTCAGGCAAATATGACCTGAACAAGACAGCAGTGATCATGTCCCAGACAGGAGGCGGCTGCCGTGCATCCAACTATATTGCCTTTATCCGCCGCGCCCTTAAGAAGGCGGGAATGGAGCAGGTTCCGGTTATTTCCCTGAACCTTAGCGGTCTGGAAAGCAATCCAGGATTTAAGCTTACGCTTCCCCTTGTGAAGGCTGTTGTGTATGCTGCTGTATTTGGTGATATTCTCATGAAATGTATTTACCGTATGCGTCCATATGAGCTGGAAAAGGGCATTGTGAACCGTAAGCACAAAATCTGGGAACAGCGTGTAATAGCCTTTGTTTCCGGTGGTTCCCTAAGCCACAGCCAGTTTAAGAAAATGTGCCGGGAAATGGTTCATGAATTTGACACCATTCCGATCAGTGATGAGAAGAAGCCCCGTGTTGGTATTGTAGGTGAGATTCTGGTTAAATTCCTTCCGGCTGCAAACAATCACCTTGCAGAGCTTCTGGAAGCAGAAGGAGCAGAGCCTGTGGTTCCGGATCTGATTGACTTTATGTCCTACTGCTTCTACAACCAGAACTTTAAAGTGGACAATCTTGGATTTAAGAAATCGAAAGCTTTCTTTGGAAATATAGGAATTAAAGCAATTGACTGGGTTCGTAAGACTGCAAATGAAGCACTAGCCGAGAGCCGTCACTTCCATCCCACTGCAGATATCCGTGATCTGGCAAAGATGGCAAGACCCATTGTTTCCGAAGGTAATCAGACTGGGGAAGGCTGGTTCCTGACCGGGGAGATGATGGAGCTGATTCATGATGGCGTTCCGAACATTGTTTGTATCCAACCATTTGGCTGTCTGCCGAACCACATCGTCGGAAAAGGTGTTATCAAAGAAATCCGCCGCCAGTACCCGAAGGCAAATATTGCTGCCATCGACTACGACCCAGGTGCAAGCGAAGTAAACCAGCTGAACCGAATTAAATTGATGCTCTCTACTGCGCAGAAAAATCTGAAGGCAGAAGAGGCAAAGAACAACTAAATCTTTAGTATTATTTCATTTCTTTTTATAAAGAAATATGATATACTTAATGTGTTGCTGCCCCAGACTGGCAACAGAAAGGGGGTGCACGCATTGACAAACTTCGCTTCTTTCTTAATCGCCGTTGCGGCTGGTGTAGCCTGCCACTACATCATCAAATGGTTAGACGACGACAACTAACAGCAACTAGCCTCGGTTAGTATTCCGAAAAAATACAAAAAAGAAAGCCCTCAGAGTTGCCGCTCTGAGGGCTTTCGTGTTGCATACATTGAACATATCGCTTCTTTCTTGCCTAATGGCATTATAGCATATGCATATCTAAAAATCAATATACCATATTTTCAATTTTAAAACGGCAGTTTTCCTGCAATTTTCTTCAAGTACGCTCCGCCTGGCATCATGGCAAACTGCTCATCAGATGGTTTGCTCACGGCCAGATAAACGATGAAATAGGCGACCATTCCAAGAACCACTGCAATTCCAAGACTGATAAAATTAGAATGGATCAGCTTATACATTCCGTAATAAGAAAAGCCTGCTACTACTGCCATTGGCACGGAGGCCAGAAGAGGATTCAGGTATGCGCTTCTCCATGGATTTTTGTACTGCATATATTGTTTCATAGCTCTTTCATTAAGCAGACACATAACCACTGCATAAATGATCATTGCCACTACAATGGCATACACGCCAAGGTCTGTAGCAAAAAGCAGGATTGCCATAGCGATCACATCCACAACAAGGGCTATTGCCGCATTGATCATAGGAATATTCGGTTTTCCGATTCCCTGCAGTACACCGTTGGAAATATTGGAATTTCCGTTAAGAATGATCGTAATAACGCCAAGCATCATCAGCTGGGCTGCTGCGCCTTCTGTCCGCGGAAACAGAAGTCTTGTGATCGGGCCTGCAAGGACTGCAAGTCCCACTGCACATGGAATGGAAATGAACATACTGATCCAGGTAGCCCGGTCAATTTTGTCTCTGGCACTCTCCATATCTCGCTTGGCGTACTGGGCAGATACCTCCGGGATCATGGAGGTTGGTGCTGTACTGGCAAGTGTCAGCGGAATATTGATCAACGTCATATAGTAGCCATATTCCGCATAAAGACTTGTGATCGTATCGTGATCAATCCCCTTAAAGCCTTGAATACCAGAATACATATAGCTATTGATAAAGCCATTTACATTGTAAATAAAAGAGCTGAGAATGATCGGCATTACGATCAAGATGATGTTCTTCATTACCTGGCCGGTGGCTTCATCCCGGGAATGCGTATCTCGGTCCAGTCTCTTTTTGATGTTCTTACGGTTTATCCAGTAAACAAACAGCATAAAAAGTAATGCAGAAGCAACTCCGGCACCGGTTCCCATAGTCGCTCCGGCTGCTCCCCAGGCATTTCGCACAGACTCCTCTGCACCGCTGAATTTGTTCAGCATAACTGCAGACATAAGGATTGCAAATACTGCTACAAAGCACTGCTCCACAATCTGAGACAGTGATGTGGGAAGCATGTTTCTATATGCCTGGAAATATCCTCGGAAGGTACCAAGTATTCCGGACAAAAAAATAGTTGGTGCCAGCATTTTCAACGCAAGTCGTGCTCCGGACATGGATTCCGGCACCAAAACAGACGAACCAAAGAGACAGAAAAGCGCCACCACGCCTCCCATCACAATTACATATAAAAGAGCGCAGTGGAATACCTTCTGGGCATCTCTGTAACGCTTAAAAGCCAGCTTCTCTGCCATAATCTTGGATACCGCCTGTGGAATGCTGAAGGAGGCGATCATCAGCAAAATAAAATACACATTCTGGGCATAGTTGAAAAGGCCCATACTGCTGTTTCCAAGCGTATTAGAAAGCGGACTTTTATAAAGCATTCCGATAATCTTGGAGATCAATGCTGCAATCATCAGAAATGACGCATTTTTTACAAGTGTGTTATCGTTCTTTTTCCCCATTTCCTATTGTTCCTTTGTAATATTTTCAATCTGCCAGTCAATGGGGGCAAGCCCGTTTTTCTCCAGAAATTCATTGGTCTGGCTGAAGTGCCTGCATCCGAAAAATCCTCTTGACGCAGACAGCGGGCTTGGATGAGCAGCGGTAAGTACCAGCTGTTTCGGATTGTTAAGCATTGCTTTTTTCATCTGGGCAGGTCTTCCCCAGAGAAGATATACGATAGGGCGATCCTGTTCATTCAGAGTCTGAATAACGGCATCCGTAAACTGTTCCCAGCCGATTCCTCTATGTGAAAAGGCCTGATGAGCGCGTACTGTAAGTACGGTATTCAAAAGAAACACGCCCTGCTTCGCCCATTTTTCCAGACAGCCATTGTCCGGAATGTAACACCCCAGGTCACTGTGAAGCTCCTTATAAATATTCACCAGAGACGGTGGAATCGCTACATCTTCTCTTACGGAAAAGCAAAGGCCATTGGCCTGGCCGTCATTGTGGTAAGGATCCTGCCCAAGAATGACTACCTTAACATCGTTTAACGGTGTATATTCAAAGGCATTAAACATATCCTGAGGCGGTGGAAATATCTTCGTGGTGCGATATTCCTCCATTACTTTTTTATATAGTCTGGCATAGTAGGGCTGATGGAATTCATTTTTCAGCGCTGCCTGCCAGTCTCCTGATATCTGACCCATTTTGATCGTCACCTCGTCTTTTGTATTTTACCCTATTTGACAAAATAATATTTCTATCATTTATCGTCTTACCGGAATGCCTTTTTCTGCAAGGTAATCCTTCACCTGTCTGATTTCCAGCTCTTTATAATGGAACAGAGAGGCTGCCAGAACCGCATCTGCACCGCCATCTGTAAGACCTTCATAAAAATGCTCCAGAGTTCCGGCACCGCCGGATGCAATTACCGGGATTGATACAGCCTCGGATATTGCACGGGTTAATGGGATATCATACCCTGCCTTGGTGCCGTCACAGTCCATGCTGGTAAGAAGGATTTCTCCTGCCCCAAGGGCTTCCACCCTCTTCGCCCACTCTATGGCATCCATTCCCGTATCCAGGCGTCCGCCATGCTTATATATGTTCCAGCCACCATCCGGGCGGCGCTTCGCATCAATCGCTACAACCACACACTGGCTTCCGAATTTCTCCGCTGCTTCACGGATCAGTTCCGGACGGTCAATAGCTGCGGAATTCACAGAAATCTTATCCGCACCCTCACGGAGCAGTCTTTTAAAATCCTCTACGGTACGGATTCCTCCGCCTACTGTAAATGGAATAAATACATTCGCAGCTACCTTCCGTACCATTTCCACAACCGTGTCCCGCTGTTCGCAGGAAGCCGTAATGTCAAGAAATACCACTTCATCTGCCCCTGCTGCATCGTATGCCTTCGCAATCTCTACCGGATCTCCGGCATCCTTCAGGTCTACAAAATTGACCCCCTTTACCACACGGCCTTTATTTACATCCAGACAAGGAATAATTCGTTTTGTAAACATGATCATGCCTCCTTCCCAAGCTTGGCAAAGTTCTCCAGTATCTTCAGACCGTATTTGCTGCTCTTCTCCGGGTGGAACTGGCAGGCAAATATATTGTCTTTTTCAACAGAAGCATGGATTGTCACGCCATATTGCGTAGTTGCTTTCACAATGTCCGGCTCTTCTGCCTGAAGATAATAAGAATGGACAAAGTACACATAGGTCTGTTCCGGAATTTTCTTAAACAGACGGCCCTCATTCTGAAGATGAAGAGAATTCCAGCCCATATGCGGAATCTTAAGTCCCGGTGCTGGTGGAATCTTCACGATCTTCCCTTTCAGAAGTCCAAGTCCTTCTACTCCCGGGGTCTCCTCACTGGATTCAAAAAGAAGCTGCAGCCCCAGGCAGATTCCAAGAAAGGGGGTTCCTCTCTTTGCGATCTCCCTGATCACAGACACAAGTCCGAATTTGTTCAGGTTATTCATGGCATCTCCGAAGCTTCCTACACCAGGAAGGATTACCTTATCCGCATTCAATAATACCTGGGGGTCTCTGGAAACTACTGTTTCTTCTCCAATATAATGAAGCGCTTTCTCTACACTCTTTATATTACCTGCATCGTAATCAATAATTCCAATCATTCGGGCTCCTCCTGTTGTCTGTATTTTATCTGTTTTGTCCATGTTGCACATCTTAGCATTCTTACAGTATAACGCAAAAACAGGCAGTTGCAAAGAGCGAATTCCCTGCTGCTGCCTGTTTTGTTAGTTTTTCCTGTCCTACCCGGTTCGCACTGGTTTTTTTATGAAAAATCACAATTACTTGCGATCCAAAGTGAACCAGAATTCCACTCCATTATCGAAATTCTGCACACCATATTGCTGGTTCATGCCTTCCATAATGGCCTTTACAATAGAAAGACCGATTCCACTTCCACCATACTCTCTTGTACGTGCTTTATCCACTTTATAGAACTTGTTCCACAGATTCGGAAGATCCGCTTCCGGGATCGGGGTTCCGGTGTTAAATACCGTAACCTTCACCTGGTCTTCCTGCTTCTGAAGCTTGATCTCCACAACCTTTTCTCCATCCAGATGATGCAAGGCATTGCTGACATAGTTGGTCACAACCTCTTCTGTTTTAAATTCATCTGCCCACACATAAAGAGGTTCTGTCTCATCAAAAATCACTTTTGCTTCTTTTTGCCGAACCATAATATCCATAGTGGAAAGAACACCTTTAATCAATGCAGTCAGATCAAAGCGTTCCATAACCGCAGCATCTTTGCCTGACTCTAGCTGGTTCAGGGTAAGAAGATTCTTAACCAGCTTGTTCATTTTTGATGCTTCATCAATAATGACATCGCAATAGAAATCCATGCTCTCCGGATCGTCATTGATATTCTCCTTCAGCCCCTCTGCATAGCCTTGCACAAGGGCAATTGGCGTTTTTAGCTCATGAGAAACATTGTCCAGGAATTCCTTTCGCATCTCATCTATTTTTACTTTATCCTCAATGTCCTTTTGCAGTTCATTGTTTGCAGATTTCAGTTCAGAAATCGTCTGCTCTAGCTGACTGGACATTTTATTAAAATTATCTCCCAGCACATCGATCTCATTGCCAGCTTTGCTCTTGTATCTTGCCTCGAAATCAAGATCCGTCATCTTACGGGAAAGCTCTGTCAGCTCAGAAATAGGTCTGGTCAGCTTCCTGGTAACTGCCATGATGCACATACCACTTATAACAATAATGACAATTCCTACAAAGAAATAAAATTTATTAGAGATATCCGCACTCTCCCGGATGCTTTCCAAAGGGCTTCTGATCAGGAAATAATTGCCGTTGTCAAATTTTCCCCAGCATTCTACATAATCCATTCCTACAAAGCGGTCATGTACCTGCTGCACGATACAATCATCTGTCTGTCTCAGGATCTTGCCCTTCCCATTGTCCAGGTCAAGATCACTTGCATAACCGAAGAAAAGCTTGCTTCTTAGCTGATCCTCATTTTCCGGCCAACAAAGATATTTCGTATTGTCATCATTCACCAGAACCCAGGTCAGGTTATTTCTGGAGCTTGTCTGAATAAGCTGGGAGGGCAGTTCCTCCTGCTCACTTTCTCCATCATCCTCTGTCATGGCATCGTCATCAATTTGTCCAAGGACATCTCTGGCATCCAGAAGCGTCTCTGTTTTCTGGGAAACATAATATTTTTCAAGGAATGCTCCGTTAATCACAAACATGGTCAGAATGGAAAGAAACAAAAGTCCGATAAAGGTGAATGTGATCTGGTGTTTTATGGAGCGGATTTTCTTTGGCTTCTTCATTATTCTACCTCAAACTTATATCCCATTCCCCATACTGTTTTAATATATTCGCCTTTCTCTCCCATCTTGCTTCTCAGCTTCTTCACATGGGTATCAATGGTTCTGGCATCTCCAAAATAGTCGTAATTCCATACAGAATTCAGGATTTTCTCTCTGGAAAGGGCAATTCCCTGATTTTCCAGGAAATAGGTAAGAAGTTCGAATTCCTTAAAGCTAAGGTCCATCGGCTTGTCATCTACCGTGGCAAGATGGGCCGCCTTATCAATCACAATTCCTCCGGCGCTAAGCACATCCTCAGCACCGGACTGACCTGTACGGCGCAGAATGGCTTCTACTCTGGCAACCAGAATCTTCGGGCTGAATGGCTTTGATATGTATTCATCCACACCCAGGTCAAATCCAAGAAGCTCATCTCTCTCATCGCCTCTTGCCGTAAGCATGATGATGGGCACTTTGGAATTCTTGCGTACCTCTCGGCAGACCTCCCAGCCATCCATCTTCGGCATCATTACGTCCAGAATGATCAGCGCAATATCCTTTTCCTTATAAAATATATCCATAGCTTCCTCACCGTCTCCGGCTTCCAGAACCTGAAATTTCTTTTTGGTTAAAAAGTCTTTTACAAGCTTTCTCATTCGGCTTTCATCATCCACTACAAGAATTTTTAATGTATCCATATCTCTTCCTCCCTGTTTTGTAATTTTATCAATGACCCTTTGCCCCTGATATCATCATTATATTACCACGGGCTTATGATGATTTTGTGAACAAACGGCAAAACTCTCTGGCACATGACTTTTTTTTATTTTTGTGGTATTCTAATTAGGGGTCTTTCTTCCCCGACATCCACATAATGTAGAAAGAAGGAACTTATATGCGTCAGGAAAGTTTTAAAATGGAGCGTCCAGGCCTTGTGAAGCCCGGAGACAAGGTTCAGATTACCGAATACCAGTCTTATATGAATTACAGTTATATCATCGAACCGGCCGTGGCCATGTCCGGCTGTTATCCGAACGCTCAGAGAATTAAAGCAAAAGAAGGTACCATCGTAAGCGTAGAGAAAGCACCTCTGAGTGGATACGTGGTAATTGCAGAATTTGAAGAGTAATGTAGAGAACCGCCCTGGATTTCTTCTTCCAGAGCGGTTCTACTCATCTTAATTTTCATTTACTGGTATCATCATATGTATTTCGTAATCACTTCTGACAATGTCTTTATGTCAACAGGCTTCGAAACGTGAGCATTCATCCCAGCATCCAGGGCTGCCTGCTTATCCTCGGCAAACGCATTGGCCGTCATGGCAATGATCGGAATGCCTGCTTTTTTCGGATCCTTCATTTCTCTTATCCGGACAGCTGCCTCATAACCATTTAAAACCGGCATCTGGATATCCATAAGTATCAGATCATAGTACCCCGGATCTGCCTTCGCCAGCATATCACAACATACCTGACCGTCTTCTGCACACTCTGTCAGAAAGCCCTTCTCCTGAAGCAGTGCTTCCGCAATTTCAGCATTCAGTTCATTATCCTCAGTAAGAAGAATGCGTATGCTCTTTGTAGTATCGGAAGCTTGCAGCTGCATTTCCTGTTTTTTGTATACATCTTCTTCTGATGCAATTTCAAGAGAAAGTACGACTGTAAATTTCGTTCCCGCTCCTTGATTGCTTTCCACCTGGATTGTGCCTCCCATCAGGTCAATTAACGTTTTTACAATAGAAAGGCCAAGTCCTGTACCTACCACTTTATTTTCTGTAGTTGTATGTTCCCTGGAAAATTCATCAAACAAATGCGGAAGATACTCTTCGCTCATTCCGATTCCGGTATCTTCACAAATAAAAATATACCGTGCCTTTCCCGCTTCTTCCGATGTTATTTCGTTGATCATCACCCGAACAGACTGACCAGCAGATGTATATTTGATCGCATTGCTTACAATATTCAAATATATTTCCTGAAGCTTGGTTTTATCACATACTGCATATTTATGCTGCACCTTTGTCTCTACAGAAAAATCAAGCCCTTTGTTTCTGATATCGGATTCAAACACTGCGTTCACCGAACGAAACAGTTCACCCAGATCTTCTGCTTTCTGATTCAACACTACAGAACCACTTTCAATGCGTGCCATCTCCAAAACCTGATTGATGAGCGTCATCAGCAAATTTCCGGAAGACTGGATTTTTCTTAAATACTCTTTTGCTTTCTTTTCATCATTTAATTTTTTCTCCAGCAGGTTAGAGAAACCGATTATGGCATTCATTGGAGTACGGATATCATGGCTCATATTAAACAAAAATCTTGTCTTCGCGTCATTCGCGCTTCTTGCCTGCTCTGCGGAGCGCTGCAGTTCACTGGCATATTGCTTCTCCCGATATTTTTTGCTGAGGAGCTGATAGCATATTGTAGCAAACATTAATGAAGTAATATAAGAACAAACAACGTAAATAACTAACTGCGAAAAATCAATCCATCCACCAACTGGTATAATGTCAACATACCATGTATCATTCGGAATCTCAAATTCTACCGTCAGACTGTTCTTCGGCATATGTTCCTGCCCCTTTGCGAGAATAACCCGATTGCCGTTTTGACCATCTCTTTTCCAGATTTCGTAGCAATAGGACGCTTCACTTAGCTTATCAATGCCAATTTCTTCTATAAAGTTATCCCAGTCAATAACAAGAATCACAAAGCCCCAGAATGCATTGTTCCCATTGTCATCTGTTTTATAAACCGGATTAAAAAGTAAAGCTCCTGTGCCGCCCTGCTTTAGCTTATAAGGTCCGCCAAGTGTGTAGTTCCCGGTTTCTTTCGCAACCTTTGCATCGTATTTGCGTTCATGCTCTGACAGCACATTCAGACCCATAGCTGCTTCATTATTCTGCTCAGGAAAAACAGTGGTAATAACTCCGGCAGGTGCCAGTTCAAATGCCTTTACCACATTCATCTCATTGGGAATCATTTGCACAAGCTTCGAAAACTCTTCCGCGCCTAAATCATATCCTGTGGCAATCACATTTTCAAAAAAATCCGAAATCATCACATACTTATCCAGCTGTGATTTTATTCTTTTTGCAGTACTATGAGCTGTGTAGGCTGCACTGGTTTTTTCTTCCTTTTCCACATAGTTAATGACCATTCGCCCAATTAATAGCGCTGCCAGAAAAGAAATCAGTCCAACAACCAAACAGATTTTTTTTATTTTTTTAGCTGCATTACTATCTTTATCCATTTATTCTGCTACTTTCTAAATCTTACACAAAAATAACGACACTGCATGTCACTTCCACAACATACAATGCCGTTATCTTATTTCAAGTGGACCTGGCGGGAATTGAACCCGCGTCCGAAAGTCTATCCCTTGCGGCATCTCCCATCACAGTCGCTGTATTAACA
>CAKRRG010000069.1 GCA_934394545.1 uncultured Blautia sp.
ATGGCCAGTTGGTCAAGGGGTTAAGACGTCGCCCTCTCACGGCGAAAACACGAGTTCGATTCTCGTACTGGCTGCTAAGAACTTCCGAAGAGATTCGGAAGTTTTTTTATTTCTCACATTTACCCCACAGAAAAAGCGCCAATTTCGATTTTCTCTCAAAACCAGCGCTCCTTTTTCATTTATTTCGTTTTGATTTTCCTTTTTACCATACAGCGTTTTTTTAAGAATGAATGTGCAAGATGGGTAAATGCTGTCAGTTTATTCTTCCGTATCCTCTGCCGGTTCTGCAGGAATGAAAACACGGGAGTTTTCATGTTTTTCTTTTTTCTTCAAAGTCTGTGCTTTTTCAGTTGCTTCCCTGCAAAATTCCATCTGGGAATTGATAAGCATTTTACCTCTCTTGTCCTGTTTCTCGTAAGTTCCATCTGCCTGAAGAAGGTGTGCTTTCACATTATCACGGAATTCCAGATCCAGAATATGTTTGATCTCACCCTTAATCTGTTCATCTTCAACCGGAAAAACAATTTCCACACGACGATCCAGGTTACGAGGCATCCAGTCTGCACTTCCCATGTAGATTTCATCACTGCCACCATCATGGAAATAGAAAATACGGCTGTGCTCCAGAAAATTTCCTACAATCGAACGTACATGAATGTTCTCACTGATTCCCGGAATGCCGACTCTCAGACAGCAAATACCACGGATCAACAGATAAATCTGCACGCCACAGGAAGAAGCATGATAAAGAGCCGCAATGATCTTCGGATCACAAAGAGAGTTCATTTTTGCCACTATCATAGCCGGCATTCCCTTCTTCGCATTCTCCGCCTCCCGTTCGATCATCTTCAGGAAGCGATCCTTCATCCAGATCGGGGCCACGATCAGGCGGTTCCAGCTCTTCGGCTCAGAATATCCGGAAAGCATATTAAACACTGCTGTTGCATCCTCTCCGAAACGTTCGTCACAGGTAAAAATACCACAGTCTGTGTAAAGCTTGGCAGTGGAATCGTTATAGTTACCGGTAGCAAGATGAACATAGCGACGGATTCCGGTATCCTCCCGGCGAACCACAAGTGTGATCTTACTGTGTGTTTTCAGGCCCACCAGACCATAAATAACATGGCAGCCTGCTTTTTCCAGCATCTTTGCCCACACAATATTATGTTCCTCATCAAAACGAGCCTTCAATTCTACCAGAACAGACACCTGCTTGCCGTTCTCCGCTGCCTGTGCAAGAGCTGCAATAATAGGAGAATTTCCACTGACACGATATAAGGTCTGCTTAATTGCAAGTACATCCGGGTCCTTAGCTGCCTGACGGACAAAATTTACCACCGGATCAAAGCTCATATATGGATGATGAAGGAACACATCCCCTTCGCGGATCACCTGGAATACGTCCTTGCTTGTATCTGCAAAAGCAGGCACAACAGCAGGTGTATATTTCGGCTCTTTGTACTGTTCAAAGCCATCCTGCCCGTAAACCTTCATCAGCATGGTAAGATCCAATGGACCATTGATATAGAAAATGTCCTCTTCCTTAATAGCAAACTCTTTTTTCAGAATGCCAAGGAGTCTGGAATCCGTCTTATCCTCAACCTCCAGGCGGATAACCTCGCCCCACTGACGCTTTTTCAGCTGCTTCTGGATTTCCACCAGAAGATCCTCAGCGCCATCCTCGTCAATAGAAAGGTCCGCATTTCTCATAATACGGTATGGATGTGCACAAACCACATCATAACCAAGGAAAAGCTTGTCAATATTACGTTCGATAATCTCCTCCAGGAGGATAACCGTAGTGTCCTCGCTTTTCTCAGATGGGATCACGATCACACGAGGAAGCACAGATGGCACCTGAACAGTGGCAAACACCAGCACCTCTTTGCCTTTTTTCTTATCTTTCTTGGAAATCAGGGCGCCAATATTTAACGTCTTATTACGGATCAGTGGGAACGGTCTGGAAGAATCCATTGCCATAGGTGTAAGAACCGGGTAAACATTGTCCTCAAAATAGCGATCTACATACTCCTGCTGCTCCTCGTTTAATCCTTCATGTTCCATTACCAGATGAAGGCCAGCCTTCTCCAGCGCAGGAAGAAGAGAACGATTCAAATTGCTATACTGAGAGCGGACCAGTTCATGTGTCTGGGCACTGATTTCCTTCAGCTGTTCCTTCGGACTCATTCCTGCAATATCTATTTTTTCATATCCTGCGTGAACCTGATCTTTCAGAGAAGCCACACGTACCATGTAAAATTCATCCAGGTTAGAAGATACAATACTGGTAAATTTCAGTCTCTCAAACAGCGGAAGACTCTTATCCCTTGCTTCTGAAAGAACACGGTCGTCAAACTTCAGCCAGCTCAACTCCCTGTTCACAAAATATTCCGGTTTTTCAAAATTTTTCAGATCCATTGTGCCCCTCCTCACACTTTTCTCTTACGTCTGAACACCAGACGGATACCAAATACTTCTTCAAAAAATTCAACCTTGTCCATAAGAAGTCCAAGCTCCAATGAAATATCCTGTTCTGAATCTACGGTAAGAAGCAGGCTTCTGTCTTTCAGCACGGCCTTCATATTTTTGACCTTCTGATAATGACTGCGATCCATAGCATTTGCAATTCGAAGAATAGCAGTCAGTTTCGCAATGAGAAGATACACGGAACGATCCATCCCGCTCTCTCCTGCGATTTCCTGGTAATAGACAAATTCCGTAGTATTGTAGCGTACTGCATTTGCAATGATCTGACGCTCTTCCGTAGAAAGTCCGATAATCTCTGTTGCCATAATGATCTGATAGGAGCATTCTGCCACATCGCCCATACTGATATATTTTCCACAATCATGAAGCTGTACTGCGATCTGAAGAAGCAGACGTTCTCTGTCTCCCATTCCGTGGACCTTCTTCATGCTGTCAAAAATTGCCAGTGCCAGATCTGTAGTTCCCTTTATATGATCTTTTCCGGTAGAATATCTCTTGGCAATGTTTCGTGATGCCACCAATATATCATTTTCAAAGTTATGTACACTCTTGATAAAATTCTTCTTTTCTCCGAAATCATAGGCAATACCATCAAGAAGAGAAACACCAGGCATCCACAAAGCTTCTGCATTGAAAAGATCCATGAAATTCTTGCAAATAACCATGGTGGGCACGATCAGAGTTGCATACTCCACATCAATGTCCATTTCTTCTGCCAGGGTTTCCTCATTCTTATAGACCGTGTTCTCATAGCGCTTCTCGAACTCTGTTCTTTTAATAATATTATCCTGTCTTTCTTCACGGAAAATGGTCTCCGTAAGGAAATCCCCCATAAGGATCACATTTTTAATATCCCGGTCCTTCAGATAAAGGCGCTTGAAGCCAGTTAAATCGTTGCGGATAAACTCTTCTACCAGCTGTGCATAATTGGTGTTTGTTTTTTCCAGTTCTTTCAACCTCTGACGGATACGGACACTTCCCATTTTCAGACTCTGGGTCGTTACAAGAGCATCCTTATCAAACAGGGAAATCTGCAGGTTTCCACCACCTACATCCAGAATAGCAGTTCCCTTCTGGATCATTTTCTTAAAGCCATTCTCAATCGCTGCAATCGACTTATATCCAAGGAAATGTTGTTCTGCATTACTTAAAACTTCCACATGGATTCCGGTTCTTCTGTAAATCTGCTCAATAATAATAATCGGATTCTTCAACTCACGAAAAACACTGGTTGTACAGGCGCGATATTCCTTTACCCCATATTCTGCCATGATCCGCTTGAAATCGTTAAGGACCTCACAAATCGTATCTACCTTATCTACCTCCATGGTTCCCCCGGAATATACTCCCACTCCAAGGTTCAGCCGATATCGGATATCGTCTACAGTTCGAAATTCATCCTTTTTGGAAAATTCAAAAATTTTCATAGTGATTTCATAGGAACTGATATCAATTGCCGCAAATGTGGTCACTGCCATATTTTCCCCCTCCTGTCAAGGTTTTTCTTCACTTGTACCCAGAATATGATCAATAAACTGTTGTGCCGTTCTTCCTGTCAGTCCACCATGAGAAAGCTCCCAGGCATTTGCTTTCATAAGAAGCTCTTCTGTTGGCATTGTAACCCCATAACGCTCTGCCAGAGTGGTAACAATATTCTGGAATTCTTTCTTGTTCGGTGCACCAAAATAAATACGTACACCAAAACGATAAACCAGGGAAAGCTTCTCCTGTACCGTGTCAGATGAATGCAGATCTTCATCATCTGCCACCTCCAGCTTGTCTCCTGATTTCTCCCGCACAAGATGGCGTCTGTTGCTGGTCGCATAAATCAGAATGTTATCCGGTTTTTTCTCCAGACCGCCCTCAATTACTGCTTTCAGATACTTATATTCAATTTCAAATTCTTCAAAGGAAAGATCATCCATGTATAGAATAAACTTATAATTACGATTCTTAATCTGGGCGATCACATCATTCAGATCCTGGAACTGATGCTTATACACTTCAATAATACGAAGCCCTTCATCATAATACCGGTTCAGGATTCCCTTGATGCTGGAGGATTTTCCGGTTCCCGCATCACCAAAAAGAAGACAGTTGTTCGCTTTTCTTCCCTTTACAAAGGCTTCTGTATTCTCAATCAGCTTCTGCTTGGCAATCTCATATCCAACCAGATCATCCAGATTCACATGTGCAATTCTGGTAATTGGCGCAATTACCGGCTTGCCATCCTTGCCATGTTCAATACGAAAGGCTTTATTCAATCCAAGCTTGCCCACACCAAAATCCTTATAAAACTGCACCATATCTGCCATAAATTCTTCCACTGTGGAAGCCTTCGCCAGCATCTTACTCATATCACAGATTCTGTCACAGATACGTTGATTATACACCTTGCTATTACAGCCTGTATTCACGTAATTACAAAGAAAATCCACACAGTCTGTTCCAAATGCCTTATCAAAAACAGCAAGATTAAAGTCGTAAAGTTCCTTGAAAATCTGAAAATCATGAAGTGCCAGATGGTTAATGCTTCCCTCCACTGCCCCTCTGATTTCGGAAGCAGTACTAAATGCATTCTCATGATTTACCAGAAGCTGTGTCAGATATGTGTGCCACAGATTTCCGGAAAATCCATACATCCCTGCCATTTCCACCAGGCTGCCTGCCATATGGAAAAATTCTTCCCTGTGATTCTCAAAAGCCTCTTCGCCGGCCTCATAGCTGTTCATCAATGCTGTCATTGTATGCAATATCTCACCGTTTTCGAAATTACGGTAAAGGATGCACTCTTCTGTTCTTGCCATTTTTGTTTCCTCTCAGTTCTGTAAAGCAATTACAAGCTGAAGCTCCAAAATTCCAGCTTATAATTGCAGCCGTTTTCCAATATTACATATCTTATATTAAGTGAAGATTAAATCTTCTTAAATTCTTTGGTCATTTTTTAATAATTTCCAAGAATTTTCAAATAGCTGGTTTCTGCTTCCATGCCGCGAAGTGCATTCTTCACAGCGCTGTCACGCAGGTTTCCTTCAAAATCAACGAAGAAACGATACTCCCAGGTTTTCCCAAAAATAGGACGGGACTCGATTTTTGTCATGTTCAGACCATTATAAATCATATGGGAAAGTACATTATATAATGTTCCGCTCTCATGGCGTGCCTCGAAGCACACGCTGATCCTGGAACTGTTGTTTTCGTAAACAGGTTTCTTCGCCAAAATAATAAACCGGGTTACATTGCTGTCATTTTTGCAAATATTCTCAGCCAGGATCTTCAGCTTATAAAATTCTCCTGCATCTCTGCTTGCTATGGCAGCATGCGTCTTGTCCTGCTCCTCCCCAACCTTCTTTGCAGCCGCTGCTGTATTGCTTACATCTTTTGTTTTCCACTCTCTGTGCGCTTCCAGATATTCCTTACACTGTGCAAGTCCCTGTGGATGAGAATAAACGCTGGTTATATCAGAAAGCTCTGCCTCCGGCAATCCAAGAAGCACATGCTCAACCTTCAGCTCCTGCTCTCCTACAATAAACAAATCATACTCTGTTAAAAGATCATAAATATCTGCCACAATGCCTGCGGTGGAATTCTCTATAGGAAGAACGGCGTAGTCAGCCCTTCCTGCTGCCACCTCCTCCATTGCATCTCTGAACTGCTTCACATGGTAACTCTTAATATCCTCCTGGAAATAAGCACGCATGGCACCATAGCTATAAGCCCCTTCTACTCCCTGAAAAACAACGGTCACATTGTTTCTTGGAAGCCTGTCCACCATCAGAAAATCTTCCTCTTCCTTTGGTCCGTATTCTGTAAGAAGCTGATACTGGCGTTTCCTGCTGATTGCCATAATCTGCTGAAAAAGCTCCTGGGCACCCAGCTTATTAAACGCACCATGTGCTTTTTTCCTGATATCTTCTAACTTAGCATGTTCTCTCTCCGGATCCAGCACCTTCTTCCCTGTGTGGATTTTGTACTTGGCAACCTCCTCGCAAACCCTCATGCGCTTCTCAAACAGTTCTACGATCTGAGTGTCTATTTCATCTATTCTCTGTCTGCATTCCTGCAAATCTGTCATATTGCTTCCTCTCTGCTTCCTGTATTCTCAATTCTGTCTGTTATTTTTTGCATTTTTCTTCTACGATCCTTGTCAATTCACCAATAAAAGAAAGAGAACCAAAGGCCAGGATCACACTGTTCTCATCATCTCCTGCATAAGCGAACGCCTTTTCCACTGCATCTTTGATACTGACGGTACTCTCTGCACTGGAATTATATACCCGCGCAGCCTTCGCCAGTTCCTCTGCCGGCAGCGCCCGCGGATTGTCCGGTGTCTCTATGGTATAAATTTTCTCTGCATAATGAGCGGTTTTTTCAAGGACAATATTATATTCCTTGTCTGCAAAAACACCCATAATGTAAATCAGTTTTTTTCCATGAAAGTAATGACGGATAGACTCTGCCATCTTATTTGCAGCATCTGCATTATGAGCACCATCTACGATAAAAAGAGGCT
The DNA here is from genome assembly GCA_934394545.1 of uncultured Blautia sp. Taxonomy (GTDB): domain Bacteria; phylum Bacillota; class Clostridia; order Lachnospirales; family Lachnospiraceae; genus Blautia_A. The sequence goes on from CAKRRG010000069.1 coordinate 7,001, forward strand.
TACGGCAGACAGGGGTAAATCTGCCTGTCCAATTCGTATGAAGAAGCCCGTCTTTTCGCTGTTTCAGAGTGGTATGCCAGCCAAGCCTATCCAGTTCCTCCAGGGCATTTAGTGCCAGAACTGCATTTTCTTTCTGATAAACACCTGCAAGAGAGATTTCGAAATCTTCTCCTTTATAAGAAAAGGTTTGTCCAAATACACTCTCTTTTTTCAGTATTGCTTCGTCAGGATCTGACACTACACAGGGTACCTGAAGCTCTTTGCAGGTATCTGCAATTACCTGGGCTGCTTCCGGTTTCTGCTTTGTAGTCACTACATGACAGCCGGGCTTAATGATTCCCGCTTTCTTCTCTGCAATTTCTCCAAGGGTATTTCCAAGAAATGACATATGATCCATACTGATAGAAACCAGCACAGCCAGTCTGGTACTCTTCACGATATTGGTGGCATCCAGATTGCCTCCCATTCCGGTCTCCAGAAGGACCAGATCGCAGTTTTCTTCCTTAAAATATAAAAAAGCAGCCGCAGTCTCAATTTCAAAAGGAGTCGGATGATTGAGACCTGCTTTTGTCATACTTTCAATTGTCCGGGCAATTCTTGTTACATATTCTGCAAATTTCTCCCGGGAAATTTTCTCACCGGCAATCTCCAGACGTTCTCTGTAAGAATAAAGGGTTGGGGATATGTATCTGCCCACCCTATAACCAGCTCTTGTCAGTGTCGTGTATAAATATGCAATTACCGAGCCTTTTCCATTTGTTCCGGCTACATGAATATATGGCAATTCATCCTGTGGATTTCCAAGCCTTTCCAACATTTCAATCATATTATCAAGTCCCAGAACGGAACCGTACTTCGCCGAATCATCAATATAGGCACGGCATTCCTGATAGTTCATTCTTTCTTCCTCCACCTTGCATCTTTGCGGGAACCGCGAACTCCGCTACGCTACGTTTGCGTATCGGAAATATGCAATGCTACGCCTTGCTCTTGCGGGAACCGCGAACTCCGCTACGCTACGTTTGCGTATCGGAAATATGCAATGCTACGCCTTGCATATTTCCTCCATTATACCCTTACGGAATAAAATTAGCAATAATGGGAATGTTATTTTTAAGTATTCTAAAAGGAGGCCAAGACATGAAAAAACACCCATTTCTTTTTTGTGGCATTACCGGATGGTGCCTGGAAATCCTCTGGACAGGATTGCACGCTTTCCTTCAGGGAGATGTTGCTATGAAGGGCACAACCTCTCTTCTTATGTTTCCTATTTATGGCTGTGCCGCTCTGATTCTGCCTCTATACCAAAGGCTAAAAACTTTTCCCACTCTGTTCCGGGGCTTTCTCTATACCGCTGGTTTTTATCTGGGAGAATTCACCAGCGGCTCTATTTTGCAGGCTTTTCATATGTGTCCCTGGGATTATTCCGGTGCTTCACACCAGTATAAAGGAATCATCCGTCTGGACTACCTTCCAGTCTGGTTTTTTACCGGTTTGTTTTTCGAAAAAATACTTACAAAATCATCTTGAAAAATCATCCCAATTAGTATATGATAGGTCGAAGAGATTTTGAACCATAAAACACACTCATATACGGAGGTATATCATGAGACACTTAATGAGTCCGCTGGATCTTAGTATTCCGGAACTTGAAAAGCTTCTGGATCTTGCCAGCGATATTGAGAAAAACCCCAAAAAATACGCACACACCTGTGACGACAAGCGACTTGCTACTCTTTTCTATGAGCCAAGCACCCGTACCCGTCTCAGTTTTGAAGCTGCTATGATGAACCTTGGCGGTAAGGTTCTTGGTTTCTCATCTGCAGATTCCAGTTCTGCAGCCAAAGGCGAAACTGTTGCCGACACGATTCGTGTTGTTTCCTGTTATGCAGATATCTGTGCTATGCGTCATCCGAAGGAAGGTGCTCCGCTGGTAGCTTCCATGGTTTCTAATATTCCTGTTATCAACGCCGGCGATGGCGGTCATCAGCATCCTACCCAGACTCTTACAGACTTACTTACGATCCGTTCTTTAAAAGGTCGCCTTGACAATATTACAATCGGTTTGTGCGGAGATCTGAAATTCGGACGTACCGTTCATTCTCTGATTGAAGCGCTGGTTCGTTATGACAATGTTAAATTCGTACTGATTTCTCCGGAAGAGCTTCGTATTCCAAGCTACATCCGTGAGGATGTCCTGAAGAAGAATAATATTGAATTCACAGAAGTGGAGCGTCTTGAGGATGCTATCCCGGATCTTGATGTTCTTTACATGACACGAGTTCAGAAGGAGCGTTTCTTTAACGAAGAGGATTACGTTCGTATGAAGGATTTCTACATACTGGACGAGCAGAAGCTTTCTCAGGCGAAGGAAGATATGTACATTCTTCATCCCCTTCCACGTGTTAACGAAATTGCGGTTGAAGTAGACAATGACCCAAGAGCTGCATATTTCAAACAGGCTCAGTACGGCGTATATGTACGTATGGCCCTGATTCTTACATTATTGGAGGTGGAACTGCCATGTTAAATGTTGGAGCACTTCGTGAAGGTTTTGTATTAGACCATATCAAAGCAGGCAAAGCTATGACCATTTATCATGATCTTAAGCTGGATAAGCTTGACTGTACAGTCGCGATCATTAAGAATGCCAGAAGTAACAAGATGGGCAAAAAGGACATCATCAAGGTTGAGTGTCCAATCGAAGACCTGGATCTTGACATCCTTGGTTTCATTGATCATAACATTACAGTTAACATTATTAAGGATGAGAAGATCGTTGAGAAAAAAGAGCTTCGTCTTCCGAAGCAGGTTGTTAATGTGATCAGATGTAAGAACCCTCGCTGCATTACTTCTATCGAGCAGGGACTGGATCAGATTTTTGTTCTTGCAGATGAGGAGAATGAGGTTTACAGATGTAAATATTGTGAAGAGAAGTACAGAGGTCACAGAAATAAATAATCCTTACAAACAGCTATTTTTATAACAATATTAACATTTTATCGTGGAAGTTTCCTATAGCTTCCACGATTTTTTTGTAATAGGAAATTACTTCGTAATGTTCCGATTACAAAAAAATCCGCGAGGATGCGACTAAAAAAAAGAACCCGAGAAAATCTAACAGTGGTAAACTTTCTCAGGTTCTATATTTTATGATTTTCTAAGTGCGCAAGCAAACCGATAAGCCGGGTTATGTCGTTGAGTGATCATCTGTCTAGGCCTTCCGTTGCCGAAAGGCTCAAGCGACCTACCTGAAAGCACGACGGGCAGCCGTATCGCTTTCTACTCGGTCTTGCTTCGAATGGAGTTTACATGTGCCCGGCCTGTTACCAGGACGGCGGTAGTCTCTTACACTGCCTTTCCACCCTTACCATGGAATCCATGGCGGTTTATTTCTGTTGCACTGGTCTGGGAGTCACCTCCACCGGACGTTATCCGGCATCCTGCCCTATGAAGCCCGGACTTTCCTCGTCTGAACCCTTTCGTCTGTCCAGCCGCGATCACCTGGCTTGCTTGCGCAAGTGCTATTTTAACATTATTATTTTAATCTGTAAAGCCTAAATTTTATCAGGTATGAAAGCAGCTTCCTCCAATAAACTCCCGCAGCAACGAATTGTTAGGTACTTCCTCACTTGGCACAGCCACAAAGTAATCAAAAAATTTCAGCAGCCGATTGGCTTCCAGATACTCTGGATCCTCCTTGGAAATTCCAAAAAGCAACGGCTCTGCATATACCTTCAGGCACGCAAGCTCATAAATCAATGCGGAATTAAACATTGCGTCTGCTTCTTCCTGGTATGGAAAAATATTTTTCTCTTCTCCTCTTCTCACGGAAGGCCATCTTGCAATGGTTTCCTTGGCAGAAGTGCCTCTGGTCCTGGCATCACGAACAATTCTGCGGATCAGTCTGCCATCTGTAGTTGGAATCCGATTATGCTCATCAATATTCAGCTGCGTCAAAGCACTGATGTATATTTTAAACTTGCTCTCCTTAGGAAGGGCATAGCTTAACTTATCATTCAATCCATGGATCCCCTCAATAACCAGAATATCTTCTTTTCCAAGCTGAAGGAAATCCCCCCTATACTCTCTCTGGCCAGTCTTAAAATTGAATACCGGAAGTTCCACCCTTTCCCCATTCAGGAGGGCTAACATATCCTTATTAAACTGCTCCACATCAATGGCTTCCAGGCACTCATAATCCTTTTCTCCAAACTCATCCAAAGGCGTATGCTCTCTGTTTACAAAATAATTGTCCACCGCAATGGGATGAGGCTTCATCCCATGAGCCGCCAGCTGTATAGATAATCGGTGAGAGAAGGTGGTCTTACCGGAAGAAGACGGTCCTGCGATCATAACAAATTTCTTATTTCCGCTCTCCTCAATCTGTTCTGCAATTCTGGCAATTCTGGATTCTTGAATTGCCTCCTGAATGAGGAGGATTTTCTGGATTCCCTGGGAGGTGATCTGATCATTCAACTCTCCAACCGTAGAAATCCCCAGCTTCTTCCCCCACTTAGCCGACTCCTTCTGAACCTGAAAGATTTTATTCTGAGGTCTGAATTCCGGAATTACATCAGGCGCCTTCGCCTCCGGCAACAGAAGCACAAATCCTTCGTCATAAAGCTTCAGGTCAAAATATGGCACATAACTGGTGTCGTATGCCATTGCTCCATAAAAATAATCCTCAAAATTCTCAATGCTGTAAATATTCACTCTGGAAACTCTACGATACCGGAACAGCTTCTCTTTATCATACATTCTGTGATGATGGAAAAGAGCAATCGCCTCATCGGTTCCCACACTGCGCTTCTTTACCGGAAGCTTCTGTTCTACCAGTTCGGTCATTCTCTTTTTCACCTGGTCAAGAAACACCTGATCCAGCTTTTGTTCCCCTTCCATAGTAAAATAGAAACCACTTCCCACAGAATAGTGAAGCACTACTTTATCCACTTTTTCTTTCCCTGCAAGATCATAAATTGCCTTTAAAAGCACCAGACATGCAGTTCGTTTATAAGTTTTATTTCCAATACGATCCTTCGTGGTTACCAGCTGTACCTCACCGTCTCTCCTGGCTTTTTTATGAAGTTCCCGAAGTTTCCCGCCTGCGATCACAAGAATAACAGGTGCCGTACTGGTCTCTTCGTACTCTTTTACAACTTCTTTATATGAAGTCCCCACGGGAAATTCTCTGGTTTCCCCATTAATCGTAAGTCTCACTGTATGATCCATAAAGCCTCCTTATCTGATTCGAAGACCATTTCAGAATTCTGGATTTATATTATCGTATACGGACAGTTCACCTTTGCGCAGCTAACTGTAAGCTTCGGAAATGCTTTTTCCAGTCTTCCCTTCATATCTTCCATGAAAATATATTCTGTGCCGTAATGTCCGGCATCAATAATAGCAAGCCCCTGAGCTACCGCATCAATTCCTGTATGATGATCGATATCCCCTGTCACATACACATCTGCCCCGGCTGCCAGTACGTCAGAAATCATGCTCTTGCCAGAACCTGTACATACTGCGGCAGTCTTCACTACCTGCTCCAGATTTCCGTACACCTTCACATCGGATAATTTCAGATTCTTTTTCACAAGAAGTGCATAGTCTCTCAAAGTCAGTTTCCCTGGCAGATTTCCCACACGTCCAAACCCAATGGGTTCTCCATCCTTTTCCCCGGTGGTACTAAGCACTCTGATATCCGACAATTCCAGATAGCCGGCACTTAAATCTGCCATTCCCAGAATGTCATAATTTGTGTGCATGGCATAATAAGAAATCCCATGACGAACCAGACGGAGGATTTTCCGTCCGGTAAAGCTGTGATTATTGATCTTCTTAACACCTGAAAAAATCATTGGGTGATGGGTAACGATCATATCTGCCCCTGCTCGGATAGCCTCATCTAACACTTCTTCTGTAAGATCCAGGGCAAGAAAAACATGACTTACCTGATTTTCATCATCTCCGGTAAGAAGACCTACATTATCCCAATCTTCTGCAACCGATGCCGGAAACTTTCTCTCCAGCCAATCTGTCAGTTCATTCACCTTCATATTCTGCCAGCGCAGCAGCGATCAGCTGCGCCTCCTCCTTTACTTCCAAAATACGTGTGTTCACTGCATCCGCCTCCGGTGCCGCTTCCAACTGCTTCAGGATTCCGGCACGAATACGCGCCTCTCTTTGAAGATATCGATAAAGCACCGGATTCTTCTCTTCCAGTAAAAATTTACCAAAAGCTTCCTGAAGCGTATAAGAATTGGAATTCATCCCCGTTTCCGAAAAGTCCTTCTCTTGTTTTCCTTCCAGCACCACGCGCATCATTGGATAAAATTTCCCATCCTCTTCCACCATTTTCTCTTCCACGATCACCCAGCCTTCAGATTGGATAAATCTGCGGAAATGGGGAATATCGGACTGAGGCTGCAAAATCAGCTCAGAAAAAGAATCTCTCACAGATTTACCATCTGTGAGAATTCTTTCCATCAGGGGACCGCCCATGCCAGCAATCACAAGAGTATCCCCCTCCCCGGCCACAAGACCTGCAAGTCCGTCTGAAAGCCGGGTACTTATGTATTCCTCCAGCCCATACTGGGAAATATGCTCCTGTGCCCTGGAAAGAGGCCCCTTTCGCACATCCATTGCAATCGCGGATGGAATTTTTTTCTGCTGTATCAGGTACACCGGCAGATATCCATGATCACATCCCACATCTACCAGCCGGTTTCCTTCTGTCACCATATCTGCAATCGCAGACAGTCGTAAGGATAACTGCATGCTTCACTCCTTAATCCAGATAATCCTTCAGTTTACGGCTGCGGCTTGGATGACGAAGCTTACGAAGTGCCTTAGCCTCGATCTGACGGATACGTTCTCTGGTAACATTAAATTCCTTCCCCACCTCTTCAAGAGTTCTGGCACGTCCGTCGTCCAGTCCGAAACGAAGGCGAAGAACCTTCTGCTCTCTATCCGTAAGAGTTCCAAGAACTTCCACCAGCTGTTCCTTCAGAAGGGTAAATGCAGCAGCATCCGCTGGAACCGGAACATTATCATCCTGGATAAAGTCTCCAAGATGGCTGTCCTCCTCCTCACCAATCGGTGTTTCCAGAGAAACCGGCTCCTGGGAAATCTTCAGGATCTCACGTACACGGTCAACAGGCATGTCCATCTCCTCAGCAATTTCTTCCGGAGTAGGTTCACGTCCAAGCTCCTGAAGCAACTGTCTGGAAACGCGGATCAGCTTGTTAATGGTCTCAACCATGTGCACCGGAATACGGATGGTACGCGCCTGATCTGCAATTGCTCTTGTAATCGCCTGACGAATCCACCAGGTAGCGTAGGTACTGAATTTATAGCCCTTTCTGTAATCAAATTTCTCAACCGCTTTAATAAGACCAAGGTTTCCCTCCTGGATCAGATCCAGGAAAAGCATTCCACGTCCCACATAACGCTTTGCAATGCTGACAACAAGACGAAGATTCGCCTCAGCCAGACGCTTCTTGGCATTCTCATCCCCCTGCTCCATTCTCTTTGCAAGCTCAATTTCCTCTTCAGCAGAAAGAAGCGGCACTTTACCAATCTCTTTCAGATACATACGGACCGGATCTTCAATGCTGACACCCTCCGGAACGGAAAGGTCGATCTTGTCCAATTCTACCTCTTCCTCTTCATCCAGACCGTCAATATCAACATCATCGTCCAGCATCAGGTCATCTGCGCTGTTGTCTGTAATACGTAGTACATCTACACCGCTTGCCTCCAGGAAATCAAAAATCTTGTCTGTCTGCTCAGCATCTAATGGCTGATCTTTAAAAAAGTCACTGATTTCCTGGTATTCCAATACATTTTTCTTCTTTTTTGCAAGCTCCAGAAGCTCCACCAGTTTCTCACTGAATTTACCCATATTCATTTCCATAG
>CAKRRG010000070.1 GCA_934394545.1 uncultured Blautia sp.
TACCAGATGATACTGCAGGGAATACACATATCCTCTACCATATGAAAGCTCATTATTATTGATATTAAACATATTTTCTCCATGTTTTTATCATACCATACGCAAGAATAGTTTGCAAACATTTGTTCTGTTTGTTTTCAAAAAAATAGTGCGCCTAACTCATCACTGAAGTAACGAGAATGCGACGCACAGTTATTCAATGCTTTTCCTACACGTTTCTGGTTAATGTCATATACCAGTATCACATACATGTAAATCACGACCTTTTTATAGCTTAATTCCTTGTAGGTAAAGTATGGAGAAGATTTGTCTGAATAGACATAAGTAATACGGAAATTTTAAATTCTTATAGGTAAGATACGACTTTTATTGTTTTACCAGGAGAATTATTATGAACATTTTGTTTCAATTCCTTATAGATAAAGTACAACGTAACAAAAATTTAGAAGATTACCCAAAGGAGGCAACAAGATGGTTTCAATTCCTTATAGGTAAGGTACAACGAAAGCCTTTACAACTGGCAGGTGGAAACAAGAGAGTTTCAATTCCTTATAGGTAAGGTACAACATGAATTTATAAAAAATGTTGCTTTTGTTGCTGAATTGTTTCAACTCCTTATAGGTAAGGTACAACGAATATGTACAATTTTTTCCGTGGTCTAGTATTGTTTCAATTCCTTATAGGTAAGGTACAACGAATGGAACAGAACTATAGACAGAATCAGTCCAATAAGGAGTTTCAATTCCTTATAGGTAAGGTACAACGATTATAATCCAAGGAGGAAAAGCATATATGGATACAAGTTTCAATTCCTTATAGGTAAGGTACAACAATTCTTAATAAATATCTATTATTATTTAATGAATTTTGTTTCAATTCCTTATAGGTAAGGTACAACAGATCCGACTGTAGAAAAAATTGCAAAAAGTTCATTAAGTTTCAATTCCTTATAGGTAAGGTACAACTACAGTATTTTCGCTGTTCTTGGATTTTATTATGGCAGATTTCACCTGTTTTTGCAATCTTTTTCTAGAAAAAGTCGGTCGATCGATTTTTCTAAAATGGCGGTTTTCCTTGATTTTACGCCATTTCTGGAAATCGGTATTTTTCGCTTGAAGATCGACCGACTTTTTGTTTTTAGAGTATCTCGAACATTCCAAATCCCTGGGCATTTTTGGCTCCGAGACCGGTCTGGTAGAGGAAATCCAGGTATTTGCGCTCGCCGCTTAGTCTGTAGGTTCCGTACCAGGCGGTAATCAGGATTCCCTGATAGCGTGTTACCATCTTCTTTGGAAATTTGTCTCCATACTTTTCCAAAGTTATCCTCGACATTGGAGGTATCCCATAATAGGCCTCATATTTGCGGTAAAAATTATCATCCGCCATATCATAGAATGCAGGATCATCTGGACTGAAATAAAAGGTCTTTCCCGTTTCCTCGTCTGTTGCATACAGTGTTAAGGGAGATCTCATCCTTATCAGAAGTTCCTGGTCTTCAACCGTGTAGTCATAAAGTTCCAACTGCACATCTGTGTACCTATGCTCTCCGAAGCGAATTCCCTGGCTCCACATTTCCTCTCCTAATAGCCGGATCAGCAAAGGTTCCGGGCTTCGCACCTCAAAGGAAACTTCTGAAAAGAACGTTATCTTTTTATCTGTTATCTGATATTCTCCCTTCAGCTGGCTAAACTGGAACATTTTATATTGCCGCTGTCCTCTTGTAAATCCACCATTGTGAAGAAATGCTGCATAGTCCGGCATAAGATCCAGCGAATGGTATATCACTGCCTGTAAAATATGATTGTAATTTATTGGTAGTGATAGTGGTTCATCCAAACCTATATGTACAACCAACTGCATAATTATCGTTTTCCCTTCTGTCCGCTATAAGGCAGTGCCGTTTCTTTGCTTAGAATTCCTGGCAGGATCCTTTCAACTTTGATGTCCTCTCTTCCTAAAGCCCACCCCTTTCCAGACACTGTTTTGTGATTTTCCACAAACCAACGGAATCCTTCTGTCATTGCCTGGTTTTTCTGCTTAATATCCTTTGGATATGTAACCTCCATATTCTCTGGAACACTGTCAAGACCTGCTATTTTATAAAATTCTGCCTTCGCATGGGAACTCAGTTTCGCATCTTCATAGGTCACACCAGCCACAACCGGAACTTCGGCGTAGTCCAGCATTCCATTTTCAATTTCAATTTTTCTCTCTTTTACCTGGATCACATTACAGGAAATGCTTCCCAGCCCTAAAGGCTTTCCGCTTCCCAGTTTGAGGCCAAGGTTTTCACTTCCACAGTTTAAAATCCAGATGAGCTGATCCAGCTGCGTTTTGGAAATACCGTCAAAATAGAGTTTTCCCTTAAAAACAACATTCTTTTTCACAGGTCTCACAGTTTTATTTAAATTGGATGGCTTCGCCTTAATTATTTTTCCATCCCGGCTGTGCCAGTAAAATTTTCTTCCACGCAGCTTTCCTGGTTCTACATTTAGCCTGCCGTCTTTCACATAATAATCATAAGTCCAGAAGGTAGCTCCCTCTGGTTTTTTCAGGTAAAATTCTGCATTGCCAAGCTTTGGGCCGCCAAGTGTCTGCAGGGTTATTTTATCGCACAGATAATAGTCTTCTGGTGCTCTTTCCTCTGCTGCACATAAGTCCATGAAACGTATCCTGGAACCGCTGGAATTTTCGTCCTTTCCAATGTGACCGAACAATTCGCATGCAGGACAGAAATTCTTTGTACAGGGTGCAAATTCCCCCGCCAGCATACCCACACTGTTGTTGGAAGCTTCCTTGGTGATCGTTGCTGGCGATAAATATACAATCCCTTTATCCAGGGTTGAATAGTTCACAGGAAAATACCCACAATTCTTTCCGCGAAGGAAATTCTCCAGATCTTCTTTGTATTCTTTATAAGCATCTTCGTTGCTCTTCTTCAGCGCAGGCTGATCCAGATAAGAATTCAGCACTGGAAGAAGTTTTCTTTCAACTTCATCTCTGGAAAGACTGATTCCCTTTTCCAATCCATTTTTCAGGGAAAACACATGATATCTTGCCTTTTTCACTCCCATTCCCCATTTTAAAAGATACCCCTGTCCCTGGATTTCTTCCCCATTTCTGTTTTTCTCGAAGCCTCTTGGAGTTCTTCCTCCAAATGCTTTTTCTCCTATGGGAGATGATACTGCACTGCGAAGAACAATGGTTCCATTCCCATTTCTGCAAAGCAACCCGGCTTTAAACCTCGTCGGAGTCCTTTTTACCGGGTATTCCGCACTGTTCAGCAGACCCATGCAGGAATCTGTCAATGTCTCATAAACGATTCTTACCACGCCGCGTATTTCACTGCCCGGGATAACCGGGGCATGGTATTTTCCCTCATATCTTTCTCCAGGATCCAATTCCGTGTAGGAAAAAAAATCATAAGACTTATGATCAGCAATCTGTCCCGATTCCTTAAACGCAGTCTCAGAGCTTGAATTCGGTATAAAAAGCGGGGTTTTCGTCGTAATGCTGTATTCAATCACACCTGTATGTTTATCTGTATCTGAATACGCACGTACTTTTTCTGGAGGAAAACTGATAAAATTGTAAGGATTAATAAATTTCTCAGCCATTCCTATTTCACCTCCTTCAATCTGTAATTCCCGATCCTCATAAGGTCATCCTCATCATAGGTAATGTAATTTACCACTTCCACAAATCCGGAATCTTTATCCGGTTTCTCTTTCTTATTCCCCAGGGTGAGGATCTTCTCGGTATAAATATCCTGGTGTTCTACCGTCTCGTCACTAATCAGGATTTCCATTTCCCCTCTTCTTGTTTTTATATAACGGTACTCCCTGGTATCATCGAACAGATGAAGCTCCAGAAGCTTCTCTGCCAGATGCAGATCTTCCAGAAGCTCCTCTTTTTTATACTTCTCGTATTTCACCTTATCTGTATATAAGGCATATAAGATTCCCTGTTCCGGTATATTTGAAAGATTCATTCTCGTCACCCCATCTCTGCGCAAAGGCCTTTGAACGCTTCTGCAATCAATTCATTTTCCATTCCTGCAATACTGATAGGTCCATCCGGGTAAAAAATCCCTCTTCCCACTGCGGTCTGTCCGCCCACTGCCAGGTACCCGTTCTGCAGATCTTTCAATGCCAAGAGCAAAATTCCAATCATCCATCTGCCTTCTTCTGGATTCTTTCCCTTGCGGACTGCTATTTCCAGGGTAAAATGCCCGCCTACATACGTTTTTTCTTTATAGAGTGTCCCATCCTTGACTGCTGATTCGAAGCGGCTGATTCCGGTACGGACCATAGTAAGAGGCCTGGCTCCCTCAATCTGCGCTTCACTGATTATAATGTTAGATGCATGTCCGTCCTGATCCGCTGCATCCCCAAACATTCTTTTTGTAATTTCTCCTGCACTTACTGGAAGCTTCACCCCGCTGTCTGCCAATTCACTAAGAATCTGTGATACCCTGTGGCGAATCGCGCCAGCAAAACTGCTGCCTGGAATAACTGGTTTCTCATTCGGAGCAGAGTATATAGTAAGATGTACAAAATCCGGCTCCCCTTTCTTAGCCGCATACTGCCGGATGCTGATACCTCCCCTCATCGCAAGCGGCACCCGGATCTGTACCATTCTGCTGGAATCTCCTGCTTCTGCCAGCCAGCTTTCAAGCTCATTCGCAGCATTTTCCCATGCAGCGTCTTCATATGCCTCTGCATATTCCAGATAATTTTCCTGGTCATATATTTTCGATGCCAGTTTCACAATCTTGATTGCCCCAAAACCTCTTGTTTTCTTTCGTCCCAGCCGGATTTCCCCCTGCTGGATTCCGTAAAAAACAGTGGAAAGCTCTCTTTTCATCATGGTCTCGTCATCCCCTTCACGGATCACAAGCTCCAGATAAAAGTGTCCCTTCAGCCCTGTTTCCAGAATCTCCATATCATATTTACAGCCAGCTTTGGCTACTTTATTTTCATTTAATCCAACACCATCCCGGATTCCCCATACAGGCACCTCGTCAAAGGTCAAATCGGAAATAAAAAGCGGGCTCATTTTTCCCCGGGTATTATCTGCCGAATATCCAAACAGATTCCACTCATTCTCTCTTTCCCCAATGTAGGACCGCATGGCTCCTGCAAGAGAAGTCCCCGGCACAAAAGGATTCCCCTCAAAATCACGCAGCACATCTGCATCTGTCCATTCGTCTTCTCCTGAAGCCACATTAAGCGGAGACTCCAGCTGAATCTGGACATAAAAAATCTGGCGTTTTAAAACAGCTTTCATTATTTTTTGTCTCCTTTCTGATGGGTTTTCACAAAATATTTCAGTTCTGCCAGATAAGCATTATAGACCTTACGGAAAAGCTGTTCCTCAGACAACTCATTGGCAAAACCGCTGCCATACTCCGCTGTCATCTGTTTCTGAGCAAGCTTTCCAATTTCATCCGGCTTCACAAGATCGATCAGAGATCTGCACAGACTGTTTTTGCTTTCTTTCTCAATTCCGGCAGCCTCTTTTTCCATATCTTCATAAGAATGCTCCGTCCTGAAAAGCACTCTTAATTTTGCTACTGCAGCATTCATGCCCTCTGTCTTGTTCTCGTATTCAGGTTTCTTTTCTTCAAATTTTCCCCGCACAGCAATTTCCAACTGTTTCTCAAATTCAGCCTCAAGAAGCTTATTCAAAATTCCAGTGGAATCTTCTGGCAATGCTTCTGCGGGTTTGAATGGCTGAGCCTTTCGCACTACCACATCAGAGGTATCCCCCGGTTCTTTCACCAGAAGTTCCCCATAGCCTTCCGATACACGCTCCCCGGCAAATTTTCCATTCAAAAGCCCCATATCAAATCCCTGGTCAGAACAGAGAAGGAAGGTACTTCCCTTGGCCAGAGCGTATGCCGCCGGCTTTCTGCGCTGCCAGGTGACATTGTATCCTCCAATTGGATTGAACTGAATGTACGGCTTTTCCAGGCGGAGGTCTTCGGTCCCTGCCATCCTACGGAGTTCTTTTTCCAGCACCCGGATGTCTGTGGTCAGCATTCCCTGGTCATTGTAAAGAAGTACATCTGCTCCTAGTGTGAGAATTGCCCTTTTCACTGTTTTATGTTCTTCCGCCACTTTCTCTGCAGAATCCAAGGTGAAATCCACTGCACCGAATTCACTGGAACGTCCATACCCCATCCGGACCTCATTCATGGACTCCACCGCCTGGAGGATCTGCTTTGCTTGCTCTTTACCGGCATATAGGTATCCTCTGAAGCTCTGGCCAGGCGAAATGGCGGCAAGCTGGTAAAAGCTGGAGCCATCCATACCAGTTGCCCTTCCCACTGATTTATCTGACGGGCGCTGATGGTGATAACTGATCTCTGTTTCCACATCTATAATCAGGCCCTTTGGGTCCATATAGCGGATGTTTGCAGGAGACATCTGTTTTCCCTGAATTTCAGAAGGATCGGTAAGCAGCATGTCTTTGATTCTCATCTCATCATTTTCATCATAGCGCTGATCCTTCACTTTTTGCAGGGAAATCTGCCCCGGCACACAACGTTCTTCCTCATTTGTGATATAAGCGTTGGAAACGATTACTTCACCGTCTGCCATCAACCTCTCATAACCTTCCGGTCCCAAGGCACCTGCAATCAGGCCCAGCACCTTACTGCCTGCAATATAGTCTTCTGTAACTGCCTGGTTTCCCTGTGCGGATTTGCAGATCAGGGCACTTTTCAGATGAATGGTATAATAAATCTTATTCTGTTCCTTCAGCTGCTCCTCAGCAAACAATACATGCGGGATTTTTTTCTGTTTTTCATCCTGTCCGGATAATTTCAATTCCACCAGTCCCAGGCCTCTTGTTCTTGAAATTCCCATATGTTTCACAAGGGAAGCGGCCTGTCCCAGAACTTCTGGTTTGGAAACCTGCCTTGTCCAGCTGCAGTCCGCAACAAAAACTGTGCCTTTCTTTACAACACGGATGCGTCTCAGAGAATTGTCCTTTGCTACTCCTGTTTCCGGATTCACTGCTGTCTGGGTGCGCATATAAGTATACTGGTTCAGCACATTCTGTGGACTTTTCAGACCTGTGTGGCTGCATTTTCGCAGAACCTCCACCATCTGATTATAGTTTTCAATATATGCATTGGAAAGGGAAAACGCTGAATTCTGGCTTCCTTCTTTTCCAAAAATCTCACTGATTTCCCGTGGCGCAATTCCCATTTCCGCCATCTCCAGGGCAGCTTCCCTGATACAGCCTTTGATTCTCTTTGCGGGAATATAGGGGATTCCGTTTTCATCGTACACCACATCCGTATCTACCACACTGTTATAAGTGTCACCGGAATATGTACAAAGATCACTGCGAAGTGTAATCGTCAGTTTCATTTATTCATCCTCCTTTATCAGCCAGTCCATGATCTCCAGTGCATCGTACCAGATCGGTGCCTCTTTCTTTGCCGCTTTCAGCCCCGAATACCCCCTGGATTCCAGAAAGGTGATCTCGCTGTCAAGCTCAGCACCGCCCATTGGAATGGTATCACGCAGCTTCTTTGCCTTGCTTCTTGCCATTGGCGCACTCTGGGATTTTTCCCCCTGGGCAAAATATTTCAGCCAGTACATCAGCCTGGAGATATTATAGCAGTCATTTTTCCCATTCATATTCCACTTGTCCTCTTCAAATGGAACATAATAGGGGCGGAAAATAAAGGGCTTTCCATCTGCCGTGTAATGACGGTCACGGTAGGTATCCAATTCAGATGCCCTGATATTGGTACAGATCTGATAATCCAGGAAATTGCCAATCTTGCTGCCGTTTCCTTTACATGTATCCTGTTTGGCACGTTTCTTCGCACTTTCACAGCAGGCTTCTGCTACCTGGTATGCATCAGAAAACGGGAAATGACTGTTGAAAAAGGCAATTCCCCCGCAGGCAGAAAATTCTCCTTTTTTACTGATGTTTTCCAGGAAAAACTTCACAGCTGGAATGGCCAGTTTGGCATTGCAGACAAATGTAATGTCGTCTCCAGCCACAATGATCTCCCTGTATAATTTATGATCCTTAGTCTCTTTGATTTTCGGAGTCAGGGAATCCATATAGGCTTTCATTTCATCTACAGTCTGCCGAAAATTTCCGGAAATCCGCAGGGACAGCTCACGCATTTTGGCAATTGCTTCCTCATAGCCGTCCGTTTTTTCCATTTCTTTTCGGATGGTATTTCCCATACTGTTTCCGTCAATATGAAAAACAGCAAGTGTGCTGTTGTCCCCTTTTTCTGTAACCATGTTATCAAAGAGTTTTTCATCTTCTGTTTTCGGGAATGCAGCTCTTTTCAGGATTGCTTCTGTGGAATAATAATTACCGTCCACATCCTTTTTCGTCAGTGGTGCACCTGTAATGGAATCTGCTGCCATAAAAGGCATTGCACCCACAGGCATGTTCAGAGGCATGCTGGCTTTGATTTCCCTCAGACGGTTGTTGATTGCTTCATAGTCCTCCATATAGCTGCCTGTTTTTGGCACTACTGCCACTGCCAGATTCAGGGAGTAGGTCTTGTCTAACAGATATTTTGCCAGAAAGCGGTTTGCCCTCTCGCATGCCCTCCCATGACGGAACAATACATAGGCATTTCCTCCGCCGATAAACAGGATCTGCATTTCCACTTCCGGATTTTCAAGAAACGCCTTAGGGTCGTCTTGGGTCCAGTCTGTCATATATTGGCAGGAATCTTTGGAAGACTCCTGCGTGCGTATGTATTCCTGCAGCCCTTCTGTAATGATCCTTTCTACCAGTGCAGACGCACCTACAATTTCTTTGGCTGCATTGCTTTTGAAAATGTAACTTTGAATTCCTCTGACATCATACATTGCCAGAACCTGCTGATCCAGTAATTCCAGTCTCATGGCTTTCCCTCCTGGTTTCTTTTAGTATTCTCTGAATCCCTGAAAAATAAATACAGCTTCTTTGTGTACCGTTCCATCCTTTCCTACATGCTCTATGGCTCTCCGTTCTGAACAGCTAGCCAGCACTTTAATTCCCTTTGCCTTAAGCTTCTGTACAATCCGGAAGCAGATTACAAATTCCCCCATGCACATAACCGCAGACGGTTTTTGAGCCAGTATCTCTGCCGTGACATGCTCTGCCAGATTTTCCAACTGGACATCCGTCAGATCACACGCCACGATGGGAAATGGAACATCTATTATCTTTCCATAATTCTCTGCTGCCATTCTCTGCGCAGCGGACCATTTTGAAGACGGATGATTGGAACAGTTTACAAATACTTTCATTGCCATTTTCCCTTTCCGATATAAATATGGAGTAAATTAGTCACACCAAGTTTACAGTATTCTTCGTTATTTTTCAATGTTTTTCATCATTTTTTCTATTTCTTTTTTGTTTTCTGATTATTTGTTGTATATTTTCACGAATCATGTTACACTTTTACAAATATGAATCATGGAAAGGTAATATTACAATGGAATTTGATTCACTCTTATCAAGCTTCAAAAAACAACTGCATATTTCAGACCACGAACAGAATATCCTTTATGGCTTTTTGCGTTTTCTGAGCAATCAGGGAAATACTCCGGACACTATAATCCCATATGGCCTATTGGTACAATACGATGAGATCACTTCCTGTAAGGCTTTCCTTGCTACCTTGGAATCTGTTCTTCCCCAGTTAGGTACCAAGACCAGATATCTTCTCAAACATACAACGGAAAAAACCTTGTCCCAAATCTCCCTTGCCCAGCATGTAAAAAGAGCAGGGGAAATATTAGTGCTGACTGATTGTGCTGAGGAAGGCTCCCTGGATCCTATTATTTCCCAGTTTGAAGCAACCCAAGGAATCATCAAAATTGTATGCGCACCATCCAATATAGTGGAAAAACGTTTCCGCTCTAATGAACACTTTTTTTACCGGATTCTTCCGCGGCATATTCATCTTGAGAAACTGCACTCCAATGAAATCACCTGCCAGTTTTTCCAACTATTCAGTGCCAAAGGGTATCGCGCAGTTCCGGATTTTTCCGAGGAAATGGCTTATTATATTGAATCCGTCTACGAAACTGCAGATTTTCAGGAGCACGAGTTTCTTCAGGATCTCATGAGACGAATTGAATTACAGATGGAAGAAACCAATGGAATAGCTGCCTATAGGAATGGTCTTCCTGTAGATATGGCTTTTATTCCATACTCCAAAAGAGTCCTGTCCCGAAAACAGTCTGAAATGCAGCTTTCCCTAAGCCCGCTTCAGTCATCCGCAGATTCAAAAAAGAACAAAGAAAAATCTACGTCCCCAATATTGGAAAATGAAGCAGAAACCCATATACAGACACACCAGTTTGATTCGAAGCGAAAACACACCAATGTTCTTTTACTTGCTTTAAGTACTTTTCAGAAAAGCATCGGAAAATCAGAATTTAAGTATAATTTTAACGGATGCCAGGGAACTGTTATTGGGCGCTACCAGCTGGATCCCATTCCCAAAATGCTGGATGAATTACTTGCCCAGAATAATGAAAACCTTGACAAGGTCATTATGCTCTGCACCGATAAGACTCTCGAAACAGCAACCGTTGCAACACCAGAAGGCACTATGATTACAGTCTCGCCATTAGATTATTTCAAGAATCAAATCCGTAACTATATGAATCCCGCTTTAAGCGATGAGGAATGTTTTATCCCAGTAAAGTTTTCTCTGTCCTCTCCTTATGCCGGAATTCAAGATGTCATTGGTAAACTCCGCAACATTCCTGCCCCTGTACTGTACCTTGACACGCACGGCGGAATCCGCGGCATACAGCGTATTCTGGAAGCTACTGTTTCCCTCTTAAAAATAGAAGGAATCAATGTCAAAGAAGCATACAGCGTGGAATTTTCTGAAACAAATAGTGAAAAAATAATCACCTCCGAAACTGAAAATCTGAAAATTTTTGACTTTGTCGCGGGTATCAATGAGTTCATTTCATGTGGAAGGGCAAATACCCTAATGGAATATTCTAATTCTTGCCACACTCCAAAAGCTTCCTCTGAGAAGACCTTTATAAGTGCAATCCAGAATGTAGCCAACGGTATTCAATGGTGCTGTATTCCTGAGTTTGAAAATGGTTTGAAAAACCTCCAGCATTTTTTTAGCGCACCTAGCACAACTAAATCCGCAGATACAAAAGCTTCTTATCTGGAAATTTATAAACAGGATATCAAGCTGGATTACAAAAAGCTGGTGGAACGCCACACTGTGGCAGATGAAATAAACTGGTGCATCTCCAAAGGCTTTTATCAGCAGGCTTTGACTTTGATTGAGTCTAGAGTGTCCACTTTGTTTGTGGAGGACTGGAAAATTTTAAAAATAAATCCGAAATACTCACCAGTTCACAGGATACAAATGGTCTTATATAGAGTCAGCGGTGAATACGAACCTGCTTCACTCAATAATCTTTTCAACGCTTTCGTTTATCCAATGACCACTGAAATCTTGAATAATGGTGCAAAAAATGAACTTTTTTTATCTCGAAATCGTTTCAATCAGTTAACGGAGCATGATTACAATCATTTTTTAAGCGCAATACAAACCCAACCAAGATTTTCAATTTTGTCTGCCGACATAGCCATTTACCTAAACACAGCTTCCCAAAAGCCTACTATACTATTAAAAGCAAAAGGCAATAATTTCACCAAAAGAGTGCCTGTCCCAGAACCTGTTATTATTTCGGATTCTGTTAATAAATCTATATTGTTTCAATTACTGATACTGCATAAAACCTTAAAAGATGTCCGAAATACTATGAATCATGCCTCAGTTGAATCAAACTATGAACTGAAAGCAATCGTTCTCGCATTAAAATACTATATGATCTGGCTGGAACAGCTGAATCCAAATAAATAACCAGAACTGTATTTTTCTTTTACATGGATGCTCCTTTTACCGGGGCATCCAATTACATAATTTCGATCATCTTTCGTAACTCGTCTTTGCTGCATTTATCTCACAGCCCGGTCCCGTCCAGGATCACCCTCCAGTATTTTCCCAGGAGACTCATGAAATCTAACAATTTCATTGCGAAAAGTTTTTATTCCTCAAATCTGTATTTTACTCATAAATTTTCCCATAATCTATTGACAACTCAGGAAAATAATTCTATAATTCAAATTACAATAACAGTAATCATTATTATTTTAAGGAGGATTTGATCATGAAATATGTATGCGACGTATGCGGCTGGGAATATGATGAAGAACAGGGATATCCAGAAGGCGGAATTGCACCTGGTACGAAATGGGAAGATGTTCCGGAGGACTTTGAATGTCCGTTATGTTCTGTTGGAAAGGATCAGTTTTCTCCGGAATAATTGTATAACAACAATACCGTTATATTGCTAAGTGAACGAATGAAATAATCCCCTTCACAGTCTGTAAAATACACTGCGAGGGGGATTTTTTTGCGATGAAGTATTCTTATTACGCCCGTTCTGCTGCTTTATCTGTCTCTGGTTTTTCCAAAAGCTTCTTAATACCCTGGATTGCAACCAGTACGCCAAGTATTAACAGTAATACTGCAAATACCAACTGTAAAGAATTTCCAAGATCAAGACCGGTTGTTACAAATGCTTTGGAAAGCTTTACAATTGTCATGCCAAGTGCAGTAAAGGTAACCGCCATCATAAATACCATAGGTACCCAGAGCATCCAGCCCTGACGCTTGGTTTTCTTTAAGAATACGGCACAAGCTACCAGTGCAAGTACGGATAACAGCTGGTTTGCAGAACCAAACAGCGGCCAGATTTCTGCATATCCAACCTTTGTAAGCAGATAAGCAAGTACAAGTGTAATGATTGTTGCAAAGTATTTGTTTGTTACCACTTTCTGGAATGGGCTCATATTTTCCTCATCTGTGTCGGAATCAAGGAAAAATTCCTGGAAGGACAGACGTCCTACTCTGGCTACAGAATCAAGTGATGTAAGCGCAAAAGCGGATACTGCAAGGTTGATCAGGGTAAATACCAGTGAATGAGGCAGACCAATTACGGAAAGGAAGTTTGCAATCGCACCTGCGAAAATTTGTGGCTGGGTGGTAAGTCCCTGTGCTGCTGCCTCGCCCTGTCCAAAGGATGCAACTGCGATCAGTGCGATAATCGCAAGCATACTTTCCATCAGCATTGCACCAAAGGAAACCGGAAGCATATTCTTTTCATTTTTAATCTGCTTGGAAGCAGTACCGGAAGATACCAGGGAATGGAAGCCGGAAACTGCACCACAGGCGATTGTTACAAATAAGATTGGGAACATGTACTGTCCATCTACGTTAAAGCTTGTAAATGCCTGAAGATTACATGCCGGGTTCGCTGCAAATACACCGATAACAGCGCCCACGATCATGAAGATCAGCAGATAGCTGTTCAGATAATCACGTGGCTGAAGCAGCGCCCATACAGGAGCTACACTGGCTATCAAAATATATACAAAGATGATAATGTGCCATGTTCCAAGGCTTACATACATCGGGAACTGAAGGCCCAGAACAATTGCTGCAACCAACAGCACAATTGCAAAAGCAGTATTTACCCATTTATTGAACTTTGTATATTTCAGGAAAAATCCAAGTCCAACTGCTTCAAAAATGAATAACATGGAAGTAGTTGCAACAGCTCCGTTTGCCACTACCTTTGTCACTTCTCCTGCGTCATTTGTGGCAAATCCATTAAAGGTTCCGGCTACAACATCTGCGAATGCCGCAACAACCAGAATACAGAACAGCCAGCAGAATAAAAGGAATAATTTTTTTCCAAGTTTTCCAATGTACGCTTCAATAATGTATCCGATTGTACGTCCTTTGTTCTTTACAGAGGCATACATAGATGCAAAATCCTGAACTGCTCCGAAAAATACACCTCCGATCAGGATCCAAAGCAGTACCGGAAGCCAGCCGAAAATTGCAGCCTGGATTGGTCCGTTGATCGGGCCGGCACCGGCAATGGATGCGAACTGATGTCCAAATACTACATTGGTATCAGCCGGTACATAGTCAACTCCATCTTCCATTTCGTAAGCCGGAGTTTTTGCTTTCGGGTCAATTCCCCATTTGTTCTGCAGGTAGCGGCCATACAGAAGATATGCGCCGCCCAGAACTACGATAGCAATTACCATCATCATAATTCCACTCATAATCTCTCTCCTCGTCTTTCGTTTGTAGTCAAGTG
>CAKRRG010000071.1 GCA_934394545.1 uncultured Blautia sp.
AGATCAGACTTTAACCGAAAAAGGTCCTCTTACCCTAGGGGAGAGCGTAGAGGTATCTGCTGAAGAAGTCTGGACCTTTACTGTACCAGAATCCGGCTACTACCAAATAACTACAATATCTGATGATTCTAGTCAGCAAGAGCTATATGATACAGATTATAATTATATTAATGCTCTGTTTGTCAACGATAATTCAAACATTCAGCAAGTTTATCATCTGGATAGCGGCATTTCATATCGTATGGAGATTTTCTCATCTGGTACGCTTTGCCTGAAAAAATTTGAAAATGTATGGGATACTTCACAGCCACTGTATTTCTCGAAAGACCTTAGCTCCACTTATATTTTCCAACCATCAGAGAGTGGAGATTACAAAGTATACACTGGAAATATAAGCAATGAATTACTGGAATGGCGCATCTCCAACCCATCAAATAACAACAACGACTTGGACATTAACAATGGTAACATCGTTTCTCTGAACGAGAACAATACTTATATCCTCTACATCCACAATTATGATGAACTAAGTGGAGCCATTGAATTGCAGAAGCTTCTTACTGTTACCGGAATCCAGGATCTGGAAATCCAGAATTCCTCCCAGCTGTTCTCTTATAACAGTTTTTCCCCGAACGATCTGAGCTTCCAGGTTTCCTATGACGTAGGAAAAACAGAACTGGTTACAGGTCTGGAGGACAAGAATGGAAACACCTTTGAAGCCACAGTAACCGATGCTTCCGGCAAAACCTATCCATGGGGAACAAAGCTGAGTGTTGGTTCCTATACACTGCAGGTAAAGCCAATAAATAGCAATGTAGCAGCGACTTGCAATTTCACAGTCCGCGGAATTAACGAAATTGCAGGGGGAAACACAATTACTGCTGAAGAAAGCAAGCGCTTTGAAAATACATCCTCAAGCCAGTTTGTTTACTTTAACTACACAGCTTCTGAAAGCGGATGCTGGGATCTGGCTTTTAACCGTAATATTAAGCAGCTCACCGTAGAAAATGCAAAGGGTGAACAGATTTCTGCCAAGCCCGCCTTTGGCACTTCTCCTTCCCGCCATTATCAGGTACAACTTAATGCAGGAGAAACCGCTTACTTTGCAGCAGATGCCGGCAGCAACTGGAAAGCTCTTCGTGTAAAAATAACAAAATCAAATGCTATTGTAAAAGCAGAATTAAACACATCTCTTTCTTATGAACAAACCCCTATTGTGGGACTTGATAATTTTAACGATATCGATCAGGATGATTTTTACCTGAAGCTTACCTATGCAGACGGCTCAACATCTGTTTTAAATGGTGGCAGCAAAGATGCCTACGGAAACTCTTTCCGAATCTGTGCTATCGTAAATGGAAAAGAATTAGATTTAAGCAAGCACGATAATGTGTTAATTGATCAGACAGAATATACAATCAAAGCATATCTGGGAGCAGAAGAAAAATCCAGCATGACTTTATCATGTAAAAAGGTAGATTTTAATTTCCTGCCAGAGATTAAAGAAGGAGAAGTAGTAAGCATTACAACAGACAGTGAAGATGCTTCTAATCAGCTTTATCGGTTTATCCCTTCCAGAGACGGTGATTATTATTTTTCCGGCAGCTATCAAAGCATTGTCTTTAGACAAGAAAACAATAACTGGATAGAACTCGAAGGATATGATTGCTATTCTTTAGAAAAAAACACAACCTATCTGATACGTCTGCTTTACGGACAGAATGTTATGATCTGTGGACCTGCTGAGCCAGATGCAGCAGCCAATACTCCGAATCTGAATCTGGATAAAGAAACGGATTTCACCATTCAGAACACAGGTGAAAAAAAGAGCTTTCTTTTCACACCTGCCGAAACAGGCTATTATAATTTAAACACTACTTCAACCTCCGGTGGAAAAATTGCCCTTGCCATTTACTCACAGGAAATAGACGAAGAGGGAAATACTTTTTACCTTTACCAGGATAACCGCAGTGAAAAGCTTATAAAACACCTCTGCAAGGGTAAGACCTACCTGATAAACGCATGGTATGCAGATGGCACCGGAACAGGAACATTAACCATAACTTCCCAAACGGCAATCACAACTCCAACTGCCTTATATTTAGCTTCATCTCGATATGAAGAAAATGATATTGACTTGCCCTGGTTGATTACTGAGCCAACCATCGCAAACGCACGAAGCTTTGCCCTTACCTACTATTCTTTATCTATTGAATATGGAAATGATGAAGATGCTTTTCTGAATTTAGAGGAATGTCTGCAAAATAAGAACGGAACAACTGAAACCTTTAAGGATTCCTATGGGAATGAATATAAGTTTACTCTGACATCACTGGACGATGCATCTTCCAGGGTACAGCGTTTCCAGATTAAGATTGAACATGGAAACCTTCAGACAGTCTCAGATTTTATACTTCTTGCGCCAGACTCTGTAGCTACAATTACGGAAGGAACAGATCAGACCATTTCCTTCCCGGAAGAAGATTTTCAGGATGTTGTGAAACTGTATTCTTTCACTCCGGATTCAAGCAGTTATTACAAAATTTCAGCAAAAGGAACGACTATACTTTGTCCTTTTGTAGATGTATATGAAGCGGATACCCTGGACTTTGTTTCCAAGACAGAAGCCAACAATGGTTATTCCCTTAAACAAGGAACAAACTATTTAATCGCAGTCAGATTTAATAAGTATATAAAAGAAACCGTAACCGTAAGTGTTTCCAATATTGCTGAAAAAGAGATCACAGATCTGGACCTGATCAGTCTGCCAGCAGATTTATACGCTGTTAATGGTCTTCACTATCCTGAGCCAGACGGTTCCAAATTAAGAATCACCTATTCGGATGGCACCAGTGAAGATATCACTTATGTTCCGGCTCTGAAAAACGAAATAAGCTTTTCCAGCAATACAATAAATTCCAAAAATCTGGAGATGGTTTTCAAAGCAGGCTCCCATTACGCGGAAAAACGCATTCCAATGCTTACAGTAACAGAGCTGCCTAAACTGGCCATTAACGAGGTAAAACAGGTTACTTTTACAGCCAATAACAATGATCCGTTCCAGACAAGAGCATTCTGTTTTACTGTAGATAAGGATGGCTGGTATACACCACACATTACAGAAGCAAATGGCACAGAAAACTATAACTGGCTGTATATCAGTAACCTTACTTACGGAGGCGAAATAGATAATAAAGATAACTCATGGGAGCTGAAGGCTGGCAAAGCCTATTATCTGCTTGTAAATACTTCCGGCACCCGAAATATATCTGTTACTGCCACCGCCACAACTACTGTCTGCGACCACCAGTACTCCTGGACGATTACCAAACAGCCAACCTGCAACACTCCTGGCGAAAAAGTTGAAGTATGCAAGCTTTGCAAGCATGTAAGAAATACAGCAGTGATTCCGGCTACCGGTAATCACACCTACACCACTGTTGTAGACAAGGCTGCTACCTGTGGTGCTTCTGGCAGCCAGCATGAAGAATGTACAGTTTGCCATGACAAAAAAGCTTCCACAACAATCCCGGCTACTGGCACACATACCTATACCACAATTATAGACAAGGCTGCTACCTGCGGCGCTTCCGGCAGCCAGCATGAAGAATGTACAGTTTGCCATGACAAAAAAGCTTCCACAACAATCCCAGCTGCCGGTAATCACACCTTTGGAGATTATCATATCGTTACAGAGGCAACCGTCTTTACTGATGGCAGCAAAGAACGTACCTGTACAGTCTGCGGCGCTAAGGAAACAGAAGTAATTGGAAAACTTCCTGCAACAATCAAGCTTTCCAAGACCAAGGTTACTGTTCCACTGAAGAAAACTATTTCCGGACCATCCGTCACCTTTGGAAAAGGAGACAGCATCCAGCGCTGGAAATCCTCCAAACCTTCCGTTGTCGCAGTTAATGCCTCCACCGGAAAACTTACCGGAAAGAAAACAGGAACCGCAAAGGTTACCGTAACCCTTAAGAGTGGCAAACAGGCAACCTTTACCGTAACCGTAAAAAAGATCACCCTTACCAAAAAACTGAAAGCTAACAAGAAATCTGTCACTCTGAAAAAGGGTAAAAGCTTCCAGCTGAAGGTAAAAGTAACACCAAAGAACAGCCAGCAGAAGGTAACCTACAAATCTTCCAACAAGAAAATAGCTACAGTAAGTAAAAATGGTAAGATTACAGCCAAGAAGAAAGGAAAGGCTGTGATCACCATTACTTCCGGCTCCAAGAAGATCACCTGTAAGGTAACCGTAAAATAAAGCAGCTTTTCATATATTCTATAAAAATCTAATTTCATAAAGCTTTAACAAAGCCGGTACTTGATAGGCAATGGGCTATTTCTGATCCCCTTCGCTATCTCGTACCGGCTTTACTATATATCTTCTGCGCCAACATATAGCGGAAATTCATTCGCAATTCATAGCCATGTATCAGAAAGTCAAGCGGATATTCGCAACCGACCCAGGGGACTTACTTGATTCAGTTAAAACAGATCCAGCATATTATCCAGATATATCTTCTCTCTTACATGAATCTGGTACTCCGGTTTCGTCATATAATAAAGCAAAAATTCCAGAATCAATGCACTTCCAAGACTGCGGCCTTCAATTTTAAAATTGGAAAATCCCATTGGCAGATAAACATTTTTTATATCTGAAATTCCGATAAACCCAGGGTTCGTCATTGCCTTTGAAAAAAGATACCCTTCCTTCGCATTCGGCGCACTACACCGATGATCCAGGCAACCCTCTCCCAGATTTTTACGGCTTACATTTTCATAACATCGCTTCCGGTCTTTACATCCATACCAGCAGCACTCATTGCAAAGAAACTCCACTTTTTCCTTCTGCTTTTTCGTCAAAGCATCAAGCTGTTTAAATGCTTTATTCAGTCGAAAATCCGGCACTACATAACGGAACTCTTCCCGCCTTATTTCATCATAAAGCTGTTCAAATTCTGTAAGAACTTTAGTTGTTGAGGATACAAAATAAAGTCCCGGATAATTATTTTTCAAATAATCAAGTAACAGCTCAGAATGAACAATTACGCCATTTTGAACAACTCCCTTACTCTCAAAAAGCTTACACAGCGCATTACATTTTCCATCCGAAAGGTGCTCTTTACGAAGCAGCGAATTGCTGAACGTCAGCCGCACAGAAATCCCCCATTTCTTCATCAGCGCCAGCACTTCCTCTTGGTCACAATCACCGAATCCCACACGACCGCCACCCCAGATGCAATCTGCAGGAGCTCCATAAATGGAACCAATCTCACACCAATCATAAAAATATTCTCTATGCTCATAAAACAATGGCAAAAATTCCCGATACAATTCATAAAACTCGAACAATCCGGGAAGATGGTAATAAGCTTTATCTGTCATCACTCGTATTTTCTCCATGAAAGCAATCTATTCATACACGCCCATTATACAATACTTTCTCAAAATTTAACATACAGTACAACAGCCAAAGCATTTCTGCAATTAATGCAGAATCAGCTTCGGCTGGATAATAATATTCCTGTCCACTTTTTCTCCATTCAATATTTTCTTTGCAATTTCATATGACAGTCCGCCAAAATCCGGAGTCTGTATCGTTGCATCGAGAATACCTCTGTCTACCAGATTCAACCCTTCACTTTCCCCTTCAAATCCATCGACCCCTATTATATGCACCGTTCCATCCATACGGTATTGCTGGTATGCCAGATATGCTCCATATGCCATATCATCATTAAATGCAAAAACAATTTCTGCGAAATCATGAGCAATCAGGTAATCCTTCATTCTTAATTCTGCCCGGTCCCGAAGCCATTCCCCGTTGTAATAAGTAATATCTGTTTCCGGGATTTTTCCCTGAATGGCATTTTGAAAGCCTTCTTTTCTTTGCTTCGATACCTGTGAATCTTCTACGCCTTCAAATACCACGATTCTCTGATTCTGTTCATACAGATTTTCCAGAATATACTCCCCTGCCAGTCTGCCGATTTTTTCATCATCTGCCTGGATCAGACATGTATAATCCTCACCTTGCACTCCAACTCCTGCTAAAATTATCGGTATTTTCCGGAACGTTTCTTGAAGAACCTGAGCGAGGCTGTTGCTGTCATTTGGTGACACAATAAGAAGATCAATTCCACACTCTGTTAACGACCGAATATCCTGAAGCTGCTTTTCTGAATTTCCGGCTGCATCACGAAAAATGATATTGATTGACTCATCAGATTCTGCCTTTTCGGTAAGTGCATCAATAAAATTATTCAACCATGGCTCAATAACATTGGGAACACTAACTCCGATTAAATACTGATAACCATTCGTATACACTTTTTCTTCTTTTTTTCCCAGACAAAAGAATAACGCTAAGACCACTGCTCCTAAAATAATAATTCCTTTTTCCCACGCTTTTTTCATAGTATTTATCCAATTTTATCTGCCTGCGGCAAGTTTTTACGATATTCCGAAGGTGACACTCCCTGACAGTTTTTAAACGCTGCTGAAAAATAATGCTGATTACTATATCCCACCATCTCTGCTATCTGATTAATAGATAATTCCCGGTTTTTCATAAGCTCAACTGCCTGGTTAATCCGAAGCTTTGTAAGAAAATCTTTAAAAGAAATTCCCAGTTCCTTTTTCATAATCCTGCTCATATAAGATGAATTACAGCCTACCGCATGAGACACCTGCCAAAGATCCAGATTTCGATCCTGATAATTCGCATAGATGTATTTTCTGGCATCCTGAACTACCGGTCTGCATTCCAGCATCTTCTGGATTTTCTGACGCATTTCTCTGCTTACCTCAGGAAATGTTTCAAATACACAATTTCCAACAGCAACAACACATCTTTCCCTTGCTTTTTCTTCTGTCTGCACCTGTATTTTTTTATAAAATACATCCAGTTTTTCCGGTACATCCTTCAATACAACCATCAGCTCTTCCTCTTTACTTGAGAAGCTGCCGATTACAGAATAGGATTCCAGAAGTTCACAAATAACCTTTTTAAAGGTGGTCTTGTCTTCTCTATCTGCGCTCTCGCCTTTATCCATCTTTGTGTCATATCCCGGCTGGATTGCCGCCAGTATGAGAACCATAGGCTCTGAAAAATGCATTTCCAGAAATTCTGCCTGTTCTTCCCATTCATCTCTGGATAATTTTCCCTCTATCCAATCATTAAAAAAAACAGTTCTCAAGTACTCTTGGTTCTGAACCACCTGCTGTTTCACCAATTCAAGGTACTTTTCATTTTTTCGCTTCTGTTTTATTTCTTCTATCACTCTTTGCACCGCAATCCGTAATTCCTCTTCCGCAATAGGCTTCAGAAGATACTCGGATACGCCAAGCTTCATGGCCTGCTTTGCATAAGCAAACTCATTAAATCCGGAAATAACAATTACCGGACAATCCTTATTGATTTTTCTTAGCTCTTCCAAAAACTGGATTCCGCTTAATCTTGGCATACATATATCCAACAGAAGAAAATCAGGCTGACACTGTCTCGTTTTTTCCAGTGCCTCTATCCCATTTCTGGCCTCTGCACAAACTGTAACCGAAAGTTCCATTTCTTCCAGTACAGTTTTCAGCCCCAGCCGGATTTTTGGCTCATCATCTGCGATTAACACTTTCCACATACGTCTTCTTTATGTACCTTTTTCAGTCTTACAACTGCGATGGTACCTCCTCCCGTTCTTTTTTCATAGTGCAGACCGTACTCATCCCCATAAGCAATTTTAATGCGGTCATTTACATTCAAAATTCCATAGGCCTCGACTTTTGAATCCCGTTCCTTCATTTTAAGCCAGGAGTTTAACTGTTCCATTTTTTCCTCACTCATCCCGGCTCCATCGTCCTCTACAACCAGAACAAATGCTTCATTCTCTTCTGAAAAAGCGCGTATCCAAATGGTTCCATGATATTCCTCCGACTCCTTAATTCCATGGTAAAGTGCATTTTCCACCAAAGGCTGCAGACAGATTTTCAGCATCATATATTTTTCCAGACCTTTTTCAATCTGGGTTTTGTACTCAAAAAGATCTTCATATCGTACTTTTTGAATATCCAGATATTTTTGTACCATCAGGACTTCCTGCTCTACTGAAATATATTCCTTTCCCTGGCTGAGACTGATCCTGAAAAATCCAGACAACGCAAGCACCATGTCTACAATATCCTGAGCATGATACTGTTTTGCCATCCATTGAATGGTATCCAGTGTATTATAAAGAAAGTGCGGCTTAATCTGTTCGTGCAGTATTTTTAGTTCCGCCTCTCTTTTATTTTTCTGCTCCTGATAAACCATCTGAAGAAGTTCATTGATTTTTTCCACCATTGCATTAAAGGAATCTCCAAGCTGTCTGATTTCCCCTTTGCAATGATTCTCGAAATGTACCGTCATATCTCCGGTCTGTGCTTTCTTCATAAGCTTTGACAACGCTGAAATAGGTTTGGTAAAGGATGCAGAAAAAGCCACTGTAATAACTGCCGCAAAAATCATGATCACCACTGCGATCCATCTGGAAACACTTCTTACCCTAGCCGCTCCCTCAATGGTTTTTCCCCAGTCAAAAACACCAACAGCTGTAAGATCTGTGTATCCGGAATGTGTATAAATGACATTATAATCTTTTCCCTTGATCCGACATCGTACTCTTCCGTTGCTTCCATCCATTACCCAGACAGGATTCATTCGATATACGACCTCATTTTTCGGCGCATACAATACATGTCCACGACTGTCCTGAATATAACCAAATCCTGTCTGTCCCATAGTAATATCTTCTACAAGATTCTGAATACTTTTCAAATCCAAATCAATCAGAATCACACCAATTCCCTCTCCGGTCTGATCATCTGTAACTAACTTAGCTGTACTTACATAACTATCCGTACTGTAGTTTTTCCAGTTTTTCAGATTTCGTCCCAGACTGCTGGTGCTTAAAACCAGTCTGCCATCTCCATTTACAGCCTCCTGGTACCATTTTTCCCCTGTAAGAGGTAATTTTTTGATTCGATAAGAATCGTTTGATAAATATTGTCCTTTCGCACTTACCACCACAATATTTAAATACTCGGTGTATGTTTTTGAATAATCTAATAATAAATTTCGTACCAGACCTTCTAATTCTACACGGCTGGCCTGTTGATTTTCAGTATCAACCTTCAAATAATCCTGCACTGCAGACTGTTTCCCCAATACCTCTATATTATCTGACACGGACTGAAAAATAAGATCCAGTGATTTCAGAACCTGATTTTGGATTTCCATAGTATTGGCATAAGACTTTTCTTCAATGGATTCCAGATAAATATAATTACCTGCAGCTGTCAAAACCAGTGTAACCAATAAAAGGAGCCCACAGTTCAACACGATCATTTTGAACAGCATATTTTCCGGATGCAGAATATTTTTCAGTTTACGGAACATAGTTTCTCCTTTTGTCTGTCATTTCTTTTATGATATAGTAATTATAAATACATGTCAATGAAAAACCTGTAACGTGCAAAACAGGAACAGCCAAAACTGTTCCTGCTTTTATTTTTAGTAATATTTAATTTTTTCGACTAATCAAATGAATCTGATCATTCAGCTGATCCACCGTATTTTTCCAGAAGCTCTTCTGCATTGTCTGGAATAACGATTTCGGAAGTAAGAGTGAGAGTTTTGTCAAGCTCTTTTCCTTCAACCAGAAGCTGATATGCACTTTCGATAGCCTCTGCACCACCAGTAGGATAAACCTGAGTCATGCTAAGTCTTCCGTCCATAACGCTTCTGATTCCACCGTCAGGAGTAGGAAGTCCATCAAATCCAACGAAAAGGATATCTCCTTCTCTTCCTGCATTCTTAGCTGCAATATATGCACCCTCTGCCATAGGATCGTTCAGTGCCAGGAACAGATCAATATCATCATTTGTCTGAAGCATTTCTTCTGCAACTGTGATTGCTTTTTCACGAAGCCAGTCTGCATTGTTTACTGCAACAATCTCGATTTTGTCATTTTTCTTAATTCCTTCACGGAAACCGTTGTCTCTGTCAATTCCACCGGAGGTTCCTTCAAGGCCTTTGATCTCGCATACTTTTCCACCATCCGGAAGAAGTGTATCCGCAACATATTCTCCTGCAATACGGCCCATATCTACATTATCAGCACCGATAAACTGTGTATATTTGTCTCCATCAATCTTTCTGTCAAGAAGGATAACCGGAATTCCAGCATCATAAGCTGCGCTTACTGCATTGGTAAGAGGAGTTGCTTCGTTAGGAGAGGTAATGATAAGATCCACACCCATCTGTACGAAGTTTTCAATATCTGCGATCTGTTTAGAGTTGTCCTGAGCTGCATCTGCATAAATCACTTCAAACTCAGGATATTTCTCTGCTGCCATAGCAATCTGGTCATTCATTGCAACACGCCACGGCTCACCCAGATTACACTGTGACATTCCGATCACATATTTGTCTTTTTTCTCTGCTGCACTGACTGTAACTGTTCCTGCTGCCAGAACAGAAACTCCCATAGCTGCTGTCAAAAGGATACTGATCATCTTTTTATTCATACTTACCTTCTTTCTCCGGCATCTCGTTAATTTGTTATATAAATTTTCAGGAAGCTGCTGCCGGACAGAACCTGAAAATTATTTCTCTTTCCATTTCTTTTTATCAGTCACTTACTTTATCTGCCTGCATAAATACTGCGATAATGATAAGGAAACCTTTTACCATCAGCTGCAGGTTTGAGTTAACTCCCTTAAGGCCAAGAACATTATCCAGCATTCCAAGAATCAAAGCACCGATCAAAGTACCAACTACAGTTCCTTTTCCACCGGCAAGACTGGTTCCGCCGATTGCACAGGCTGCCACTGCATTCAGTTCATAGCCCTGACCTTCATTTGGTCCACCCTGACTGATCTGAGCCGCATGGATCATAGCTGCTACAGAAGAAAGCATTGCACAGATCATAAATGCATAAATCTTTATTCTGTCAACTTTGATTCCTGAAAGATAAGCTGCATTTTTGTTCCCACCAATTGCATATACCTGTCTTCCAAATCTTGTTTTTCCAAGTATGATCTGGAAAATGATAAGAAGTGCAATAAAAATAATTGCCGGCACCGGTACGATTCCTCCAAGACGCATCTGAAGTACTTCAAATGCAGGCGGTGCCATTCCTTCTCCTTTACCATAGGCAAGAGGAATACCAATTCCATTGGCCCAGAATCTGGCAAGTCCTCTGGCAATATTCATAGATGCAAGAGTAACAATAAAAGCCTGTAATTTCAGCTTTGTAATACAGATACCATTAAATAAACCAAATAATGCACCGATTCCAAGGCTTACCAAAATAGCAGGAATAAAACCAAGTCCGCTTTTCACCATCAGATAAGCACAACCGGTTGAAATCAGACCTACAACAGAACCTACAGAAAGATCGATATCTCCCAAAATCAGAATAATAGTCATACCAATGGCAATAATTCCATTTTCTGATACAGCTCTTAATACATTCATCAGGTTTCTGATATCAAGAAAGTTGTTTTTACCATCTTTTACACAAATAGTAGATGCTACCACAAATATGATAACCAGTGCAATCACACTTTGCATCTGTTTGAGCATAGCCTTCATTTTTTTCTTATCCATCTGTCTCCCCTCCTTATTTCGTTGCACTCTGAAGCAGTTTTTCCTGTGTAGCTTCTTCCTGAGTATACTCACCTGTCAGCTCACCTTCACAGAAAATAACGATTCTGTCAGAAATACCAATTACCTCCGGAAGCTCCGAGGACACTACAATAATCGCCATTCCCTGTTTTGCAAGATTATTGATAAGCTGATAAATTTCTGCTTTTGCACCTACATCAATACCACGTGTAGGTTCATCCAAAAGAAGAATCTTCGGCTCTGTCATCAGCCATCTTCCAAGTACAACCTTCTGCTGGTTACCTCCGGAAAGGGCTTTTGCAGGAGTCTTTGTTCCCTGTGCCTTAACCCGAAGCGTATCCATCTGTTTATCCCACTCTTTTCTTTCTTCTCCTGTTTTCATAAAAAACTGGGGACTGAACTTTTTTAAAAGGGGAAGAGACATATTTTCTCCAATTGACCTTTGGAGTACCAGACCTGTTCCTTTACGATCCTCTGTTGCAAAGGAAATGCCTGCACGAATTGCATCGGCCGGATTTTTAATGGAGACTTCTTTTCCATCAATAATAACCGTTCCTGTCGTTTCCTTATAATGCACACCTGCAAGACACTCAAAAAATTCTGATCTTCCGGCGCCGGCAAGTCCTGCAATTCCCAGAACCTCACCATGTCTCACATACAAGGAAATATCTTTCAAAGACCTTCGAAAGCTTCCTACAGGCGGCTTATATGTAAGATTTTTAACTTCTAATGCGATCTCACCTTTTTTCGTAGGATCCTTTGGATACTGCTCACTCATATCACGACCTACCATCATACGGATGATCTCATCCTTGGAGGTTTCAGAAGCCTTTACCGTATCAATATACATACCGTCACGCATTACAGTAAGCCTGTCCGCAATCTTAAAGATTTCCTCCATTCGATGGGTAATGTAGATGATTCCTTTTCCCTCACTTCGAAGCTTACGGATAATCGTGAAAAGCTTGTCTGCTTCTTTTTCGCTGATTGCTGAGGTAGGCTCATCCATAATAATAATCTCTGAATTTAAGGATATTGCCTTTGCAATTTCTACCAGCTGTTGTTCTCCGATTCGAAGATCCTTCAGTTTCACTGTGGGATCCACATGCACATCCAGCATCTCAAGATATTTACGTGCCTCGGCAGACATAGCCTTAAAGTCAACAGAACCATTCTTTTTCTTCATCCATCTGCCAAGAAAAATATTTTCTGCCACACTTAATTCCGGTACGATCTGAAGTTCCTGATGAATTTTCGATATGCCCAGCTTCTTTGCAGTAATCGGATTAGAAACCGTTACTTTTTCTCCTTTCAGAAAAATTTCGCCTTCCGTTGGCTGCAAGGAACCGCTGAGAATATTCATCAGTGTTGATTTTCCAGCTCCGTTTTCTCCCATCAGGGCAAGTACCTCACCCGCATAAAGGTCCAGAGAAACTGCTTTTAATGCCTGCACGCTGCCGAAAGTTTTACTAATATCCTTCATTCTCAGTAATATCTCTTTCATAGTTCCTCCTTTTCTTTTCTCGTTCAAGATATATTTATTATACACAAACCTACATCTATTGGCTTTCCAAAAATCCGTCATTTTTTTATATTTTTTTTACCTTTTCAGTTATTATATGTCTGTTTTTCACATATTTCATTTGTATGAGTAAATAAAAATATGCAAAAAAACAGAACGCATCTGAAGTTTTTCAAATACGCTCTGTTAACGCAAAGAGGCATGCTCAATCACATTTAATCTTTTTTATTCTCCCAACGTCAGCATGGTGTCAATACAAGCCTTCGCCTTTTCTCTTACCTCATCATCCAGTATGATCTCTTCTCCGCCCTGACCGCGGACACAATTATAAACATCCATTAAAGTCGTCAGTTTCATATTATGGCATACACAGTCCTTAGACAGCGGATAGAATTTCTTATCCGGACACTCAAACTGAAGATGCTGAACAATGCTGTTCTCCGTACCGATGATAAATTCTTTGGCATCGCTTTCTTTGGCATATTTCATAATTCCGGTAGTGCTTCCAATATAGTCAGCCATTGCAGAAACCTCCGGCAGACATTCCGGATGAACCAGGAATTTCGCATCTGGATGGGCTGCTCTTGCCTTCTTCACATCTCTTACAGACATTCTAAGATGAGTCGGACATCCGCCGTGAACGAACTTAAAGGTCTTCTCTGGCACCTGTTTCTCCACCCATGCACCCAGATTGCAGTCCGGGATAAATAAAATCTTGTCATTCTTAATATTTTTTACAATCTTCACTGCGGAAGAAGATGTGACACATACATCACAAATTGTTTTCAGCTCAGAAGTGGTATTAATATACGCCACAACAGTATAATCAGGATTGTTATGATAAACAAATCTTTTTCCGAGGCGGATACCTTTTTCTGCAATCCATTTATTACCAGATGCAGATAAATAAAGTCTGCCGAAAATTAAAACAGAAATACAAATTTAAATATGATATCAATGCAATCCTTTC
>CAKRRG010000072.1 GCA_934394545.1 uncultured Blautia sp.
GAATTTTCTGAAAACTTATTTATTTTTCAGTATTTCAGAAGCAATTCCTTGCGACAGCTTGTTTACTATACCACCGCCGCAAGGAGAAGTCAAGCACTTTTTTCAAAAAAATCCATATTTTTTTCAAACGATATGAATACTTTCCGCTCAGTTCTGAATATGCGTTACCGCTTGGACCTTTCTTGAACTGAGATGTCAAGTTCTTTGTACCTTTTTTAACTTGCAAATGGATTTGCAACTCTTTGTATAACGCTTGCCGTTTACTTCTACAGTAATCTTAACCGTTGTAGTTCCAAGCTTTTTGCATGTTACCTGGAAATATCCACAGTTTCTAAAAATGACCTGCCCTGTTTTTCCTTTTCTGAGTCCTGCTTCAAGGCATGGCTCATGATTCCGAGCGCCTATATATTTCAAAAGCGGTAACTGTTTTATAAAATTACCGTTCGGGTTATCTGTCAAATCATGTCGAACTCTTTTTCTTGCAAAGCAACCCGATTTGTACTATACTATAACAAAGCATTTCATTTCAGTAAGTCTATTTGGTATCATCTCTGGTATCTTCGGCGTTCTGCTGCTTCAGAAATCTCATGCTTTTTCCCATATAACAGCAGGAAGGTTTCTGATACGAATGTAAAGATTTATATAAAGAAGCCTTCCACCCTCTTCATAAGGAGGTCTTCTATGAACAATGTATCTTTACCAGTAAACCGAATCTACAAAGATCGACTCTACAAGATGATTTTTAATGACAAATCAGAATTACTGAAACTTTACAATGCAATTAACGGAACCCACTATGATAATCCCGCGATGCTAACAATTACTACATTGGATAACGCAATCTATATGACAATGGAAAATGATCTTTCCTTTATCATCGATATGCATCTGGCACTTTATGAACAGCAATCCACGGTGAATCCCAATCTGCCTTTACGTTTTCTCATGTACATAACAGATATTTATTCAGCCTATACGAAAGACATGAATCTGTACAGTTCCAAGAAAGTAGAGATTCCGCTACCTTCCTTTGTTATCTTTTACAATGGCGTGAAAGCACAGCCAGACAGGGCAGAATTTCTTCTTTCAGAATTATTCCATCCCACCACTGACCAACCTGCGCTGGAACTAAAAGCAGTCATGCTTAACATTAACAAGGGACACAACCAGGAATTAATGAATGCCTGTCACACACTTAGAGATTACTCTGAATACGTTGCACGCATTCGTACCTATTCTGGTAAATTGCCATTGGCTGACGCAGTTGAGAAAGCGATTACCGAATGTATCCAGGAAAACATCCTGCGGGATTTTCTACTAAAGAATAGAGCGGAGGCGAAAGCAATGAGTATTTATGAATATGATGAAGAGAAAACTATGCGTATGTTCCGAGATGAGGGATATGAAGATGGAAAACGAAATGGCAAAATCCAAGCAACCATCGAAATGTGTTTGGAATTCAAACTCTCTTCAGATGACATTTTACAAAGACTAATGACCAAATTCCAGCTTTCTGAAAACGAAGCACGAGAATATTTTGACAAATATGTATCACAAAACTCATAAACACATAGCCATCCTATGATCCACCCATAAAACAAATGGCT
Organism: uncultured Blautia sp.; assembly: GCA_934394545.1. GTDB lineage: Bacteria > Bacillota > Clostridia > Lachnospirales > Lachnospiraceae > Blautia_A. The sequence goes on from CAKRRG010000072.1 coordinate 1,608, forward strand.
CACAAGATGGCTATAAACCATTAATACACCTCTTTACAAAAACTCCTTCAGGTTCTCCACATTCTCTTCTTCAAACTCCTGCAGCCGTTCCATCAGCTTTTTAACATCCTTCTCCACATCCTTCTCATACTGGTGAAGTTTTTTTACAGCTTCGGTGATTCCCATACTGCTGCCTTGAATCAGCATTTTGGCAATGTGAGAGGTAGAATCATCGGCCATCGTCTGGAAATTGACCATAAGATACGTGCGGATTTTTTCAAAGGTGCCAAGACCTTTTTCATCATATCCGTTGCGGTTCAGAATTTCCCTGGCTTCGTTATGGAACTTCCGGTAACCTGTAAGCTGTTTTTCCAAATAAGCCTGGAACTTCTCGTCCTCCGTGATTTCCAACAGCTGCTCCAGGGTATCTACACCCATCTGGGAATTCTGATATACATAGTTTAGAAATTCTGCATTCGCATTCATAAGCGCGTCTCCTTTACAATAAATCCGATTCTTTACATATGTCTATTGTAGAATTCCCATTTTCCCCATTATTATTCCGATGCATGCCATTTTCACCTACGATTCGTTTAGGAACAAAGAAGACAAGTCCACTTCAAACTCCCTAAATCACTCATACTTCACGATTTCTTTTTTCAGTCTCTTCATGATCCGCTTCTCCAGCCTGGAAATGTATGACTGGGAAATCCCAAGAAGGTCAGCCACCTCCTTCTGCGTCTTCTCCCGTCCCTCTTGTCTTCCAAGGCCAAACCGTAATTTAATAATGGTTTGTTCTCTTGAAGAAAGCTTAGAAATTGCTTTACACAAAAGCTTGATTTCCACCTCATCCTCCAGTCGCCTGGAGATCACATCATCGTCTGTTCCCAGAATATCGGAAAGCAGAAGCTCGTTTCCATCCCAGTCCACATTCAACGGTTCATCTATGGAAACCTCCATTTTCGTTTTGCTGTTTCTCCGAAGATACATAAGAATCTCATTTTCAATGCACCTGGACGCATAGGTTGCCAGCTTGATGTTTTTTACCGGGTTAAAGGTATTAATCGCTTTGATCAACCCGATCGTGCCAATCGAAATAAGATCTTCTACACTTACTCCTGTATTATCAAACTTCTTTGCAATATAAACCACAAGCCTTAAATTATGTTCGATCAGTAAGGACTTTGCCTCTTTTTCTTCTGAAGTTCCAAGCTTTTCAATAATTCCGGCCTCTCTCTGTGTTTCCAGCGGAGGCGGTAAAATGTCGCTCCCGCCAATATAATAAACATCTCCCTGCCTGCCAAATAATACTCTTGGCATTACCTGAAATGGATAATAAGCTGCATTTGCTGATCTGTTCATAAACGCATCCCCCTAATGCAATATTTTGGAATTTAACAGTATCTGGTACTCTTTTCCCAAAGCAGAGGGTTCCACCGCCATAGCCAGAACCGGATTCGGAACATGAATCACCTCCCTGGGAGTGTGAATACAAAGGTCATCCAATATTACCGCCAGCATTACCCCTTTTTCTCCTATCGTTCTATAGGGCAAAAAATGAAGATGCAGGTCCGTAATTTCAGTACCTTCCAGTTCCCTTGGATTCTCCTTAAAGTGCCTTAGCAAATCTGTTTTTTCTTCCGGCAGTATCATTTCCAGAACCTCTGGTTTTATCACAAAAACCTCTTTCTGATTCAGTGGATCTACAAGCAGATTCCCGGTATCCCAAAGTCCGAAAACCTGTTGTACATTTCCCTTGTAGGACAGCGTAACCGGATAAATGTTTTTCCATCTGGCACGGAAGGAATCTCCAAGATAAATCAGTGTGCTAAGTCCCATATAAGCGCCAACAGCCACCACCAGAAAACGTACAGGTGTCATCTCTTTTACAGGAGCAGCTTCCATAAGTCCGCCCATAAAAAAAGCCATCAGATAAAGAGTTACGAACCCTTTTACAAGCAGCCCATTTTTCTTAAGGTCCAGTCCCAGAACCAGCATGATCCAGGCACAACCTCCATGGAGAAGTACTTTAACAGGAAAAATCCTTTCTGGCAGTACATACAAAATAAGGCAGGTTAACAGGGCGCCAACCATTGACGCCAGCAAAATCCTTCCACGATTTCTTTTTCGCAGGAAAACCATTCCTACAAGGCGAAGAAGAATATAATCCATTAAGAGATTCGCCAGAAAGACGATGTCTATGTATACGTCATAATACATAAAAAGCCCCCTGTGTCCTGTCTGGTACGCTGCTGCTTACAGCAACGTGAATCCTTCACTTTGGTAAGTGAACCCATTATACGGTCACAGAGGGCGCAGATTTTGTCAAAAAGGGGCGGGAAATCTTAAGAATTTCTCGCCCCAAATCGACAGCATGATCTGTCATTTTTCGTTATTTTATTCTTGATCATGTTTCATTACTTTTATTCGTCTTCTTCATTCTTCTTGTGCAAAGCTTCCAGAAGACTTCTCAGTTCGCCAATTGGGAACTGTCCCGGAGCGGATGCTGCTCCTACTGTTCCAAATGTAATTCCCGAACCAAAATTCTCTCCGGAAATCCGGGTAATAGAACCAATGCTTCCCATTGCCATGGAAGCAAGAGGCTTTTCACACTCTCTGCTCATAGTCTTCGTTGTTTCCATTATTGCTGCCACATCCTCAAAGCCATGTGGCATTACTGCCATTTTCAGAATATCCGCCCCGGATTTTTCCATTTCCCGGAAACGATTCAAAAGGATTTCCTGGTTATCCGTTTTTTCGAAATCATGGGAAGAGGCGATCACCTTCACTCCTTCTTTCTGAAGCTCTGCCACCAGTTTTTTCTTTTCTTCTGGATTTCCCATTACTTCCACATCTACAACATCTGCTTTTTTACTTTTTGCTGCATTTATATTACAAGAAGCATACTCTTCCTGGGAAATAGTAATATTACCACCTTCCTGGCTTGTTCGGATGGTAAAAAGCAGAGGAATCTCCCCCAGGATTTCTGCCAGCGCCTTAAGAACCTGAACACAAGCCTCAGGATCCAGCAGCTTTTCAAAAAAATCAGCCCTCCATTCCACCATATCTGCTGACGCTTTTTTTGCATTCTCAGCTTCCTGGCAGATTTTCCCCATGGTAGTTCCTGTAAGAGGAACGCAGATTTTCGGAATTCCAGCACCAATAGTCAAATTCTTTATCTGAATGGGTTTTGTCATTTCTTGACATCTCCTTTCTATTAGAATAATATATACCCAATAACACTTTAGCAATTTGCAGTTTGAAACGAAACACATAAATCACAGGAGGTACCTTATGATTCCAATCACAGGCCACACACAACTTACCGCACTTCTTGGAAGCCCGGTAGCACACAGCATTTCTCCCCTTATGCACAATGAAGCATTCCGTCTTCTTGATCTTGATTACACTTACCTTTGCTTTGATGTAAACGAAGATGATCTGGAGACAGCAGTTATGGGACTGAAAGCATGTGGTATCCGCGGCTTCAATCTTACCATGCCAAATAAAAATAAAATTGTAGAATTTCTGGATCAGCTTTCCCCGGCCGCCAGACTGATTGGCGCGGTTAATACCGTTGTCAATGACCATGGCCTCCTTACCGGATATAACACCGATGGCGTAGGCTATATGCAAGCTGTAAAAGATGCCGGATATCACATCATCGGTAAAACCATCACCATCATGGGCGCAGGCGGTGCTGCAACTGCCATCTGCGCACAGGCCGCTCTGGATGGAGTAGAAAAGATCCATATTTTTGCCCGTAAGACCAGCCGGTTCTGGGAACGCACACAAAACCTTGTAGAAAACATTAACTCTACCCTTCCCTGTCAGGCAATTCTCCACGAAAATGGTGATAAAAATGCACTTGCACAGGCAATTTCCGAAAGCACCCTTCTTCTCAACGCTACTTCTGTAGGAATGGCTCCAAATACAGAAAGCACGATCATAGAAGATACCAGTCTCTACCATCCGGAACTGATTGTATCAGATGTTATCTATAATCCACAGGAAACTCGTTTCCTGCGAGAAGCAAGAGAAGCCGGATGTCACACCTTCAATGGTATGTATATGCTCCTTTACCAGGGAGCTGAGGCCTTTCGCCTGTGGACCGGGAAGGAAATGCCAGTGAAGGAAATTAAAGCCAAGTTCTTCGCTTCTTGATTTTTCTTCTGACAGCACTTCGTTTCATGACAAAATTAACATTTTTAAGAAAACAGGCGCCGCATTTTACAGCAGCGCCTTTCTTTTATACAGAATCACTTTTCTGATTATTTCTTCTCTTCCTGAACCTCTACCTTACGGTTCTCTCTGCTCTTGATCTCCGCTTTGATAGAAGTAATGAACTCACCAAGATCCTTTGATCCTTCATCTCCAAGGAAACGGCTTCTTACAGAAACCTTACCTTCTTCCTCTTCTTTTGCACCAACAACCAGCATATAAGGAATCTTCTGAAGTCTTGCCTCACGGATCTTGTAGCCGATTTTTTCAGCACGGGTGTCGATCTCAACACGGATACCAGCCTCTTTCAGCTCGTTTACAACCTTATTTGCATAGTCCATATATTTATCGGAAATCGGAAGCACTTTCACCTGTACAGGAGCAAGCCAGGTTGGGAATGCACCTGCAAAATGCTCGATCAGGATACCGATGAAACGCTCAATAGAACCAAATGCAACACGATGGATCATAATCGGACGATGCTTTTCTCCATCTGCTCCAACATATTCACAGTTGAAACGAAGTGGAAGCTGGAAGTCAAGCTGGATCGTACCACACTGCCAGGTTCTTCCAATGGAATCCTCAAGATGGAAATCGATCTTCGGTCCGTAGAATGCTCCGTCTCCCTCATTTACCACATAGTCAAGACCAAGATCATCAAGAGCTCCGCGAAGGGCATCTGTAGCCATATCCCAGTCTTCATCACTTCCCATGGAATCTTCCGGACGTGTGGAAAGTTCTACGTGATATTTAAAACCAAACAGCTGATATACTTCGTCAATCAGTTTGGCAACTCCTTTGATCTCCTCACGGATCTGCTCCGGCATCATAAAGATGTGGGCATCATCCTGTGTGAAGCAGCGCACACGCATAAGTCCGTGAAGCTGTCCGGATTTTTCATGACGATGTACCAGACCAAGCTCACCCATACGCAGAGGAAGGTCACGGTAGGAACGTGGCTCTGACTGATATACAAGAATACCGCCAGGACAGTTCATTGGCTTAATTGCAAAATCCTGATCATCAATTACAGTGGTATACATATTTTCTTTGTAATGATCCCAGTGTCCGGATGTCTCCCAAAGATGACGAGCCAGCATAATCGGTGTGGAAATTTCAACATATCCTGCCTTCTGATGGATTTCTCTCCAGTAGTCAAGAAGCGTATTCTTCAGAACCATTCCCTTAGGAAGGAAGAACGGGAATCCAGGACCTTCATCGCTCATCATAAACAGACCCAGCTCTTTGCCAAGTTTTCTGTGGTCACGTTTCTTAGCCTCTTCCATACGGGTAATATACTCTTCCAGATCTGCTTTCTTTGTGAAAGAAGTTCCGTAGATTCTGGTAAGCATTTTATTCTTCTCGCTTCCTCTCCAGTAAGCACCTGCAATACTGGTAAGCTTGAATGCTTTTATCGGTTTGGTTGTCATCAGGTGAGGTCCTGCACAAAGGTCAACGAACTCTCCCTGCTGATAAAAGCTGATTTCTGAGCCTTCCGGAAGATCTTCGATAAGTTCTACTTTATATGGCTCATTTTTCTCCTGGAAAAATGCAATTGCATCTTCTCTGGATTTTGTGAAGCGGGTGATCGGAAGTGCTTCTTTTACAATTTTCTTCATCTCTGCTTCGATTTTTGCAAGATCCTCTGTGGTGATCGGATTCTCGCTGTCAATATCATAATAAAATCCGTCTGCGATAGATGGTCCGATTGCAAGCTTTACGTCCGGGTACAGTCTCTTGATCGCCTGTGCCATAATATGGGATGTGGTATGACGGAAAGCGCCCTTTCCACCTTCCTCCTCGAAGGTAAGAATGCTTAACTCACAATCCTTGTCAACTACATGTCTAAGGTCAACAACCTCTCCGTCAACTTCTCCTGCACATGCAACTCTTGCAAGGCCCTCACTGATGTCTGATGCAATGTCAATAACGGATTTTGCTTCTGCGTATTCTTTTTTAGAACCGTCTTTTAATGTGATAATCATGATTCGTGTCTCCTTTTCTTTTTCTGAAACTGTATCTGGCAAAACACCGCCAGGTACTTATAAAACGTATGATAACGTTTGCCTACACAGGGACGAGGGAAAAAACAAAAAAGCCCCTTACAATGCTCTCACACTGTAAGGGACGAATATACTCGCGGTTCCACCCTGCTTGCCATAGCATACGTATCTGTAAACCAGGCCACTTATTTGATGGTAACGGAATCACCGGACCGGATTAGGGCCACTCAGAGGTAGTTTTCAACTGCTTCCTGATAAGGCATTTCCAGCTGCCTGCCTCTCTCTGAAACATTCCACAGTTTACTCTTCTCATCAACGTGTTTTCTTATCACTATGCCCCATTATAGCCTTGGCTTTTTGGTTTGTCAATAAGCTGAAAAATAATTTTCTCCGGTTTAAGCTGAAAATAATTTTCTCCGGTTATTTGATTTCTTGACCCCAACATCATTTGCTATCAGATATTCCCTCTAAGCTTCTCCTTAACAAGTGCTGCCACTTCCCGCACCACATAATGGACCTGCATAACAGGGTCTGACTCTGCCGCAATTCCAAACGGATGCTCATATCCCATTTTCTTTGCCAGCTTTACAGCACGATACACATGAAAATTATTAGACAAAATACCTGTATTCTTCTTTCTGCATCCGGTAAGCTTATCAGAAAATTTCAGATTCTCCATGGTACTGGTAGAGTTTTCTTCTAATACCAGCCGCTCCCTGGAAATTCCATGTGCAGTCAGATAATTTTCCATACACTTTGCTTCTGTAATGTCTTCACCAAATCCCCGGCCACCTGAAAGTATCAAAATGGTATCTTCATTCTCCCTGGCGTATTTAAGAGCTGCCTTCAGACGAAGCTCCAGAGCCTTAGACGGCACATCCCCTTTCACATGAGCACCTAATACGACCACATAATCCAGATTCTTTTTTCCGGAGGTCTTCATTCCGGAAATCACATGACTGCAGATAACCGCAAAACATAATATACCGGCCAGAAGCACTGCACCAATTCCATATTTCATCCATCCACAAAAAAATCCGGGATGATTTCTGCCATATCGCATCAGCACTGCGCCACCTTCGAAAAGCACTGTGAGCAGCACCCAGAACCAGGCAAAATCTGCTGTAATTCCTGCATAAACCACGATCAGCAGATAATAAGCCAGACATATAATGCCTGCACAAAAACATATTAAACTCAAATTTCATTCTCTCTTTCTAAACGGAAACGGATTGCATGGTTGTTAGCTACCATCACAATCCGTCTCGGTTATCGAAGTCTACCAGACTTCGAACAATATTCACATTCGATTAGTTTCTGCCACAGCAGAATTTATATTTCTTTCCGCTTCCACATGGACACGGATCATTACGTCCGATCTTGTGTGCCTTAACAACAGTTCCAGATTTCTTCTGCTCAAGATAAAGCTCTTTACGCTTCTCCGGTGTAAAGATCTTATCCCACTGTGGAAGATTGTAAAGCCAGTCTGCCTTAGCATCTACCATGTTCTTATAAAGAAGCTCTTTATCAAAGCAAAGGCTTACGGTAGTATTCTCATCCATAGTCTCGATCGGATTCTGAATCTTAAGACTGTCATTGATTCCATCAAGGAAACCAACCATGGTAAGTACTTCCAGATTATATTTCTCAGCAAGCTCTTTAACAGTACCGGTAACTACCTCATCCGGATTCTCAAGAAGCTGTGCATAAATATTCTTCTCAATACTAAAATATCTAGCCCAGAACTGCTGAAGTTTATTACGGTCTGCCTGCTGGTCATAAGCAATGGCACGCCACTGCTCTAAAATGGTCTTGTCGCTCATTTTTTATTCCTCTTTTCAACAAATTTCGTAATTATGCCGTTTTACAGCTGGATGTTATTATACCATCTTTTACTGAAAAACACAAATCCTATTTTTACTCCAAAATTTTCTTGCGGATATTTCATAAAATATGTACTGTTTTTCTGTTACATCTGCATAAAACCAAGAAGCATTGTCTATACTATGGTTGTTCAGTAAAATGAACATACAAATTCATTGAATCCCCCTTCAATGACGATGACGTAATACAAAAGAGAAACGAGATTAACTTTTATCCTCCCCGAAACGCCCTGCTTTCTTCACATGGAAGCCAGGGCGTTCTCCATGTCCTTTTCCAGTCTTACTTAACATTTTCCATAACAAACCGATATGCATTTTGGTAAAAAATCTTCTCCGTCAGTTTTTCTCCAAACCCATGATCCAGAACCGCCTTTCTCAGGTCCGGAAGCATCAGCATATCTTCTACGCCTTTATCGGAAAGATGTGAAATATCCAGGACCAGATTCTGAAGAAGAAGGTTCTTTACCAGCTCTTTTCCTGCATCTGTCAGCCCCTTGTTCTGATCAAAGGCTGCTCCGCATCCATACTCATTCTCATAATTCCAGACAAGCATGGCAAAACGAAAGCCCATTTCTCTTACCTTTTCCACATAGTTTCCTCATGCATCTGGTCGCATCCTCGCGGAGCATTTTTTGTGTAATAGGAACATTACCAAGTATCAAGTGTTTTTTATGTTTATCTCTATTTTACTCCAAGCTTCTCCAGTTCTCCTGCAGCCTGCTTCAGGTCATGGAACTGGATTGCGTGGATTCCCAGCTTTCTTGCAGCCTCACAATTTTCCAGGCGGTCATCCAGAAATACACTCTCCTCCGGCTTCAGACCAAATCTGGAAAGAAGTGTTTCATAAATATCCGCTTCCGGCTTAATCTGCTGAACCTCGCAGGAGAAGATCACACCATCCATATTTTTCAGGAATGGCATTTTATTCTCTCTTGTCTGATCCAGCATAAACTGGCTGTAATTGGATAAAATATACAGGTGGTAACCCTGACTTTTCAGATATCCTGTCCAGGTCTCTGCGTAATCCTTGATTCCAATTGTTTTCTCAGATTCATTGAGAACACGCTTTACATCTTCCTCATATTCCGCCGGAAGTGCAGCTATAAACTGCTTCCGATATTCTTCCTCAGACAGAAGGCCCCGATCACGTTCATTCCAGATCTGGCTTTTAAAGACTTTCTCTGCAATCTGTTTTTCCTCTTCTTCCGGAAAGTTAAAATTCTTCAGATATGTTTCCCAATCATAGGAAACCAGAACCTGTCCCACATCAAAAATAATATTTTTCATTTCCCCCTCAGCCTCCTTCTTGTCCTTCTTCAAAAGCTTGTAAACCATAAAAAACACATAAGCCAGCACCGGCACCAGAATTACAGTACCTACTGCTTCCTTAAAGTTCCCCTGGGCATTCTCACCGCTTCCAAACGCAAAAATCATAGGCAGGCAGCACACTGCCAGCAAAACTACCACTCCGAAAACAGCAGCGATTCTTTTAAAATTCTTCATTTTTATTTCCTTTTCTTTCAGATACAACACACGCCGGAGAAAATCCTCCGGCGCAGTTATACTCTTACATATAAGCGGCTGATCTCCTGCCGCATCTTTCCCGATTATTTATTTCTGTAAATAATATCGTTTCTTCCCGGTCCGTTGGAAACCATGGTGATCGGATAGCCGATTTTCTCCTCAATAAACTCGATATATTTTCTGCAGTTCTCCGGAAGATCCTCATAATTCTTAATTCCACGGATATCACAATTCCATCCTGGGAGTGTCTCAATAACAGGTTTTGCCTTCTCCAGCTTCGCTGTGGTCGGGAAATCTGTAGTAATTTCTCCGTCGATGTCATAAGCAACACAAACCGGAATCTCTTTCAGATAACCAAGTACATCAAGTACCGTAAAGGCAACATCCGTAGCTCCCTGCAGACGGCAGCCGTATTTAGATGCAACACAGTCATACCAGCCCATACGTCTCGGACGTCCGGTAGTAGCACCGTATTCTCCACCATCACCGCCACGTCTTCTAAGCTCATCTGCCTCTTCCCCGAAAATCTCAGAAACAAACGCACCTGCACCTACCGCACTTGAGTAAGCCTTGCTTACAACAACGATCTTCTGAATCTCATATGGAGGTACACCTGCTCCGATGGCACCGTATGCTGCCAGTGTGGAAGAGGAGGTAACCATAGGATAAATTCCATGATCCGGATCCTTCAGAGTTCCAAGCTGTCCCTCAAGAAGAATCTCTTTGCCCTCTTTTAAGGCATTGTTCAGATACAGGGAAACATCACATACATATGGTGCAACCATTTTCTTGTATTCCATCAGTTCTGCGAAAAGTTCCTCTACATTCAGAAGCGGTTTGTGATATAAATGCTCAAGAAGAACATTCTTAGTTTCACAAACACTTGCCAGTTTCTCTTTCAGACGATCCTCGTCAAAGAGTTCATTTACCTGGAAACCGATTTTCGCATACTTATCAGAATAAAATGGTGCAATACCGGATTTGGTAGAACCGAAGGACTTACCGCCCAGACGTTCTTCCTCATACTGGTCAAACAGAATGTGGTATGGCATAACCATCTGTGCTCTGTCAGAAATAAGGATCTTCGGTGCCGGAACACCTTTGCTTACCACTTCATTATATTCTTTAAAAAATACAGGGATATTTAATGCAACACCATTACCGATCACACTTGTGGTGTGTCCGTAAAATACACCTGACGGCAGGGTGTGAAGTGCGAATTTGCCATAGTCATTTACAATGGTATGTCCGGCATTTGCGCCACCCTGAAAACGAACGATAATATCAGCTTTCTCAGCGAGCATGTCGGTAATTTTTCCTTTACCTTCATCTCCCCAGTTTGCTCCAACTACTGCTTTGATCATAATTCAAAATCCTCCTGTGTTTATAATTATGAAAATCCCGAACGGATCAGACATTAATTTCTGCTGTCATTCCAAGCATTTCCTTGTGGGAATCCAGAACCGGATTTACAACCTTCATGATAAAGGCTTCAGTCTGCTCTTTGGCACGTCCCACATATTTCTTCGGATTCATGGTCTTCTGAAGTTCTTCCAGAGTCAGGTTAAAGGCAGGATCTGCTGCGATCAGCTCAAGAAGATTGTTATCCTTACCCTCTACCTTTACATTTCTTCCTGCTTCCATGGAAAGCTCACGAATACGCTCATGAAGCTCCTGACGGTCTCCACCTGCTTTTACTGCATCCATCATGATATTCTCAGTGGCCATAAATGGCAGCTCAGCCATCATGTGTTTCTCAATAACCTTCGGATAAACCACAAGGCCATCTACCACGTTCAGACACAGATCCAGAATTCCATCAATGGCAAGGAATCCCTCCGGTACGGAAAGACGTTTGTTGGCGGAATCATCCAGAGTTCTCTCAAACCACTGGGTTGCAGAGGTAATTGCCGGGTTCAGGGCATCTACCATTACATATCTGGAAAGAGAAGCAATACGCTCACTTCTCATTGGGTTTCTCTTATAAGCCATAGCCGAGGATCCGATCTGAGATTTCTCAAATGGCTCTTCCACTTCCTTCAGATGCTGAAGAAGACGGATATCATTAGACATCTTATGCGCACTTGCTGCAATTCCTGCAAGTACATTTACCACACGGGTATCTACCTTACGGGAATAGGTCTGTCCGGATACCGGATAACACTCCTTAAAGCCCATCTTGGCAGCGATCATCGGATCGATCTTGTCGATGGTCTCCTGATCTCCGTCAAAAAGCTCCAGGAAGCTTGCCTGTGTACCTGTCGTACCTTTAGATCCAAGAAGCTTGATAGTACTAAGTACATATTCCAGATCTTCGAGATCCATCATAAATTCCTGTGTCCACAGTGTGGCACGTTTCCCTACTGTAGTCGGCTGGGCCGGCTGGAAATGGGTAAATGCAAGTGTAGGCTGCTCTTTGTATTTGTCAGCAAACTTAGAAAGCTCTGCAATTACGTTCACCAGTTTCTTCTGAACCAGCTTCAGAGCCTCTGTCATAACAATAATATCTGTATTATCTCCTACATAACAGGATGTTGCTCCCAGGTGGATGATTCCCTTCGCCTTCGGACACTGTACTCCGTAAGCATATACATGGGACATAACATCGTGACGCACTTCTTTCTCACGTGCCTTGGCAACATCGTAATTGATATCCTCTACGTGAGCTTTCAGTTCATCGATCTGTTCCTGGGTAATGTTCAGTCCAAGTTCCTTCTCAGTCTCTGCCAGAGCGATCCAGAGTCTTCTCCATGTGCGGAATTTCATATCCTGTGAAAAAATGTACTGCATTTCTCTGCTGGCATAACGCTCAGACAAAGGGCTTGTATATCTGTCTGTACTCATTCTCTCTCTCCTGTTTCTAAGTAAGTTTTTATCATTTACTTTGCGGATCAACTGTTTTTTTCCACATACAAGGGGATTATA
>CAKRRG010000073.1 GCA_934394545.1 uncultured Blautia sp.
ATCAGATCAATTGGTCTTTCCAGTCCGATGTTCTGATTTGCAGGCCATGGCCAGTTCGGTTTCTTCTCGAATACATAACGGTTCTCTGTAGTATTAAATACAAACTGATAAGATTCTGCTTTATCCTCGTCCTCATAAAATCTCACGCCAAATGTTCTTGTGCCCTCAGAGAATTCCACATCTGCTTCAAATTTGAAAATGTCACCGGTATTTCTTCCAACAACAACTTCTGAACTTTTAGTTGGTGTATCGATAACGAAATCATCCTTCTTTTCCTCTTTGTCAAAAGCATTCCATACTGTTTCCGGAATTCTTACGCCGAGAGTACCATCCTCTTTCTGGTATACCTCGTGTGCCATGAAGGTTCCTGCCCAGATGAAGTTTTCATCGTCATCATCTTTGTCTTTCGTTGCTACCCATCCAAACAGGATTCTCTGTCCATTCAGCTCAAAAGTACGTCCTGCATAATAAGCCCTGCCGTCAAATGCATCATCCTTCGGTGCGATCCATGGACCATTCAGGCTCTTGCTCATACGGTAAACCATTTTGCTTCTGTCACTGTATTCTGTCACAATATGATACCACCAGTCACCAATTTTAAACAGGTCTGGCATTTCATGCATGGTATAAAGATCTGGTGCCCAGAAATCACCTTCAAACTTCCAGTTTTTCAGATCCTTGGAAGTAAACTTAACAGTTCTTCCTGTCTGTCTTGTTTTCGGTCCCTGCAGTCTTGCTCCAAGAATCAGTAAATACTGGTCATTTTCCTCATCACGGATCACCCACGGATCTCTCCAGTCATCTGGATCATAGCCTTCCTGTGGGGTAAAAGTAAGAGCATCCTGAGTTTTGTGCCAGGTAACCAGATCATCACTATATGCATGCATCAGTACCTGCGACGGTTTTCCAAGAGCTGGATAATCACGGTTGTAACCGGTATAGAAAATATGATACTGTCCTTCTGCTTCAAACACACTTCCTGCGAAAATAAACTGATCCTGCTCTTCATCAGTTCCTCTTGGAATTGCCACACCACAGTCTTCATAGTGAACAAAATCAGAGGTTGTTGCTAAATCCCAGCCAAACGGCTCTCCAAACGGTCCCGGTTTTCTGGTGTCTCTCTGATGATATAAATAAAATTTATCTCCATGTCCAAATGGCATACAATCACCGAACCAGGTTTCCGGAAACTGATAGTATAATTTCTGCATAATATATTCTCCTTTTCTTTACAGGCGTCCATACCCCGCCGTTTTTTCTGATTTATAACCAACTCAAAGTAATAATTAAAAAATCCTACATTAATGTCACGCTTTACTCATCCCTTCACAGCACCGGCTGTCATACCTGCCAGCATCTTTTTGCTGCTGAAGAAATAGAAAATAAATACCGGGAGTACTGTAACTGTAATTGCCGCAAAGGTTGCGCCCCAATCAGTCAGTCCCATACTTCCCACGAAGTCATTCAGACCCAGTGTAATTGTTTTCATATCTGTTGATCTTGTAAATGTATAAGCATTGATATATTCATTCCAGCAGAAAACAGCCTGCATGGTAGCTACGGTAATAATGGAGTTCAGAGACATGGGAACTACCATTTTGAAAAAGCAGCCCATTGGAGAGCATCCGTCAATAATAGCAGCTTCCAGCATTTCCTCAGGGAAAAACTTATTGAAGGAATAAAACAGCTGGATGGAATAGGACAATGAAAATGCAATCTGCGGTAAAATAATTGCCGGATATGTATTGATCAGTCCCATTTTATTAAAAATACTGAACAAGGGAATCAGGGCAACCTGCATAGGAAGCATTAATCCAAGCAGGAAATAGTTCAGAATTATTTTTCTTCCTTTGAATTTAATTTTACTAAGTGCAAATCCAGCCATCAGTGCAAATAAAAGTAATGGAACTAACACACCGATCAAAACGATAATACTGTTTTTAAAATAAGTCAGCATATGGCTCTTTGTAAAAACATTGATAAAGTTTGTTAACACCCACTCAGATGGGAGCGCATATGCCGGAAGCTTTCTGAAATCATCCAGTGATTTAAAGCTGGAGGTAAATACATAGAAGAAGGGGTATACCTGCATAACGACCAGGAGTAACGCAATGACCCATTTAATAATGCCTGGAATGGAAACTTTTTTCTTTTTCATTCGTCTTCCCCCTCTCCTGAAAATTTACGGAATAATAATCCTACTACCATACAAATGATTACGATCATAATGGCTACGGAACTTCCGTATCCATACTTCATACTGCTGAATGCCTGTTTGTACATATAAGTTGTCATAAGCTCTGAAGCATTTCCAGGTCCGCCATGTGTCAGCAGATATGAGAATTCAAAGGATCTTAAGGATCCATTTAATACCAGAAGGCAGTTTGCAATGATAACCGGTTTGATGTACGGGATTTTTACATACAGATATTCCTGCCATACTGCTGCCCCGTCGATCAATGCTGCTTCGCCAAGTTCATCCGGTACACCGATCAATGCTGCATAGAAAATAACCATATACAGTCCCAGATATTTATAAGCCTCTACAAATGCTGTCACATACAGAGAAATCTGAGGATTTGAGATCCACTCCATAAACTTAAATGAAGGATTCACAAATGATAAAATCTGATTTATGATTCCGATTGGTGTTACAGAGAACAATTTTGTAAAAATCTGACAGATTGCAACGGATGAAATTACGACCGGGATGTAATATAAAGTCTGTAAAGCAACTCTGCCTCTTTTGATTCTGGAAAGAAGGACTGCAAACAACAAACCTCCAAATACCTGAATTGCCACATTGATAATGGTATAAATGATCGTATGCCATACCGTAGAACGGAACACCGTATCCTGTGTTAAAAGTTCTGCATAATTCTTAAATCCTACAAATACTTTCTCGCCTACACCACTCCAGTCAAAAAAGCTGTAATAGCCTGCCCATACAATGGACACAATAACAAATGCAGTATAGATAAGGAATGCAGGAAAAAGGAACATGAAAATTACTGATTTTTTTCCAAATGCTTTCTGCATAAGATTCCCTCCTCTTCTTTCTTTAAAAGAGACTGACGAGTAATCCGCCAGTCTCTTTCCTGCATGCTTAAAATTCTTTATTTAACAAAAGAATCACAGGTTTCAATAAATTCATCTGGGGTAGTAATTCCCTGCGCCAGCTTCTGCTGCTCATCAACAATCTTAGTCAGCACGTCAGAATCCAGTTTATCGTCCCAGGAAGTCCATGCTGTCTCTGCATTCTCGAACATTGGCTGAGTGTCATAGTACAGCTGAGGAAGTCCTTCTGGAAGAGAATCCTCGTTAAATGGAGAGAATATATGTGCCTGAGTGTAGCAAGCGTCTGAGAAGTTCTCGCACATATAGTCAAAGAATTCCTGCATGGTATCATCATAGGTAGCCTTATTGAAGCCTTCTGCAAATCCAGCATGGATCGGTACATTTGTAGACATGTTGTCCATTCCTTCTGTATCCGGTACCGGGAAGAATCCAAGTTCTCCGTTATCATACATTTCTTCTGCCAGGCTGATCTGTCCGGAACCAGTATAGAAGATTGCTCCTGTACCACCGAAGAACAGGTTGCATGCGGATGTGAAGTCTACACTTGCAAATCCAGGCTCAAAATATCCTTTTGTTCCAAGATCAGAAAGAAGATTTACTGCATATTTTGCAGACTCATTTTCACTAAAGGAATCTGTTCCTGCCTGATATCCCTGGATAAATTCAGAACCTGTCACTCTCCACGGGGAGAAGGAGAGATATCTCATAAGCTGCCATGCATCAGAACCACCTACGATTACCGGAATCTCACCCTGATCTGCGATTTTCTGGCAGTCTTCTTCAAACTCTTCCCAGGTGGTAGGAGCATCTGTGATTCCTGCTTTTTCAAAAATATCTTTTCTGTACATAAAGTATTCGCAGTACAGACCCTGTGGGAACAGATATAAATTTCCGTCATCTGCATCGGTAAGGAAGTCGCGGATCGCTCCATTTAATTTATCTGCATATCCGTTTCTCTCTAACTCCGCACCTACATCAACCAGTGCATCAATATCCTTGCAGGCTGCAGAAAGTGTTCCATTCGGGCATCCAAAGATATCCGGAAGTGTATCACTGTTGATGTACATCTGCAGTTTTGTGAAATAATCCTGCATATCGTTTACAAGTTCAATTTCATAATCCAGACCTTTCTCATCGCAGAAGTTTTTCAAAAGATAATCAAAAGTCTGAAACTGCTCTGTTGATTCCGTTCCTTTTAACAGTGCAGTGATTTTTGTTCTCTCGCTGTCTGCTGAAGCTGTCATAGCTCCCATTCCTGTCATAAGACCAGCTGTCATAGCTGCTGTCAATGCAAGAGATACCATTTTTCTCATTTTTTTCATTTTCCTTTTCCTCCTTTTATTTTAGGTTTCCTCGCTTTTGATGATTTAATTTTACCTTCTGATGCCTCTATAAACAATTGGAAATAAACGTAAAAATAGGAGATTTGTACACAGTTTCCTTTTGTGCACAAATCTCCCATTTTCTTTAGATATGTTTACGAAATTCATTCGGTGTGATGCCATATCGCTTTTTAAATACCTTGATGTAGTATCCGAAATCCTTATATCCTACCATTTCCGCTATTTCATATTGCTTATAACGATCATCTGCGATCAATTGCTCCACATGCCGGAAGCGAACATCTGTCAGATATTCCAAAAAGCTTTTTCCTGCATATTTCTTCAGAAGCCGGCTGATATAGGTTCGGCTTACATGAAACTTTTCTGTAAGATCATCCATTGAAATATCTGTGGCAAAATTTTTCTCAATGTATGATAATATACTTTGAACCAGTTTCTGGTTTCGTTCATCTGAGCCTTCTGTATTCTGCTTGATCAAAGTCCCAAACAGATTAAACATACAGGTCAGAACTTCTTCTGTAGTTTCACATTGGGAAATACGCTTTACTCCGTCCTGCAATACAGAAAAATTCCAGTTTTTATTGTGTATTTCACTGTCTACTGCACAGGTGTACGGAAACTTCATGCATCCGAACAGCAGATCCATTGCTGCAAATTTTACAGCCTCCCCATCCTCCGGTGCTTTGGCAAATAGCTGACGCAATTCATCTTCCGCTTTTTCGAAGCTCTCCTGAAACAGAGTCATCATAAAATGCATTCTTTCTCCCTGCGTGATCACAAACTCCTTCTGCTCCTCATACTGCAGATCCTCATATTTCAGAGTGATGTTCATTCCAAGATATATACACTGTCTGCAGGCTTTCTGAGCTTTTCGGTACTGGGCATTTGCCTGATACTCGTCTTCCGAAACATCACTGATTCCAAAATTCATATATGCTTTCAGATACCGTTCCACTTCTTCCTGGATTTTTCCACAGGCCTGAAGCGCCCGCTCCATACATTTCTGATTTTCTTCCTCTTTTTCAAACAGAAGAATAAAATTATATTCCGCTGTAGCTGTGTTATAATCACTTAATACCTGTATGTTGTAATTATTAAAAATTTCCTCAAAAATATTGATACAGGCAAATTCTTCAATCCATTTGTCCCCTTCGTGAAGCCGTTTCTCCCCGACTATTTTTCTTCCAACACATACCATGTATTTTTCAATGGTCAGCTTAAGAGAGTTCGCCTGCTCCTGTACCACACCTTTTCCCTGAAGCCTTCCATAGAGAAGATTTCCTGCAAATTTAGATCTCAGCTCCGGTACAGACTGATTAAAATATTTCTGTAAATCCCGGACCTCCTGCTGTTCATCTTTTTTTGCATGTATCTCTTCTGCAAGCCGGGCTGCCATATTTTTTAATTCCTCATAGTCAATTGGCTTCAGCAGATATTCCTTCACACCAATCGTAATTGCTTTCTGCGCATAGGCAAAGCTGTCGTAACCTGTCAGGATTACAATAACCGTATCCGGATACATCTCATGAGCCCGTTCTGCAAAATCCAGGCCATCCATTCCAGGCATCCGAACATCTGTAAGAATCAGATCTGGTTTTATATGCTCCAGCTTTTCCAGTCCCTCCAGACCATTTTTCGCAGTCGCTGCGACCTGATATCCATAATCAGACCAGGGAAAAGAGCACAAGCCATCCAGAATAATATACTCATCATCCAATATCATTACCTGAAGTTCCATCTTCCATAATCTCCTTCGCTTTTTCCAAAGGAATTTCCAGTATTACCAGAGTTCCCTTTTCTTTTTCCGATGTGATCGTCATTTTGGCTTTTCCGTGATATACATATTCCAGACGTTTTTGTACTGCATAAATTCCCAGATTCGTATGTGTTCTTTCTGCCTTATGTTCCGGTTCTTCCTCCATTTTCATAAGAGCTTCCAATTTCTCTGCTGATATTCCCACACCATCGTCCTTTACCTTAAATACGGCCATATCATCCTGGATTTCTCCCGAAATGTAGAGGAAACAATCCCAGGTGGCATTTTCAACTCCGTGAACAACTGCGTTTTCAACCAAAGTCTGAATTACCATCTTAGGAATTTCCAGTTCATTCAGTGCCTCATCAACCTCGATATATGAGGTGAATTTATCTCCATATCTTGTCTCCTGAATGTAAAGATAATCTTCAATATATTTCAGTTCTTCCTTCACGCGTACCATACTTCGTTTGTTGCTGATACTTGCACGCATAAGATTGCTGATCGCAGTTACCATCCTGCAGATATTTTCTTCCCCTTTTTTTCTGGCCATCCAGTTGATCGTATCCAGTACATTGTAAAGAAAATGTGGATTGATCTGTGCCTGCAATGCCTGAAATTCGATGTCTTTATTTACCATTTCCATCTCAACGACCTGCTTCAGCAGCTTTTCAATCTTTTCAATGGTCTGGTTGAAGACAGAATTCATCGCTCCGATTTCATCAGTTCGTTCTTCCGGTAGACGCACTGAGAAATCTCCTTTGGCAAATTTTTTCATAGCATTGCTTGTTCGTTCAATAGGTCCTGTAATTCCACGCGCCATAATATTTGCGAGAAAAACACATAACAGAATGCTGATTCCAATCAACAGCGCAGTGGTTTTCTGCAATTCCCGGGCTGTTTTCTGCAAAAAGCTGGTAGGAATCATTCCTACAACCGTAAGTCCAGTATTAGAGCTTGTCTGGTAAACGAGATTGTAAGCTTTCCCGTCCAGATTAAGCCGAAGGTTTCCGGAATTTCCATTGATATGATCCACCCATTTCTGATCCTTCAAATCCGTATTTTCCCCGGCACTTTCCAGCAGAATATTATTATCCTGATCCAGTAAAAATATATGGGCAGACAAGGACTCCTGTGCTGTCAGAGTCATTTTCTTTAAATAGCTGATTTTTATAGAAGCACGCAAAACTCCAAGAGGCTCCATAGTCAATACATCTTTTATCTGTTTTGCCATATAGATCAGATTTTCGTCCGCTGCATTATAGTAAACACAGCGTCCGTTTGCATTTTCTGCCATTGCGCAGGAAATTTCGGAGCTTTCTTTATTGATTCCTCTGTCATTAGACAGAAGATGGTTTGCACCATTGTATCCATACAGCTGAATGTCATTCATATATATGCTTGTGTATCCCTGCAGCAGCAGCCTTCTGATCTGCCCTGCCCTTGAATAATAAGAATAAAGCTCGGAACCGTCAGATTTATATGGTTCGTCGGACTCCAGTTCCTCTTGCACGATACTGTTATTTGCAATATATTCAAATGAATTTTCCACCATATCGAAATAATGTTCCAGATTAACCGATAACTCGTTAATCACTCCGGCCGACTGCTTCACAGTCTGCTCAGTCACAATTCCAGATGCAGACATAAACTGAAAGAAGCTGGCTGCCAAAAGCACAACCAGCGTAATGCCAAGTGTACAATACAGATATTTTCTCTGAATCGAAAGATTCAGAAACCATTTTTTTAACTGTTTCATTTTTCATCCACCTTATAAAAGCCGGTACATTGTTTCAGGCAATGTACCGGCTTCCTGTTATAAATATCCTTTATAAGTACTGACTGAATTCAACCTTCTCTTTATTCGGTCCTTCAATAGTGAAAAACTTTACTCCGTTTTCCCAGAATGGTAAAAAATGAATACTGTCCTGTGTGGTATTCAAACCAGCCTCGTTAATGTACTGATATATTTCTTCTATGTCCTTAACATCAAGCGCAACATGATCGATCGCACCTGCACGAAGGACTGCTGCGTGATTCTCATAGGTTTCCACAACCAGAGTTCCAAGCTTCAGGAATACCACCTTCTCATCCGCTTCTTTATTAACCGTTTCAAAAGCGGTTTCAAAGCCCAGTTTGTGGTAAAAATCCACCGTTTTATCAATATCGTTTGTTGGAATTCCAATATGCTGGACACCTGTTGAATAGTTTTTCAGATCCATTTTCAATCTCCCCCTTTGTAGCCTGAATGTTTTAATCTGTTTAGAAATTTGTTTTGCCAAATAGCTTTTTTACAATATACGCACAAGTTTTCTTATTTGTCAAGATTGTAAATCATCATTCCAACATACTGTTTGTTTTTCAAAAACCAAAATCCTCATAATCCTCTGGCAAAAATCTATGGTAAATAAAGTGAAATCCCTCATCCTTAAAGCAGTAATAATACGTATCGTCTGCCTTATCCAGAAAACGGATATAGAAATCAAATTCCCCATTGTCCATTTCCTGACACTCTGTTTTTTCCCAGTAGGATACAAACAGTTCAAGCAGCTTCTCTTTCGTGCAGTCGTGCTTCTGAACCAGTTCGATGAGAACTTTAATAAACTCATTCTCTTTCGTATTCTCATGTACATAAATGCTTCCCGGCTCCGGAATATAAAAGCAGAACCTGTCACCTTTATGAGATACCTCCACTTCTCCCAGCTTGGAAGTCAATTCTTCCGGCAGGTTCTGAAGACGGGCTTCCATTTCTTCTGCACTGTCCTGTGCCAGGAAGAAATGATTCAGGGAGGACAGGGGATAATATAAGTGAATCTTCTCTTCTTTAAATCCCAGCTTCGCCTGCTCCTCTTTTATTACATCTATTAAACTGTTTTCCAGCTTCTCAAATCCAGTCATAAGTTCTCCTACTTCCACTTAAAAACAGCTTTATATCCCATTCTTTCAGCCGAATGCTTCCGCTGCTTTTTCAATCAGTTAACATTTTCCTTCTATTACAAGTATTTTCTTTGCTTTTTTATAACAAAATTCACAATTATATAATACTCCGTTTTAGCATTTCATATTCTATCATACTTCCCGGTTCGCGGCAACTTACTTTTTCACTTTATAAACCACATACTCATGACTGAAATGATATCCCAGCTTCTCTGCCAGTCCTACTGACATTTTGTTAGCTGCATCCCAGTTTGGATAAAGCCCGCGTTTGTCACACTCCAGAAGCAGCCGCGCTGCTCCGATATATGCAAGACCTTTTCTCCGGTAGTCCTCACGGGTTACTACCTCAATTTCAATTCCACCATGACATCCAAGATTCTCTTCACTCCTTCTGCCATAACCAGAATAAGAGGAAATTCCAGCAACTACTTCCCCGCCCGTTAAAATACAAACACCAAGTCCATACTCTTTATACTGACTATAGCTTTCATAGTTTGCTGTCAAATCCTTACTCCACTGTGTGTCTCTGCAAATTTCAAAAAGTGCCTGGTCGATCAGTCTCATCTCATACTCTTTTGGCAGTTTCTCTGTCACCTTCAAAAGCTTCTCCAGATCAAAGACCTCAGGTTCCTTTTTGATTGCATAACGGATCGCTTTCTCTGCATTCTCCCCGTAACACTCCACGATCATCTGTGCCCAGTCAGCATTTTGAGGCACCAGAATCACTTCCTCTGATGCACTGTTTGCCAAAGCTCCGGAAATAACTTCTGAGTCTGGTTTTCCACTTAGGAAGCAGAAATCCCCAAGGATAACTGCGCCACTCTCCGGTTTTTCCAGAGAATCCACATATATTTTTCCCATCACTCCCTGCAATGCGGACCAGACCACACTATCCTGCCAGCCTGCGAAAAGAGCACTGGCTCTGCCCGTTTCTTTTAATTCATAAATCATATTCATCCCCCTTACGTAAATCAGGCGAGAGACCTTTGCCCCTCGCCATCTATGAAAGCCAGCTGTTCCGCATCTGCGAAACGCTTTATGGTTCTATATATTTATCATTTGAAAAGGTGTACCCATTCTTATATTTCACCGTTAAATAGAATGTTTCTTTTCCATCTGTAACCTTTACAAAACAAATATTATTATCATCAAATTTGTCGGTAATGTCAATACTCTGATTATGAAAATAAACCCATACACTTCCATCCTCTTTATATTCTACATCCGGGGAATTGATTTCCTCCATAAGCTCTTCCGCTGTAAGGGCGCGCTGGGTTCCATCAGCATCAATAGCTACTCCACCGCCGCCGGTCTGATGAAGTGTGCCATCCTCATTATAGTATTCCATGGTATAAGTACCGTCATTGGAAACATCTAAGGTCGCCTGTGTCTGATCGCCATGGAGCCATATCTGCACAGTACGCTGGATGCCTCCGACATTCGCCGCATATGCAGTACCGGTTCCTCCAAGGATAATACAGCCTGCAAGCACTGCAGCTGCAGTTTTCATTTTTGTTCTTTTCTGTAATTTCGCCATTTTTTCAACCTCCTGTAATGAGCCTTTTGAAGTCTGCAATACGGAAAAAGCTTTTTTATATTTTTCACCATTCGTCATTTTCCCATTCCTCCTTTAAAGAGTCCTTAAGCAGGGCTCTTCCCCTGGAAAGCCGAACCTTTACATTGCTTTCTGAAAGCTTCAGGATTTCGGCGATTTCCCTGACGGAATAATCTTCGTAATAAAACAAGTGGATCACAATGCGGTACTTGTCCGGAAGATTCATTACTTCCTCAAACAAATCTCTTGACTGAGAATCGGGAAAAGAAAGGGTTTCCATATAATCCTCCAGAGAGCATTTATTTTTCTTCCAGAAAGTCCGGTTTATATTTTTCGCCTTATTGATAACCACACGAAGGAGCCATGCCCGGATGTGCTGCTCATTTTCAAATTCTTTTCTGCTGGTATAATACTGAACAAACGTCTCCTGAACAGCATCCTCCGCATCCATCTGATTCTGACAGATATTAAACGCTGCGGTGAAAAGATTGTTCTGGTAGAGCTGGATCAGCTGTTGAACTGGTTGTCTCATGAGAACTCCTCTGGCTGCTGATCAGTACGAAAAGCAGCGGTCTGTTATTTTCTTGTGTCGGGTACCTTCACTAATTATACAAATAAAGAGGGAGAAAAGTTACAAAAAATTTTAACTTTTCACATCCAATGAATTATGCTAAAATACAGCCAAAACATACTTTAAGGGGGCTTTTTCATGGAATTTCAGACACTTATTGAGAATAGAAGATCTGTGCGTAAGTACAGTTCCCATACAAATGTTACCAAAGAGCAGATCCAGCAGCTTGTACAGACCGCTTTGGAAGCGCCATCATGGAAGAATACAGAAACAGGTCGTTATTACTGTGTTTTATCAGAGGACATGAGTCAGAAGCTTCGTAAGGAATGCCTGTGTTACGCGAATAACGATGTAAAAACTGAGCATGCAGCTTTAATCGTCACCACCTTCGTACATAACCGCGCCGGTTTCCAGACAGACGGCACTCCAGATAATGAGATTGGAAATGGCTGGGGCTGTTACGACCTTGGCCTTCAGAACGAAAACCTGATTCTGAAAGCCACAGAGCTTGGTCTTTCCACTCTGATCATGGGACTTCGGGATGGAGACAAAATTCGTGAAATGCTCTCTGTTCCGGAAAGTGAAACCATTGTTTCCGTTATTGCTGTAGGAAAAGCCGACGAGGAGCCAGGCCGACCGAGACGCAGAGAGCTGGAGGATGTTCTGAAGTTCTTTTAAAACGTGTAAACAAAGCCTGATACCTCAAAATAACTTGACATTTAAACTGCTATAAGAATATTATGATATCAGAACTAAAAATCAGAAATGAGGGATTTTATGGAAAAATCAACTGTATATTTCACCGACTTCCGCTGCAAGGTCGGCACAAGCCAGCTGGACAAGCTGAAAAAGCTGTGTATTGCAGCCGGAATCAAAGACATTGATATGGATGGTAAATTCGTTGCCATCAAAATGCATTTCGGAGAGCTTGGAAATCTTGCTTTCCTGCGCCCCAATTATGCAAAAGTAGTAGCCGATCTTTGTAAGGAGCTTGGCGGAATGCCGTTTCTTACTGACTGTAACACCCTTTATCCGGGAAGCCGTAAGAATGCTCTGGAGCACATGGATTGTGCGAATCTGAATGGTTTTAACACCATCACTACAGGCTGCCAGATCATTATCGGTGACGGACTTCGCGGTACCGATGATGTGGAAGTTCCTGTAGAGAATGCAGAATACTGTCCTACTGCCAGAATCGGCCGTGCTGTAATGGACGCTGACGTATTCATCAGCCTTACTCATTTCAAGGGACATGAAGCCACCGGTTTCGGCGGCGCAATCAAGAATATTGGTATGGGCTGCGGAAGCCGTGCCGGAAAAATGGCTCAGCACAATAGCGGGAAACCAGTTATCGAAACAGACCTTTGCCGTGGCTGTAAACGCTGCGCAAAAGAATGCGGAAGTGACGCCATTACATATCCTGAGAAAAAAGCGGTCATTGATTATGATAAATGCAAAGGCTGTGGTCGTTGTATCGGTGCCTGCAGCTTTGATGCCATTCATAACCCGCACAGCAATTCCAATGAGCTTCTCTGCCGTAAGATGACAGAGTATGCACAGGCAGTCTGTCATGGACGCCCATGCTTCCATATTGCTCTGGTTCAGGACATCAGCC
Source organism: uncultured Blautia sp. (assembly GCA_934394545.1). Lineage (GTDB taxonomy): Bacteria > Bacillota > Clostridia > Lachnospirales > Lachnospiraceae > Blautia_A. Next base: position 12,856 of record CAKRRG010000073.1, read on the forward strand.
CGAACTGTGACTGCCACGGCGAAAATGATGCTCCTATCCTTCCGGATATCGGAATGTTCGCAAGCTTCGACCCCATTGCTCTTGATCAGGCCTGCGTAGATGCATGTCTTGCTGCAGAGCCAATCCGCAACAGCCAGCTTGGCGACAACCTTGCGAAACCGGAATGGCATTGCCACCACAACCACTTTATGGATTCCAATCCAAATGTAGAGTGGGAAGCAACTCTGGATCATGGTGAAAAAATTGGACTTGGAACAAGAAGCTATGAACTGAAAAGAATTTAACCGAATCAAGCAAGTAGCGAAGCGGACCTGGAATATCCGCTTGACTTAAGAAACGGCTGTCGATATGAAAAATAATTTTTCTCCCAGTTCCAACTCTGCCGGTCTTTTTTCCCGGTCAGTGCGACACTGGAAATGGCTGCTGGCGGCAATTGTGATACTGTGCACAATTGTCTTTGCCAGCCATAAGCTTTATCTTTTTTATCCCTATCTGAATCTGCCTCATGTAACTTCTGCCGATCTGGATGCCCTTGATCTGAATAGTTACGACAAGGTGATGTTTGTGGCGCACCCAGACGATGATCTGCTCTGGGGTGGACGGCACTTGATTGAAGACGATTATCTGGTAGTGTGTATGACCCGTGGAAATGATCCAGTTCGAAGCGCAGAATTTAAATCTGTAATGGAAGCCACCGGGGACAAATATCTGATTCTTTCCTACCCGGACAAAATCGGAAAAAATCGCAGCAGCTGGAGCTACTGGAAAAAAGATATGGAAGCAGATATTGCCACAGTCCTGAACTACAAAGACTGGAAACAGGTTGCCACTCACAACGCAGACGGCGAGTACGGCCATCACCACCACCAGATGACTCACCAGCTTGTAGCAGAAGCCTATAAAGAAACAGGCTGCGGTGCAGATTTCTATTCCTTCGGGAAATATTATGTAAATGACAAGGTTCCCTACGACCTTGAAGAAATGCCCAAAGATCTTTATATACAGAAGCGTAAGCTGGCAAAGCTCTATGTCAGTCAACGGACTACCGTAAGGAAAATGTATCATATGCTGCCCTATGAATACTGGCAGAAAACTACAATTCAGAAATAAGGGATAGCATCAGAGTCTGTTTGAAACACGCTCTAACGGGGCTGTCGGTTAATACCACATTTCGGCATCCCCAGTAGTAATTGAAAGGATCCCAGCAAGAACGAGGCTTGTTAGCCTTTTACCTTGCGAGGGATC
>CAKRRG010000074.1 GCA_934394545.1 uncultured Blautia sp.
ACTGATTATAGCATGGTGTTATAAGAAATGCAAGTTATTTATAAAAATTTCTGTTTTTTTACCATTTGCACAAATTCCGCATTATTAGAAGTGCGTGCAAACATATTAAGAATCTGCTCTACCGCCTCATCAGACTTCATTCCATTAAGGGCTTTTCGCATAATATAAACAGCTTCCTGCTCATCTCTGCTGAGAAGCAGGTCCTCTCGTCTGGTACCTGATTTCTGGATGTCAATAGCCGGGAAAACTCGTTTTTCCTGCAGCTTACGGTCAAGCACAAGCTCCATATTTCCGGTTCCCTTAAACTCCTCGTAAATAACATCGTCCATCTTACTTCCAGTATCAACCAGTGCAGTAGCAAGAATCGTAAGACTTCCTCCCTCGCGCATATTACGGGCAGCACCGAAGAAGCGTTTCGGCATATGAAGTGCTCCCGGATCAAGACCACCTGACAAAGTTCTTCCACTGGGCGGTACGACCAGGTTATAAGCTCTTGCAAGCCTGGTAATGGAATCCAGAAGGATCACAACATCCTGCTTATGTTCTACAAGGCGGCGTGCGCGCTCCACAACCATCTCAGATACACGCTTATGATGCTCTGGAAGTTCATCAAATGTGGAATATATCACTTCTACATTTGGCCCCTGTATTGCTTCCTTGATATCGGTAACCTCCTCAGGACGTTCATCAATGAGAAGGATGATCAGATGCATATCCTTATTATTCTTGAGAATCGATTTCGCCACATCCTTAAGAAGTGTGGTTTTACCAGCCTTAGGCGGAGAAACGATCATGCCACGCTGTCCCTTTCCGATCGGGCTGATCAGATCTACAATACGCATGGCTGTCGTACCGCCAGGACGTTCCATGATCAGACGCTCATCTGGAAAAATAGGAGTCATGTTCTCAAAGTTATATCTCTTCTGCCCCTCACTTGGATGGAAACCATTAATAGATGTTACATACAAAAGAGCACTAAATTTCTCTCCCTGCGTCTTAATACGAATATTTCCTTGAACAATATCACCTGTTTTCAGATTAAATCTGCGGATCTGGGATGGAGAGACATAAATATCATTCTCACCAGGAAGATAGTTCTCGCTTCGGATAAATCCAAAGCCGTCTGGCATAACCTCCAGAATACCATTGGCCTTCTCGCCACTATCCAGCTGAATAGTTTCCGCAGAAACATTGTAAGGATTACCAGCTTCATCAACCTGATTGGGATTCTCACTGACCGTACGTACTTGTTCCGGTTCTTCATTCCTGATTTCGGCAGGTGGAACCACTTCAACTGGTTTCGCTACAGGTGTGCGCTTTACATAATTCTCATTTCGGTTGTAATTATTACGGTATTCCGGATTCCTTCTTACAATAGTACGGGATTTCGCAGATGGGGACTCCGTTTTCTCATTTTCTGGCACTGCAGTTGGCTCCGGCTTCTCAAAAGATTCCTGTACCGTCTCTGCTTCTTTCTTGTCTTCTTCTAACATACGTTCAATTAATTCAGGCTTTCTCATGGTAGAAATGCCCTTCAGTCCTCTGGCTTTCGCTAAATCCTTCAGCGTAGCCAAGGATAAGGATTCATACTTTTCTCTCATCAATCATCTACCTCTTTGACTAATATTGTTCCAAAACATATTTAAATTTCGATTTACCGGGATACAAATGTCTGATTAGACAGAAGCTATATGTTGAATAAAAATACTTGTTCAAAAAATCTAGCAAAATAAATTCTAGCACATTCCATGCACCGTGTCTATATCAATTCCCAATATGTCTATCCCCGCCTGCAATTTCCAGTTACATGAAAAGAATTAATCTTTGCTTTGTATTATACACACCTGAAGTTTTTCATTGCAAGAATTTTTTATCGACATATATCCAAACGCTTCGACATTTCTTTAACTGTAAACACCCGGAGAGAGATATCTCCGGGTGCTGAAATTCAGCTCCAATACGGTCCGTAAACCTTCTGGATCCTGGCAATCTGCGTATCTGTTATCTGATTCAGTGCATTCTGAACAGCCGCATACGTCTGTGGTCTTGAACTCTTCAGAGAAGCAGGATTCAAGATATAATCCTTAACAGACTCTGCGAAATACTCAGAAGCATTCTGTGTTACATATGCCTTATTAAAGGATGTAACGTTTCCTTTCTCTGCTGCAAAAATACTCTGGAAGTTTGCCGTCTTATCTATATTTCCTGCAATAAATGCAAGAAAATGTCCAAGCTCATGATAAATAGAATTGTCATCTTCCTTCATTATTATGGTTCTTGTCTTTGCTGCAAAATATCCCGAATAATTAACAGATGGATCCACAAAAATCTTAAAACCTAACTGCTGGAATGCAGCAAGAACGCGATTGTCCATCTTATCTGCAACAGAAGCTACATTCACTTCGTGTCTGGTCTGATTCTTAACAGAAGTTGCACCGGAAGCTGCGGTACTTGCAGCATTCTCACCGGCAACTGTTATCTGCTGTGTAGTTGTTGTCTGAACTGTAGTTGTGATCTTAGAAGTAACCAGTTTCTTTTTGGACTTCTTGGTATACTTCTCAGTTGCATTCGTAACAACGGTTGTCTTAGTGGCAACAGTTATGTTACCGGATGCCTTCGTGGAATTCCTAACCTTGGTTCTGGGTTTCAGCTTTTTCGTGTAGCTCTTCTTGGATGCTTTTTTTAATCTGACTGTTTTTCTGGTTGTTTTAGTCCTGGATGTAGTCTTCACTGTAACCTTCGGTTGGGAAGCCAGTGGAGTCTCTTCCTCCTGAATGGAGGCTTCCATAATCGGATCTGTATAACTAGGAAACTCCGGCACATTACCAGAACCGGAAAACAAGGATACACCGCCAATCACTGCTGCAAGCACAATGGCCGCACAACCGGAAACAACTTTCTTATTCATAAGCCACTCTGTAAGCTTCTTTCCTTTCATTATATACACCTCTCTTGAACGGCGACATCACCCTATATGAAAGTCATCTGCTTTGCGTCTATGGTGCTCCCACATCTGCCGACCGGGACTTTCATACTTTCCTATTACATAAAAAAACCGCTTATCAGATTAAATAAACGGTCGCCACAAATAGAAGACTTCCGTCTTCTGTCATATCACATACTCAATCTCAATGCGGCAACCGGCTGTCATAGTCAGCTGACCTTAGACCCTTGGCTTTGCGTCCCTGTCTTTCAACAGGTTTGCCTTTCATTACGTTTCTATCATAAGGCAAATCAGGCTTATTGTCAACGATAACTCCCTGTTAATAATTACATGATTTTGTTTAAAGATAACGAAACAACAATTGTTTTGCATTTATCGGATTCCGGTTTGACTTCTTTATTTCATGCATATATACTATAAATTACAAAACAATGAAGAAGCACCCTATAAAAAGGAGCGGCACTATGTCTAAACGCATTTTTGCCCTTCCTCTTTGCTTATTTCTATTTTGCCTGACAATGTTTCTCACTGCAGGCTGTGGGCAGAAGCGCAGCTCCGCTTCCAGAGAAGAGCCACCTGTTTTTTTCCCACTGAAGGTTCTGGTTCCGGAAGCTCCTGGGAGCAGCACAGTAGGACAGTCTCCCCTGATACTGGACATCTCCAATACCGGACAGGGCTACCTTACTGCTATCAGCGAAGATAACGGCACTGTTAAGAATATACAGCTTACCTTTGAAGACGGCATTGTTTATTCTTACTTTGTACGGTCTGGTGAAAAAGCGGTTCTTCCTTTTACCAGTGGCAGCGGTACTTATCAGGTAGTTTGCTACGAACAGGTAAACGGCAGCCAGTATGCAGCACTTTATGCACAGGCACTGGAGGTTACACTGGAAAATGAATTTCTTCCCTTTCTTTACCCCAATCAGTATGTGAATTTTACCCCTGATTCTCAAGCCAGCAAGCTGGCGCTTTCTCAGCTTTCCGATAATGCAACAGAACACGAAAGCATTGATTTTGTTTTCCAATATGTGACCAGCCATATCACCTATGATGATGAGAAAGCTGCTACAGTAGAAACCGGATATCTGCCGGATGTGGACGAAACCCTTTTCTCCGGAAAGGGAATCTGCTTCGATTACGCAGCTTTGATGACAGCCATGCTAAGGAGCCGGGATATTCCCTGTAAGCTTCAGATTGGCTATGCCGGCGATATCAAGCACGCCTGGATCGATGTTTATATTCGGGGAAAAGGCTGGGTAGAACACGCCATCACATATGACGGTAAAAAATGGAACCGCATGGACCCTACCTTCACAGCCAACAGCGAAGATGAAGAGCTTACAAATTCTTATATTGGTGACAGTAAAAACTATACCCTTCAGTTTACCAGGTGACAGAGCCTTTTTTTCAGAAAGGATAATTTGATTATGATTACCAGATTAAGCAATCAGGAGCTGTTTCGGTTTTGTGAGCAGTTTTCTATTATATTGCATTCCGGAATGTCCGCCATAGAGGGACTTGCCATATTAAACGACGACAGCCAGAGCCAACGTGGTAAGGAGCTTCTGTCGGCCCTTTATAAAGATATGGAAAAATCTGGCTCTCTGGCTCACGCCATGAAGAAATCCGGCGCTTTTCCGGACGCCACTGCAGCTTACGTGCGTACCGGTGAGGAAACCGGCTGTCTGGATGAAGTTATGTCCGGCCTTGCCTCCTTTTACCAAAAAGAAATCCAGATCACTCAGCAGATTCGAAGCGCTGTTACCTATCCTCTTGTAATGCTTGGCATGATGACCGCCGTGATCATTATTCTTCTGGTTAAGGTACTCCCCGTATTCCGTCAGGTATTCCGTCAGCTGGGACTTGAAATGACCGGAATTTCCGGTACCCTTCTCGGAATGGGAGAAACGATCAGCCGATATTCCACCGTGTTTCTTATTCTCCTGGCAATAATTATCGGCTTGCTTTTTTTCCTGGCTATCCATCCAAAGGGACAGATGCTGGTAAAAAAAATGGTTTACCTCATTCCAGGAATGAAAGAAATCCCCATAACACTGGACTACAGCCGTCTTTGCCAGTGTATTTCCATGGGAATCCGAAGCGGACTTTCCCCGGAGCTTTACATAGAACTGGCAGGGACTGTTGTTTCCCAGCCTGAAACAAAAGAAAGGCTTACAGTCATCCAAGAGCAGCTTTTAGAGGGCCTTGACCTTACAGAAGCCATTGCTAAGTCCGGACTTTTTAAGACAATGGAGTTTCGCCTGATTTCTCTTGGCATTCATGCCGGTACTTCTGATGAAGTTATGGCAAAGCTTTCCCTGCAATATGAAGAACGATCAGTTGGTACTATTTCACATATTGTTTCCATTCTTGAGCCAACTATTGTCATTATTCTTTCCCTGCTTGTGGGACTGATCCTGCTTTCTGTCATGATGCCGCTGCTTGGTCTGCTTTCAGAAATGATTGCCTGATAATGGAGAAATTCACATGAATATATTGGAACCCAAAGGAATACAGATCAGACGCTTTGCACGGCATCTGATTCCTATACTGTTTGCAATGCTTTTGTGTACTCTTTTTTATATGGGAATTGTCCATACGCAGGCAAATTCCCTGGAAAAAGAACAGGTCACCTTACGCCGTGCACTTGAAGGTGGTGCTGTGAGGACTTACGCACTGACCGGCAGATATCCCCAAAGCCTTTCGGAGCTTCTCTCCGATTACCATATTACCTATGATACTGAAAAATTCGTTGTGGAATATATACCAAATGGCTCCAATCTTCTACCTTCCATAAGCGTACTGCCTGTAAAAGCCAAAAAAGGAGGTGCCAAATGAATAGCAGACTTTCCACAAAGCATAGTATTGATTCTCTGGCCGTACTGCTCCTCTTTGCCATGTATGTGCTGTTTCTGTTGTTTCTGCTGCTTTTTGGTGCCGGCAATTACAAGGCTTCCGTAAAGAGTCTGGATACCAATAATAATCTTTACACCGCAGCCTCTTATATTACAACTAAATTTCGCCAGCATGACCAGCCCGGTGCTACCTCCCTAACAGAATTCCAGGGCTGCACCGCAATCTGTTTTCAGGAGAAAATCGGAAACAAGACCTATTCAACCTACATTTATTTTGATCAGGGTTATCTGAAAGAGCTTTTCACAGCAGTCGGTTCCCAGGCGGATATTTCTATGGGAACACAGCTTGCACAGCTTTCGGATTTTCAGGCAGAACTGATTGATGACTGCTTTTACCAGATTACACTAACCGATACAGATGGGCATAGCTCCCATCTTTTGCTTCACTCTGGCGTTCCATCTGACCATAGCTATGCCGAAAAGGAAGTTTTCTCATGAAAAATATTACTACACATTCAAAATCCGGGCTTTTTCTTATGGAAATGATATTTGTTCTTCTTTTTCTCGGACTGACCTGCGGTATCTGTGTCCGCTTGTTCGCGGCCTCTTACACAGCCCGTCAAAAAGCGCGGGAAGCAGATCATATCCAGGAGCTGGTCACGAATACCGGTGAAATTCTGGAAGGAACTGACGGCACAGCAGAAAGCTTTCTGGCTCTGATGCCAGACGGAAATCATACGCAGGACGGAAGTATTTGTTATTATTATGACAAAAAATGGCAGATATCTTCTAGAAAAAACAGTATCTACAAAATGGACATCGCCCTTTCCCGGTCTGATATCTGTAAAAACGCCCACATCCGGATTTCCAGGCTTTCCGGTCAAGGGACAGAAGAAATCATTTATACGCAGACCATTCGTTTCCCACTTACCCAATCAACAAAGGAGGGCGTTTCATGAACGAGAAAAACAATCTTTTTTCTGCAACGGGAATCCCCTCACTTTTTCTGATATTCGCGGTACTTATGCTGGTTATCCTGTCCCTGCTTGGATATGGAACTTCCAGGCAGGATCTGCAATCCAGCACCCTTTCCCTAAAACAGACTACCGCTTATTATAATGCCTGCTCTCAGGCTACAGATTTTTATTCCGATATGCTCCAGGCACTAAAAAAATTTCAGACTCAGGCAGAAGAAGAAAACCAATATTATCAGATGGCTGCCCGCTATTTCGCCCAGGCCAAGGATGCCACCTGGAATCCGGATACCCATACCGTCCGATACCTGACCGGCTTTTCAGACACTCAGAGTCTTGTGGTGGAAATTGCGTTTTCATGGTATAATCCTGATAAGAATGTCAACAGCTGTCCTGCCAGGATTCTTTCCTGGAATACGATAGTTACTGCTGACTGGAATCCTGACAACAGTCAGCCCGTCTACAAAGGAGATTAACTTTATGGAAGAAAAAGTAAGGGCATTTCTGGAGCTTGCCACCAGAAAAAAAGCCTCTGACATTTTTATCATTGCAGGCCGTCCTCTCTCTGCAAAAATCGACGGGAAGCTTTGTATTCTGGAAGGCTTTGAAGAACGCCTTATGCCTCCTGAAACCAACGAATTCATCCGGATCATTTATAAAATGGCAAATAGCCGGAATATCCAGCCTATGCTGGACAGGGGAGACGATGACTTTTCCATGGCAATTCCCGGGCTTTCCAGATTCCGTGTAAACACATACCGTCAACGAGGCTCTCTTGCCGCAGTTATCCGAATCATCGCATTTCAGCTGCCTGATCCAAAGGATCTGCATATCCCGGATGCAGTTATGGAGGCTGCCGGCCTTACCAAGGGTATGGTTCTGATCACAGGCCCTGCCGGGAGCGGAAAATCCACCACCATGGCTTGTATTATAGACCGGATCAATCACAGTCGTGAGGGACATATTATCACTCTGGAAGATCCTCTGGAATATCTGCACCCCCACGACAAATGTATCGTCAGCCAGCGTGAGATCTGCACAGATACCGCCAATTATCTTGTTTCTCTTCGTGCTACCCTGCGCCAGAGTCCGGATGTGATTCTTCTTGGCGAAATGCGGGATCACGAAACCATCCAGACAGCCATGACAGCAGCTGAAACAGGTCATCTGATCCTTTCCAGCCTTCATACCACAGGCGCAGCAAACACCATCAGCCGTATTATGGATGTTTTTGAACCAAACCAGCAGCACCAGATTGCGATCCAGCTTTCCATGGTTCTGCAAACTGTTATTTCCCAGCAGCTGGTGCCGGATGTAAATGGACACAATATTCCGGTTTTTGAAATCATGCGTCTTACCCCTGCTATCCGTAATATGATCCGCGATAACAAAATTTATCAGATCGACGGAGTGATTTCTTCTTCTGCCCAGGCAGATATGCGTTCCATGGACAACAGTCTTCTGGAGCTTTACCGCAATGGGCAGATCACCAGAGAAACTGCATTGAAATACTCTTCTAATCCGGAAATGTTAAAACGGAAGCTCCTATAATGAGCTTCCGTTTTTGTATGCTTTTATTCTGATGTTACTTTCTTGTCACAGACGCAGATGCTTTATATTTACTTTTTACCACACCGGTAGGTTCTTTCACATAAGCACGTATATAATAGCGGTATTTCGTTCCTTTTTTCACCTTTTTGTCTGTCCAGGAGGATGTTTTCCCTTTTTTGATGGTAGCTGTCAGCTTATATTTGCCCTTTCCGGTCTTCTTATAAATGTAATAACCATCACATTTCTTCTGCGCCTTCCACTTCAGTTTCAAACCTTTTTTGGTATTGGAAACGGAGGTGATCGTCTGCTTACATGGTGCTGACTTATATTTTCCGCTGGATTTATAGCTGCTTGCAGCTTTCTTTCCATTCACCGTACAATACGCTCTTACCGTATACTCATATACGGTAGAAGTATTGATTTTTTTATCCTTATAAGAAGTCGTGGAAGCTTTCTTTATGGTAGTAAGCTTAGTCCACTTACCGGAAGCCGTCTTGCGGTAAACCTCATAACCGGCTGCACCGGAAATCTTATTCCAGTTCACTTTATTATAACCGTCCGAAGAGACTTTAACCGAAACAGCAGGAGTTGCAAGTGCTGTCTTTACCGTAACAGCATCTGTATAATCAGAGTATTTGGCTGTACCGTTTACCATACTGTAGGCGCGAAGCTTATAGGCATAACTGATACCGGGCTGAACCTTAGTATCTGTCCAGGAATCCTCAGACCAGGAAAGAGTCGCCATCTTCTGGTATGTACCCCCGGAAGCCTTTCTGTAAATCTGGTAACCGGAAACACCAGATGCTTTAGTCCAGGTGAGCCCAACCTGATTATATGCTTTGGCAGCTGCCGCAAAAGAAGCAGGCCTCTCTACATTTACATCACTGCTCAAGGTTCTGGTATGCGCCTTGATTCTTGCACAAGCTTTGGAGCTTGTTTTGGAAAAATCACTCCAGCCATTATTCTCGTGATAACAAAAGCTCTGTTTCTCTGTCAATCCCGCCTGAAATTCTACCCAGTCATAGGCGCTGTCAGTCTCACACAGATACTCCACTGTCCCAGAGCCTATATTGGTAACAACTACAGAATACAAGGTTCCGCTCATCAGGTTCACCTCAGGCACCTGAACTGTGGAAATCCCTGCATGCTCCTGGTAAAAAGTCACCGGAGAGCTGTACGCAGGCGTTCCGCTTACCGGATTACCTGCATCTGTCAGATTAGTATAAACCTGAATACTGTAGCTTCCTCCATCTGTGTACGTAGCAAGAACCACTTCTCCAAGTGCCTCTCCATTTCCTCCACCAGCTTTTGCCTGAAAAACATTGGCAACGGAAGAAATCCCACCATTTCCCGATGGATACAGCTTTAGCTTGCTAAGTGCACTAGAGCCATCATAAAAGTAATTATTTCGATACGCAGGACTTGTAGTAGCTTCTGCTGCTACAAGGTTGTAATTTCCCTTGTTCTCATAAGAAATGTAAAAATAACCATCCTCTCCCCAGTCTTCTCCCCAGCTGTTTCTGGCTATCCATGCACCATCTGAGGTAACCCCACTGGCAGCATTAAAATTATCTTTCGAATAATTGTCATCCCAGCCCACCAGCGTGATCGCATGATTGACGCTTGTTCCCTTGGGATAGCTGTAAGCGCAGGTATAAGGATTATAATAAATATCGTACATACCAAAGGACATGGAAGCGGAACCATATTCTGAAATCAGACTCTTAACATTATTAACCGAGTAAGAGGAAAAAGCTGCATTCTCCAGATACGCGGTTGTGTTATATGCCATACCGGAAGCCGGTACACTGTCTGAGTCCAACGTATGGTCTTCGTTTGTCTCATATGGAACCTGGGATTCCAGTGCCATACCGCTCCAGGTACTCAGGAAAATGGCAGCCAGGGTCTGATTGCCGCCCTCTCTGTAGGAATGAAGGACTGCGTTCCTGTCACTGGCTGTATTTCCAAGAGGATCGTTCTGACGGTTGGCAAAAAAGTACGCCAGATGCTCTTCCGACAGGTCAAAAGCTCCTGCTCCTGCTCTCAAAAATGAGATTTCCAGATTGGCTGCCAGCGTATACGCCCAGCACATATTGGAAGGCTTCTGATTCCTTACCGGTATGGAAAGGCTGCCTCTTGGATCATATTTTGCAGGATAGGAGGCTGCTCTTGCAGCACCTACACTTCCCACATCCCCGTTGCCATTTCCAGATGGGGGATCCACATAGCTTATAGGCTGAAGTTCTCTGATCGGCTCCAGCTGAATCTGAACTTCCTCTTCTGTAAGAGAAGTTTCTTCAACCACGTTATCCTGAGACGGATCCGGATCTTCAGGATCAAGACTGCCAAATCCACCAACCTGCTCCTGGATTTCCTCCTGACTGCCGTCGGAAAAACCTTCAGACTCGCTCGTCTCCCCATCTGTCATATCCACAGTCCCGTTCTCATTTGTTTCACTATCTGCATCAGAAAATTCTGCTTCCGCCTCAAACCCTTCCATTTCAGCGGCGCTTACCATCTGGACAGGAACTTCTGTGAAAATCAAAGACTGGACAAGTAACAGACTTGCAATCCCTTTTTTTATTAGTTTTCTATATTTCATATTCATTTCCGTTTTTTCAAATATTTTTTCAGAAATTCTATTAGTTTCTCCATTTCTTCCTGCGTGCCAATTGTAATACGCAAATGATTGTCAATGCGTGGCTTCTGGAAGTATCTTACATAAATATGTTCCTGACGGAGAGCTTCAAAAAGCTCCTTTGCCGGACAACTGCTGTGAGCAGCAAAAATAAAATTCGTTCTGGAATCCGGAAAAGTAAATCCTAAAGCAGTGAGTTCTCGTTTCGTCCATTCCCTGGTAGCAATGATTTTCTCACAGGTTTCTGTAAAATATCCCTTATCCAAAATAGCAGCCACACCCGTTGCAAGAGTGGTCCGATCCATTGTATAGGAATTAAAGGAATATTTCACATCATTCAGAAATCTGATCAGCTGTGGATTACCACATGCAAAGCCAATACGCATTCCAGCCATGGAACGTGATTTGGAGAACGTCTGAACTACCAGGAGATTGTCATATCGATCTATTAATTCCAATGCAGATCTGGCTCCAAAATCCACATAAGCCTCATCTACGATTACGATCACATCCGGATTGTGCTGCAGGATTTCCTCTATATCCGCAAGTGGAAGCTCTACTCCTGTAGGAGCATTTGGATTCGGGAAAATAATTCCTCCATTTTCTTCGAAGTAATCTTCTTTGCGAATGCAGAAATTCTCATCCAGAGCTTTACATTTATATGGGATTCGAAAAAGGTCAGCCCACACATCATAGAAAGAATAGGTAATGTCCGGAAAAAAGATTGGTTTTCCAGAATTGAAGAAGGTTAGGAAGCTCATGGCAAGCACATCGTCTGACCCAACTCCTACAAATACCTGTTCATCCTTCAAGCCATAATTCTGTGCAATCGCGTGAACCAAATCTCCTGCTGTAGGATCCGGATAAAGACGGAGCGTATCTGTATGGAGCTCATGTAATGCCTTTTCCACGCCTGGTGCAGGGGGATACGGATTCTCATTGGTATTCAGCTTGATCATATCAGGCTGGTTCGGCTGCTCGCCTGGTGTATAAGGTACTACTTTACGAATGTTTGCTTCCCATGTATTCATTTTAGTCCATCCTCGCTTCTTCGTATTTTTTGATTATTGTACGTTTTTCTGTGATATTTGTCAAATTCCCTTACGTAAATTATGTAAAAATGCCCCCTTTCCAGGCAACAAGCTTCTGTTCTTTCACTTATCTGCCGAAAAAGGGAGCATGATCAAAATGCGATTTACGAAAAATTTCTATATACTTTTATATTGCCCTGCCTATGTTACCCGGCCAGGTGCAGCACTCCAATCAGGAATATCCAGCCAAGACCATAATAGGTTATAACAGCCACAAGGTCATTGATTGTTGTGATCAGAGGACCTGACGCAACTGCCGGGTCAACACCGACCTTTTTAAAGAATAATGGGATACAGGTTCCCACAGCACTGGAAATCAGCATTGCCAGAAGAAGGGCAATTCCGATACAGCCTGAGACTGCGTATGCAAATATCAGTGTCTTTCCTTTGAAAAGATAAATATAAAGTCCGATAAGTACAAAAGAAAGGATTCCAAGCAACGCACCGTTGCAAAGACCGATTCTCATTTCCTTAAATACAAGCTCCAGCTTCTGTCTGCCTGTAAGAGACTCGTCCATCAGTACACGGATGGTAACCGCCAGAGACTGTGTACCAACATTACCTGCCATGTCCAATATAAGGGACTGGAATGCCATAATAATAGGGAGCTGGGTTACCACACTCTCGAATACGCCAACTACAGAAGATACTACCATGCCAAGTCCAAGAAGAACGATCAGCCATGGCATACGTTTCTTCATAGACTCTTTCAGCGGCTCCTTCAGATCCTCCTCTGCAGTAAGACCTGCCAGCATGGCGTAATCCTCTCCCATCTCATCATCAACCAGGTCGATGATATTGGAAGATGTAATAACACCCAAAAGGCGGTTGTCGTTATCCAACACAGGAATCGAATCCTCGGAATAGGCTTTCAGTTCTTCGATACAGTCATCAATATCTTCCTCTGCATATACATACGGATAGGAAGTTGCTACCAGATCATCCAGAACTCTGTCCTGTCTTGCAATGATCAGATCCTTCAGATCAATGGCACCATAAAACTTCTGCGATTCCGTTACTACAAAAATGGTAGATATATTATCGTTTTTGGCTGCCTGTTCCACCAGACTGTTCATCGCCTGCTTCACAGTCAGATTCTCACGAATGATAATACAATTGGTCGTCATGCGGCTACCAATTTCATCCTCATCAAAGGACGCAATCATCTCAATATCATGACGGACATCATCATCCATTAATTCTACCAGAATCTTCTTCTTCGCCTTATCTATTTTGTGGAGAACCTCTACAAGGGCATCGGTCTCCATACGTGAAAGAATGGCCGCACCTTTCTTCACATCCATCTCTTTCACATATTCCGCTGCGTTATCTGAGTCCGTATACTCAAAAATATCAGACAGCATATCCAGATCCAGAATACGATACAATTTGTAACGTTCCTGAACCGTCAGCCTTGGCATTGCGTCTGCAATGTCATTGGCATGAAAATCTCCCAGCTTATCGCTCATAGCTGCCGGAGAGGTATTACTTCTTACTACAGCCAGAATATCCTGGGTGTAGTCCTGCACTCTTTTCTCCATCCTGCTCTCTCCAATCTGATAAATAAGATATTTCTCCCTTTTCAGGGAATATTGGATCCCACACAGGGCATATGAAGTAATCCAGATATAGTTTTATCTGGAACATGCACAAATATACGCACAAAAAAGGGCAGAATAATCATGATAAGTCCCTTTATTCGTACAGTAAAATTCTTGTGGATTTCATAGGATTGAAAAAAGAAATGAGATCAGAAAGCTGGCACACGCCGCGCTCTATTATAATGAAAGAACAGAATGTACGCTGCGCTCATCTGTCATTTCGTTTTTCCATCCTATGCAACTACTTCGCCCATGAGAATCGCAACTATCCATTCTGTTCACCTGCCTTTGTT
>CAKRRG010000075.1 GCA_934394545.1 uncultured Blautia sp.
ATTTTCAAATCTCTTCCAAGCTCTACTGCACTCTGGATTCCCACATATTCTCCTGCATGGATACCAGCTGTGATAAGAGCAGTTTTCCCTGGCTTTTCTCCCCGTATAATGGTCGCCGGAAGAGAAAATTCTCCGTTTCCGATGGAAATAAAACCATGGACACGCTGCCCTGGTGCCGCACTTAAGCCACCTATATTTATTATTTCACTCATTCTTTTTTCAACCTTTTCCATATAATATAAAAAGCCATAGCCAATGCTTTTCAGCAGATCTAAATTCTGCACTGTTTATGCTCTTTTGTTACTTTGTAACTTCTACCATAAACATAGGCGTAGATCCATAATTTAACTTTTCTTCCTCACTCCACACCTGTTGCCAGATATCCTCATTCACCTGAATCTGTGCTGCTCCAAGTTCCTCTAATACCTTCACATCCCATCTCGGACGCTTAGTCTCAGACAATGGAACCTGCAGTGCAATTTTTTCCATACGGTCAATATCTGTGCACAGATAATGATCATCCAGGCTTACATTTTCCACATTTTTACGGTCATTCTCATAAGCTTCACGTTTCTCATCATCATAGAGGTAGCCGTACCAGTTCGCGTCAAAGTTCAGAAGCTTTCCGCCCTTTTTCAACACTCGAAGCCATTCCTTATAAGCCATTTCCGGGTGTGGCAGATTCCAGGTCAGGTTCCTGGAAATGATCACGTCAAAGCTCTCATCTTCAAACTCCAATGCCTGGGCATCCATCCGTTTAAACTCAATGTGATTCTTCTTTTCCCCGATAAATTTCGACGCATTTTCCGCAGCCTTTTCCAGCATTCCCGGGGTGTAATCTATGGCTGTTACATGATATCCTGCTTCTGCAAGGATCATAGGGAAAAATCCAGGGCCAGTGCCGATATCAAGAATCCGAAGCTGATCTTTTTCTTTTTCTCCAAATCCGCGTTCCAAAGTCTCCAGCCATGCCCTTTTTTGCATCCCCTTTAACTCTTTTTCATTCACCTCAGAATACCCTTCTGTGCGGGTACTCCAGTAGCTCTCTATTTCATCCAGTAATTTATCCAATTGTAATTCCTCCGCAAATAAATCCTTAAGAATAAAATTTAACAAACTCATTTTATTTTCACAAGCCCCCCGGGGGGATATTATAAAAGCGACAGAGAAATAAATATTACCTGTAAATCGTAATAAATAGTTCTCTGCCGCTTAAGCTTATCTGCCTATATTCTCTTCTGCAATTGCATCAATTCTTGCAAGCTCCTCCTCTGTAAACGGTGCACAGTGAATCGCTTTAATATTGTCCAGAATCTGCTGTGGACGTGATGCTCCAATAAGTACACTAGTCACCTCCTGCTGTGCAAGCAGCCAGCCAAGAGCCATTTCCGAAAGCTTCTCGCCACGCCCTGTAGCCATATCATTCAGCTTTCTGATCTGCTGCAAACGCTCTGGCGTCAGATTGCTTTCCTTCAAAAATCTGCCATCTGTACGGATACGGCTGTCTTCCGGAATACCATTAAGGTAGCGGTCTGTAAGCTGTCCCTGGGCAAGAGGACTGAAGGTGATCAGACCTTTTTTCAAAATTCCTGTGGTCTTTTTCAGTCCATTTTTCTCCACAGTTCTGTCAAAAATAGAATAACGGTTCTGATTAATTACAAAAGGACAATGCATTTCCTGCAAAATCGACGCTGCCTGTGAAAGCGTTTTTCCATCGTAATTGGAAAGTCCCACGTAAAGTGCTTTTCCACTGTGAACAGCCGCTGCCAGTGCTCCCATGGTCTCTTCCAGAGGGGTATCCGGATCCATTCTGTGATGGTAAAAAATATCTACATATTCCAATCCCATACGCTTTAAACTCTGGTCAAGACTTGCCAGAAGATATTTGCGGCTGCCCCAGTTCCCATAAGGACCATCCCACATTTCATATCCTGCCTTGGTAGTAATGATCAGCTCGTCCCTGTATTTTCCCAGGTCTTCTTTCAGAATCCTGCCGAAATTAATCTCTGCACTCCCCGGCTCCGGTCCATAATTATTCGCCAGATCGAACTGTGTGATTCCGTTGTCAAACGCTATAAAACACAGCTGTCTCATATTTTCAAATTTAGAAGTATCACCAAAATTATGCCATAGTCCAAGTGACACCTTCGGCAGCATAAGTCCACTGTTTCCACAGCGGTTATATTCCATTGTCGCATATCGTTCCTTTGAAGCAGTATACATAATAAAAAACCTCCCGAAAAATTAATTTGTCTTATTATACTCTCCCAAAAATAATTTGTCATTGCCCAAAACAACAATGTACTTTCTTTATTTTTCCAAAAATCAATTGCCCAAATCCCCAAACTATGGTATCCTATAAATACTATACTTGTACCGAGGCACAAGCAAAAAATTGAGGTGATCTATTGTGAAATCTAATGAATCCGCTGAGAACTATCTGGAGACCATACTTGTCCTCAGCAAAAAGAAACCAGTTGTCCGTTCCGTTGATATTGCAGATGAACTTGGTTTTAAGAAATCAAGTGTCAGCGTAGCTATGAAGAATCTTCGTGAAAAGAACCACATTACAGTTACTCCTGAGGGCTATATCTATCTTACCGAATCCGGACAGAAGATTGCAGATATGATTTATGAGCGTCATGAATTATTATCCTCCTGGCTGATTCGCCTTGGCGTTGATCCGGCGACCGCAACATCCGATGCGTGCCGCATTGAGCATGTGATCAGTCCTGAGAGCTTCGCTGCTATTAAAGCACATATTTCTTCCAAAAAATAATTATTAAGACCTGTACTCCAGATAAATCAGCTATCATACAGATTCCATCATTATAGCATTTTTATCCGGAGACAGGTCTTATTTATATGACGATGATACCAGCGGATTATTTCACCAGATAATATCTCGCTGAGAACGGTCCCATTTTAAATACAGCATTGCCGCCTTTGATCTCTTTTTCCTTCTTTGTATAGCGTTTTTTGCCACCATATTTTACCATGTCGCTTGCAAGAAGAAGCTCATATCCTGCATAGTCTTTCTCCAGCGTATATTCCTGAACTTCATCGGAGAAGTTAAATACTGCCAGAATCTTCTGCTCTCCGCTGATTCTTTCAAACAGATACATGCACTTCTGCTCCTGGTGACAATCCACCCATGAGAATCCCCCCTGAGTAAAGTCTCTCTGGAAAAGAGCATTGTTTTTCAAATAACATTTGTTCAGATCTGCCATAAATTTATGGAAGGCTTCGTGAATAGGGAATTTCAGAAGCACCCAGTCCAGTTCGTCCTTCTCACACCACTCTTTTAGCTGTGCAAGTTCATTTCCCATAAAATTCAGCTTTGCCCCCGGATGAGCATACATATACATGTAAAAAGCTCTTGCCTGAGGGAATTTGCCATCGTAGTCACCGTTCATCTTCTGAGCGATGGTTGCCTTTCCATGAACAACTTCATCATGGGACAACGGCAGAATATAACGTTCATTATAAAAATACATCATGGAAAAAGTAAGCTTGTGGTATTTTTCCCTTCTTTCATCTGCATCTGCCTGGAAATAGGACAAAGTATCGTGCATCCAGCCAAGATCCCATTTATAATCAAATCCAAGTCCCCCATCCCATACCGGTTTGGTTACTCCCTGGTAAGGAGTGGAATCTTCGGCAAAAAGCAGACACTCCGGAATTCGTTCCTTCAGTCCCTGATTCATAGTACGGATAAATTTCAGCGCTGCAAGATTCTCACCGCGGCTGGCATCCCCCTGCCAGTAGATCAGATTTCCTACGGCATCCATACGCAGTCCGTCAAAGTGAAATTCACTCATCCAATAGTAAGCGGAGGACTGAAGGAAACTGCATACTTCTCCTCTGGAATGCATAAAGTTACAACTGCCCCATTCATTGCGGCCAACTGCCATATTGGGATATTCGTAAAGAGCTGTTCCATCATATTCAGCAAGTGCATAATCATTCACTGCAAAATGTACAGGGACAAAGTCCAGGATCACACCGATCCCGGCCTGATGACACTGATCTACAAAGGATTTCAGTTCTTCTGGCTTACCATAACGGGAAGTTGGACTGAAGTATCCCGTATCCTGATAGCCCCAGGATTCATCACATGGATATTCGCACAGTGGCATGATTTCCACATAATTGTATCCATGCTCTTTCAGATATGCGATCAGAATCGGAGCAAGCTCCTCATATGTATACCAGTCCTCTTGACCTTCCCCTCGTTTTTTCCAGGAACCAAAATGCATTTCGTAAATATTTACCGGCTTATCGTAGGTTGCCTTACGGTTTTTCATCCATTTGCTGTCACCAAATTCATAGCCACCCAGAGCATATGTCTTAGATGCTGTTCCAGGACGCATTTCACTGTAGAAAGCATATGGGTCCGCATGGTCTATAAAGGAGCCGTCCTGACGGTAAATCCGGTATTTATACATCAGATCAGAACCTACACCATTAATGGTACACTCCCAGAAATTTCCGTCGTGAACACGATTCATAGGTGTCTCTGTCCAGTCATTAAACTCGCCGATCACAGACACACGCTGCGCCGCCGGTGCAAAGGTGCGGAATGTGGTTCCGCCCTTCCAGACATGAGCCCCCAGATACTGATATGCTTCAAATTCTTTTCCCGTATAAAAGTTGTAAAAATCCATGCTTTTGCTCTCCCATTCATTGTATAAAAAGATATTAGACAGTAGTTGGTTTTCTTTGTATAATGAGTATAATTGCGTGGAGGGGAAAATGCCACCGACGAAAAACGACATTAGTTGGATTTCCGACGTTTTTTGGAATGTGCTGGATTTCTAGTTGTCATTTTCTGTACGCGATTTTACAATATATATTCAAGTAGGAGATATATAGAGGTATGGATATCAGGGTTGAAAAGACTCGTCAGAGTATTATAAATGCTTTTATAGAGCTGCGTTCTCATAAGGAGCTGGAAAGGATTACAATTAAGGAGTTGTGCGAGAAGGCGCAGATCAATAAGTCTACGTTTTATGCCCATTATCAGGATATTTACCATCTTTCGGATACGTTGGAAACGGAGGTGGTGGTTTCAATCATGGAGAATCTGAGCTATCCGGAGAGAGTGCTTACAGATACGGCAAATTTTTCCAGGGAACTGTTTATGGGGTTTCTGGCGAAGGATTCGCTGATTGGGATTTTATTTTCTGGGAGCAGGAGTAAATGTCTGGTACAGAAGATCGAGGTGGCTTTGAAAAAGCTGGTATTTGGGACATATCCGCAGTATCAGGAGGACAAGGATATCAATATTATGCTTACTTACATCCTTTATGGATGCTATTATGCGTTTTATGAAAACCGAAAATATGGAGATGTGCCAGTGCTTTCCAGTATTACGGAACTTACTGGAGAAACAGCGCGTGCGGCATTGAAAATGACTCAGAATTAAAAAAAGGGCACCACACCGGACGCCTTGCAGGTTTGGTAACTATAACAGATATTTCACTTTCATCTCAGGAGGTCATAAATTGACAATAAACAATCCGGACCCACAGGGAAACACTTCTAATACTTCACCAGTAACACCCTTACAGGTTCTAAAAGCTTACTTCGGATACGACTCCTTCCGTGAGGGACAGGAGGAAATTATAGACACAATTTTAAGCAGGCAGGATGCCCTGGCGATCATGCCAACGGGAGCTGGAAAGTCCCTTTGTTATCAGGTTCCAGCGCTGCTTTTGCCTGGAATCACATTGGTGGTTTCACCCCTTATTTCGCTGATGCAGGACCAGGTGAAGTCACTGAATGAGGCAGGAATTCATGCAGCTTATATCAATTCCTCGCTGACTGAGGGACAGATCAATAAGGCGCTTTCTTTCGCTGCAAGAGGCGTCTATAAAATCATTTATGTAGCACCGGAACGACTGGAAACGGCTTCATTTCTCAACTTTGCGCTCCATACTCCTATCTCTATGGTGACTGTAGATGAAGCCCACTGTATCTCCCAATGGGGGCAGGATTTCCGTCCAAGTTACCTGAAAATCATAGATTTTGTGGAACAATTACCTGGTAATCCGATTATCAGTGCCTTCACTGCCACCGCCACTGAAGTAGTAAAAAATGACATCGCAAGGATCTTAAAACTGAAGAATCCAAACATCGTTGTAACTGGCTTTGACAGGAAAAATCTATACTATCAGGTGGAGCATCTGACTGGAAAGCAGAAGGATATCTTTATCCAGAATTACATAGAAACCCATCCAAACGAAAGTGGAATCATCTACTGTGCCACTAGAAAAAATGTGGACATTTTGTATGAGAAGCTGTTGAAGCAGGGTGTCTCTGTCACCCGGTATCACGCCGGAATGAATAACGATATCCGCAAAAAAAGTCAGGATGATTTCATCTATGACCGTGCTCAGGTTGTGATTGCCACTAATGCTTTTGGAATGGGAATCGACAAGTCCAATGTGCGTTTTGTCATCCATTATAACATGCCCCAGAGTATGGAAAACTACTACCAGGAAGCGGGCCGAGCAGGACGTGACGGTGAGCCTGCAAAATGTATCCTTCTCTTCTCCGCCCAGGATGTGATGATCAGCAAGGTGCTTCTCGGAAGCAAAGACTTCAAAGGTATGGATTTCCAGGAAATGGAACAGGTAAAACACCAGGATTCCCGCCGTCTTCAGCTTATGGAAGGCTATTGCATGACTACCTCCTGCCTGCGCAATTACATTCTGGAATACTTCGGTGAAGCCATAGATACTCCTTGCGGTAATTGCGGCAACTGCCATCAGGAATTCGAAGAAATGGACATGACCCTGGACGCCAAATGTATCATCGGCTGCCTTCTGGAAATGCATGAAAGATACGGTCAATCCTTGATAATCAGCACTCTCCTTGGGGCAAAAACAGCCCGGCTCAAAGACATTGGTGCCCCCTCCTACAGTTGCTATGGCATGTTAAGAAGACGTTCAGAAAGTGAGCTCCGGCTTCTCATAAATCAGATGCTACGCATGGGCTATATTTCCCAGACTGAAGGAGACTACCCGATTCTAAAAGTAGGAAATATATCAGATTTACGAAGTGAAAACACTAAAATAATAATAAAGAAATTTAAAGAAAAAGAGAAGATATCTGCTTCACGTAAACAAAAAACATCATATCACACAAGCAAATTGGAGACTTCTAAAACCAGTTCCACCATTGATTCAGCCAATATGAATTCCAGCCGTGACTCTGACCTTTTCGGAGTCCTGCGCCAGCTCCGTCTCCAAATTGCCAAGGAAGAGTCCGTCCCGCCCTACATAGTCTTCACCGACAGAACCCTCGTCGATATGTGCAGTAAACTTCCTCAGAATGAGGATGAAATGCTCAATGTATCCGGTGTAGGACAGAACAAACTTAAGAAATACGGACAACGATTTTTACAGGAAATATCCGCATTTCAGTCAGCCAATCACTAGACATTATCTTGCTATTTAGTGTGTTGGTCGTTACCCCGTACGCGATTTCACAATGTATATTCACCGCCGTGCGAAGCAACGTTCCGACAAGCTAATAACTAACTACGACTAAGACGCTCAGGAGAGCCTTCGCGCCTAAGTCTCCGTAAGTCATGGATCTCGCCTCCACTAAAACCGCTCCTGAAATGCACGGCTACATGAATATACATTGCAAAATCGCTGGTTACTGGAAAAGAAAGAAGCAGTAACGACAACAATGCTAACCTATCGTTTCCAAAAGGTATAGAGAAACCAACACATGTAACCACCACCCAGATGAAAGTTTCTATGTACCAGCCAGTACACAGCATTTGGGCAATGTGTATTGCGCCGGTGAGTGAGTAATACCCATTGTCCAGATGCGTCCATCCTGATGAACCTTCAACACACTAAATAGCAACTTAAAAGAGACCATTGCGAACTCATTTCCAGTCCGCAACGGCCTCCCCTTAAGGAGTTTTATTTACTTTCTTTCACGCTCTTAAATTGCCCCCAGAATCCGTCTGGCATTATCAATCCGTTCCTGTGTTGGAGGTTTCACGCCCTCCAGCGGATACGGAATTCCCAGCTTTTCCCATTTAAAGGTTCCAAGTGTATGATACGGAAGTACTTCCACGCGCTCAACGTTTTTCAGTGTTCCTATGAAATCTGCCAGCTGGTGCAGATACTCATCTTTATCACTGCCTCCCGGTACCAGTACGTGACGGATCCACACAGGCTTATCCATATCGGAAAGCTCACGGGCCATGGCAAGAATATTTGTATTCGTCTGTCCTGTAAGCTTTATATGCTCCTGCTCATTGATCTGCTTGATATCCAGAAGCAGAAGATCCGTGTACTTCATCAGCTCCAGCCATTTGGAATGCCATGGTTCCTTTGTTGTATAAGGATTACCACTTGTATCTAAGGTAGTATGGACTCCCGCTTCCTTTGCCTTGCGGAAAAACTCAGTAAGAAACTCCATCTGTAAAAGGGGTTCCCCGCCGCTCACCGTGATACCGCCTTTCTCGCCCCAATAAGACTTGAAACGAAGGGCTGTCTTAAGAAGCTGATCCGCATCGTATTCTTTCCCCTCTGTCATATTCCACGTATCCGGATTGTGACAGAACTGACAGCGCATGGCGCAGCCGGAAAGAAAAATCACATATCTCACTCCGGGTCCGTCTACAGACCCGAAGCTTTCCAGAGAATGAACATAGCCTTTTATCATTTATAATTCCTTTACAATTACATTCTGTCGTGGCAGGTTCTGGCAATAACATCCAGCTGCTGCTCTCTTGTAAGGTCGATGAACTTAACAGCATAACCGGAAACACGGATTGTGAAGTTTGCATACTCCTCTTTTTCCGGATGCTCCATAGCATCGATCAGTTTTTCTTTTCCAAATACGTTTACGTTCAGATGATGTGCACCCTGATTGAAGTATCCATCCAGTACGTGAACAAGGTTATCTGTACGCTCATCATCACTGTGACCAAGTGCATCCGGATTGATTGTCTGAGTATTGGAAATACCATCCAGTGCATCCTCATAGTCAAGCTTAGCAACAGAGTTCAGAGAAGCAAGAAGTCCGTTCTGCTCTGCACCGTAAGATGGGTTAGCACCTGGTGCCAGAGGCTCACCAGCTTTTCTTCCGTCCGGAAGAGCACCTGTAGCCTTACCATAAACAACGTTTGAAGTAATGGTAAGAATAGATGTGGTTGGCTTGGAATCACGGTAGGTATGAATGTGTTTCAGTTTCTCCATGAATGTAGCAAGCAGGTCTTTTGCAATATCATCTGCTCTGTCATCATCATTACCATAACGTGGGAAGTCACCCTCAACCTGGAAATCTGTAGTGATTCCATCCTCATCACGGATAGCTTTAACCTTAGCATATTTAATAGCAGACAGGGAGTCTACTACATGAGAGAATCCAGCGATACCGGTTGCGAAAGAACGGTCAACCTTTGTATCGATCAGAGCCATCTCAGCTGCTTCATAGTAATATTTGTCATGCATGTAGTGGATCATGTTCAGAGTACCTACATACAGATGAGCCAGCCAGTCCATCATCTGGTCATATTTCTGCATAACCTCATCATAGTCAAGATACTCGGAAGTGATCGGCTTGTACTCCGGTCCTACCTGCATTTTCAGTTTCTCATCCACACCACCGTTGATTGCGTAAAGCAGACATTTTGCAAGGTTTGCACGAGCTCCGAAGAACTGCATTTCCTTACCTGTTTCTGTAGCAGATACACAGCAGCAGATAGAGTAATCATCGCCCCAAACCGGACGCATAACATCATCGTTCTCATACTGTACAGAACTTGTTTTAACAGAAATATTTGCAGCATATTTCTTGAAGTTCTCCGGCAGCTTGGAAGAATAAAGAACAGTCAGGTTCGGCTCCGGAGCCGGTCCCATATCCTCAAGAGTATGCAGGAAACGATAGTCGTTCTTTGTGATCATGTGACGTCCGTCAACACCGATGCCACCAACCTCAAGAGTAGCCCATACCGGGTCTCCTGAGAACAGCTGGTTGTAGGACTCGATTCTTGCAAATTTAACCATACGGAATTTCATTACCATGTGGTCAACAAGCTCCTGAGCTTCTTTCTCAGTGATCACACCGTTCTTAAGGTCTCTTTCAATATAGATATCAAGGAATGTGGAAATACGTCCAACACTCATTGCAGCACCGTTCTGAGTCTTGATTGCTGCAAGATATCCGAAGTACAGCCACTGGAATGCTTCATGTGCATTCTTTGCAGGCTGGGAAATATCATAGCCATAGATCTGAGCCATCTCTTTCATTCCTTTAAGAGCACGGATTTGATCTGCAATCTCCTCACGAAGCTGGAAATCATAACGTCTCATACCCTGACGGTCACTTGCTGCGAAATCTTTCTCTTTGCCCTCGATCAGAGCATCAATACCATACAGAGCCACACGTCTGTAATCGCCTACGATACGTCCACGTCCATAAGTATCCGGAAGTCCGGTAAGGATATGGCTGTGACGTGCTTTCTTCATCTCTGGTGTGTAAATATCAAATACACCCTGGTTGTGTGTCTTGAATTCAAATTTTGTAAACATGTCATGGATCTGCGGATCTACCTTATATCCATACATTTCGCATGCTTTCTCTGCCATTTTGATTCCGCCGTATGGCATAAATGCACGCTTCAGAGGTTTGTCTGTCTGAAGTCCTACTACCTTCTCAAGATCCTTCAGATCCTCATCAATGTATCCAGGTCCATATGCGGTAAGTCCTGTAACGACCTTAGTTTCCATATCAAGAACGCCGTTGTTGGCACGCTCTGCTTTCTGCAGCTCCTGCAGTTTTCCCCACAGCTTATTTGTAGCTTCTGTCGGGCCTTCCAGGAAGGAATCATCTCCGTCATAAGGGGTATAATTGTGACGGATAAAATCACGGACGTTAATCTGTTCTTTCCAGCGACTTCCTTCAAAGCCTTCCCACTGTGCAAAATCTTTCATTCTTGTACCTCTTTCTTTGTATTTTTACTTCTCCGCGTATTTGAAGAATTGTTATTGGTTTAACAATATGTAGTATACGGGATTGTTATTTCTTAGTCAATCGGTTTGGGTAATGCTCTTAATAAAGTACAATCCATCTGTAAAATTATAACTCGCGCTCAAGAAAAGTCCAATATTATGTACTTTATTATTTTATTTTTAATACATAATGCATGTTATTCGCTGTCAACGCGATTCAAGGAGCAAAGTCATCTCTGCCTTTCCCCCTTGAATCCTTACATTTTTTCAGGACAAAAGTCCCTTTTTTAACTCTCTACAGATCATATTTTAATAAAAGAGCGGAGTTTGTAATCACCAGTACGGAACCTGCATTATGGACAAGAGCACCTACAATAGGATTCAGGATTCCTGTGATAGCAAGTACGATTGCAATAAAGTTCAAGGTCATAGAAAAGGTCATGTTCAACTTGATAGTGGTCATCATGCGCTTGGAAAGGGCGATCAGGTGAGGAAGCTCTCTTACCTCATCGTCAACAAGGGCAATGTCTGCTGCATCTACTGCAATATCACTTCCCACGCCGCCCATGGCGATTCCTACTTCTGCCCGCTTCAAAGCCGGGGCATCGTTGATTCCATCACCAATCATGCAGACCATTTTATTTTCCTGCTGGTATCTGTCAATGTATTTCAGCTTGTCTTCTGGGAGGCAATTAGCGCATACTTCATTGATATGAAGCTGAGAGGCAATGGTCTTCGCAGCGTTTTCGTTGTCTCCTGTCAAAAGAACAGGCTGAACGCTTAGACTGTTCAGGGAGTCGATCATGGCGGTGCTTTCTTCACGGAGAGTGTCGGAAAGGGCGATGAAACCTGCATAATTGCCATCGATTGCTACATAAGTTACGGTACAGCCGAGTTTTATGTATTGTTCCGGTTTGAAATTATCCTGAAATTTTTCTGTGTTTTTAGGAGAAAGCTCCTTACTGATTTTCGCAGCAGAAAAATTTGCAGAACTATTTTCCTCGCCTTTAGCATTTGCAGCTAACACTTCTTTACTTCCTACATTTTCACTCCCAACATCTACGCATTCTTTGATATGCACATCAACATCTACACCATTCTCCTTCAGCAGCTCTGGATTTCCAGCCAAAACCTTTTTCCCGTCTACCACAGCACAAACACCACGTCCGGGAATCATCCGGAAGTTTTCTGCTTTGGAAAGAGCTGCCCCTTCTTTCTTATAGCAGTTCACAATTGCTTTTCCAAGGGGATGTTCCGACAGCTGTTCTGCTGATGCTGCCAATCCGTAAATATCATTATTGTTATAATTTTCGCTTTCACTGACGACTGCAACTACCTTTGGTGTGCCGTATGTTAAAGTTCCTGTTTTGTCAAATGCGATCACATTTACACTTGAAAGCCGTTCCAGTGCGTCACCTTCACGAACAAGAAAACCATGTTTGGTGGCATTGCCAATAGCTGCCATAATCGCAGTTGGTGTTGCAAGTACAAGGGAACATGGACAAAATACAACCAGAATAGTCACAGCACGGATGATCTGACCAGAAATCAGCCAGGTAAGAGCTGCTGCTGTGAGAGCGATCACCACGATCCAGGCGGCCCACTGATCTGCAATTCCAACAATCTTTGCCTTACCTGCGTCTGCGGATTGAACCAGTCGGATCATCCGCTGAATAGAGCTGTCTTCCCCAACTTTTGAGGCTTTCATCTCGAAAGCTCCGAATTGGTTCACTGTTCCACTGGATACTTCATCTCCTACAGTCTTATCTACCGGAAGGGATTCGCCAGTCATGACTGCCTGATTCACAGAAGTCTGTCCTGAAATAATGATTCCATCTACCGGCACTCCCTCACCAGGAAGTACCCGGAGAATATCTCCTACCTGAACTTTTTTCGCGGGAATAATGGTTTCTTTCCCATCATTTATCACTCTTGCAGTCTGAGGTGTGAGATGCACCAGCTTCTCAATTCCGGCTCTGGCTTTTGCTACGGTAAGCTCTTCCAGAAGTCCGCCAAGCTGCATGATAAACGCCACTTCTCCTGCTGCAAAATCTTCACCAATGCAGACAGAAGCGATCAGCGCCAGCGATACAAGAACATCTGCTTTGATGTCAAACTCGGTTACCAAACCAATGATGGCTTCCAGGATAATGGGGAAACCACACAGTACAATGGCAATCCAGGACATGTCGAAGGGGAATGGGGAGGTTCCCAACAGACTTAGGACAATGGCAATTCCGGATATTACCAGAAAAATAATGTCTTTCCTGATTCCACCAAGTTCAAGCAACTCTTCTAACTTTCTCATTAGATTTTTCATAATTTCCCTCTTTTCTATACCCCTATAGGTATGCACATATTATACCTATAGGGGTATATGTTGTCAAGATGATGAGCTTCAGTTTTTCTTTTTTTAACCGAATCAAGCAAGTAGCGAAGCGGATTGCGAATATCCGCTTGACTTGAGAATTTTTTTCGAAACATAAAGGGCGTGTGAAAAAATGATTTCT
>CAKRRG010000076.1 GCA_934394545.1 uncultured Blautia sp.
GCTTCCAATCATCCTGGAATTAAAGGGTTTCCGCTGTGTCTTAAACCTTGATCCGATCACAATATCGCATCCGGTCCCTTCCATCTCGGTGATCATGTCTTCTATGTACTTGGGATCGTGCTGACCATCGCCATCCAACTGGAGAACGTAGTCGTAACTGTAATAGTTGGCGTAACGCATGCCGCTTTTAATAGCCCCGGAGAGGCCGGTATTTACAGGCAGATCCATAAAATTATAGCCCCGGCGGGCGCAGATTTTGCGTGTGTCATCCGTAGAGCCGTCGTTAATTATCACGTAGTCGTACTGAGGATAATTTTTTTCCAGGTTATCTACTACTTTCTCAATACAGCCAGCCTCATTATAGGCTGGAATAATGATCAGAATTTTTGATATTGTTTTTATTGAAGCCATTGCTACGATATTCCTCCACCATTTCCACCAATTCTCTTGCTCTTGCCTCAAAGGAATATTTCTCCTGTATCACAGGCCACTGAGCGTCTACTCTTGCCTTTACTTCTGCATAGTTATTCTCTATCTCTTTCACGCAGTTCTCAAATTCTTCCTTATTGCTGTAATACAGCACTGCTTCCGGAAAAATCTCACGCAGCTCATCACAGCAGTCGGATATTACCGGAAGTCCACAGGCCAGAGCGTCAAAAATGCGATTATTTACAAACTGGTAATCCAGCATATCCTTCCAATGGTCATTAAGCGTAACACGGGCGCTGCGGTAAAGTGCCGGAATTTCGCTGTTTTCAATAAAAACATCCTGTACCATATTTTTGTCCGGACCTAACATAGCTTTCCAGCCTGCTCCCCAGATTTTCAGAGGAAGCTTATCCTGGGCAGCCCATAATACACAAGGCCGTGCCACACCACGGGAATTGCCAATAAACAAGTAGTCCCCTCCTCGCTTTTCCTCTGACTCTTTGTCCGGGTAAAAAAGCTGGGTATCCGTACACTGAAGCAGCGGATAGACCGGTATGGTCAGCTTATCCCCAAGCTCTTTCGCATAATGGAGGGAGCCTACACATATAATATCATAGAGCTTGTATTCTTCTATGGTGACCATTTCCGGATGGCTGATGTTCCACATAATATAGATACAGTTGGCATTCCTGCGGTCCGGACAGTAAAATTCACAGCCGCGGAGCACCAGAACCACATCTGCATTCACCTGGCAGTCCCAGTCCTCACGCAGATCAATTATGGTGTAGATTCCCATTTGATCCAGATAGCGCTTCAGTGCCACCGCATAAGCATAATCACCCCAGCGTATCTTCTTCTCCTCCGGTGCAGGGCACTTGATCACCCAGATCTGACGGCCTTCTGCTTCATGCTGCACCTGGGCTGCGCGCTTTCCCCAGCCGTCCCTGCGGCGAAGCTCCTTGGTCACATAATCCTTTAATTCCAGCATAGCCTGGCTGTTTTTCTGAAGCTCAGAAAGGATTTTTTCCTGACGTTTATTCTCTTTTTCCAATTCACGAAGCTTATGATCCATGTAAGTACGGCTCACCGGAACCAGGCTCCGCAGTTTCTGTTTCAATGTATTCCAAAAGCTCATATAAAAACTCCTTGTATGATAAGTTGTTTATTCGTAAATTTTTGCCTTTTGGGTCTTTGATTTCTATTATAACGAAATAACTATAGAAACGCAACCATCCAGAATAAATCAGAAACTGCAAAGTGGGGCGTACAGATTGTGGGAATAATTTTTCAAACACGCTCTAGGAAAACCTGCGTAAGTTTGCTATAATGATTGCAACGAATCCCCAGGAGGATATCTTTTTATGCGTAAAAATAGTTTATTAATACCGGCTATGCTGGCATTTTCCCTTTGTACGATGCCAGTTACACCAGTGCTGGCGGAAGATACGGCACAGGCCACTGAGGAACAAGGCGAAGCTGATACTGCCTCTGAGGATGCTTCTTCTGACGATACTTCTCAGGATGCTCCTTACGAAAAGGGAACCATTACAGACACCGATTTTCAAAGTGCGTGGCTGAATCTGAGATTCACTCCTCCGGAAACGGTTGTGATGAATACCGAAGAGGAGCTTCAGTCTGTTATGCAGCAGGGACAGAGCACTCTGGAGGAATCCTCAGGAGTAGAACTAAGTGAGGACACTTTGTCTGGTACCGTTTATGAGATGATGGCCTCTTCTATCTCCGGCTTTCCTAATGTTTCCGTAGTGGTAGAGGACGCAGCACTGGAAAATATGACCGTTGACCAGTATTTTCTTGCTGCACAGCAGATGATGGATGCAACGCAGCTGGGCTATACCTATTCCCAAATCACAGACATCCAGATTGCCGGACAGGATTTCCGCGTTATGGAAGCAAGTGTAACAATCAATGATTATGAAGTTCTTCAGAAATACTGTACCCGCAAACAGGGAGGAAAGTTTGTCTCCATTATTTTATCCTACACTACCGATACCACAGCAGAAGCAGATGAAATTCTGGCAGCTTTCACTCCATTGAATACCGACACGGAGGCTGCACCTGCAGAATAAATTATGATCTATACTCCTTTAACTATAAAGGCCATTAAAACAGCATATAAGGCACATATGGGACAGACGGATCAGAGTGGGATCCCTTATATTTTCCATCCTGTACATTTGGCTGAACAGATGACAGATGAAACCACCACCTGTATTGCGCTGCTTCATGATGTTCTGGAGGATACTACTCTCTCACTTCAGGAGCTGGAGGCAGAATTCCCCCGGGAGATCACAGATGTGGTTCTATTATTAACGCATGAGCCTGATGAGAATTATCTGGACTATATACGAAAGCTTTGCCAGAGCCCGCTGGCACGGAAGGTGAAGCTTGCAGATATTGCGCATAATTCAGATGAGACAAGACTGTCTTCCATCACGCCAGACCCGGCACAGCTTGCTCACTGGAGGACCAAATATGCGGCTGCCAAGAAAATTATAAGGGAATATGAGAACACATAACGCACATTACAAAAAGTGCCCTAATATATCATGAACTCTGTTAACAGTTCCATGTAATATATTAGAGCACTTTTATTTTATTCTTACAGCGCTTTTCGGATCCTTTCCAGTGCCTCTGTCAGCGTTGCTCTTGGGCATGCCACATTCACCCGTTGGAATCCTTCTCCGGCTTTTCCGAATATCTTTCCGCTATCCAGCCAAAGTCTTGCTTTGTTTATGATCAGATCCTCCAGTTCCTTTACACTTAGTCCCGTATCCCTGAAATCCAGCCAGACCAGATACGTTCCTTCCAATTCTGTCATTTTCACACCTGGAAGATTTTTTTCTACATACTCTTTGGTGTATGCAATGTTCTTCTCCACATAAGCATGCATTGCCTGATACCATTCTTCTCCTTTCGAATAGGCTGTCTCTGTTGCCACCAGGCCAAGTACGCCTAACTGACTGATTCCTGCTGCGTCCATCTGCTTTTTGAATTTCTGCCGAAGCTCCGGATTCGGGATAAAAATATTGGAAATCAACATACTGGCCAGATTAAAGGTTTTACTAGGGGAGGTGCAGGTAATGGAAATATCCTGAAACTCCTTTTTCAGTCCTGCAAATACCTGGTGTTTTCCCTTAAACACAAAGTCCTGATGAATTTCATCACTGACTACGGTCACACCATGCTTCACACAAATATCTCCCAACCGCTCCAGTTCCTGGGCCTTCCACACTCTTCCTACCGGATTATGAGGATTACACAGAAAAAACAGCTTTACGTTTTCCTCTATTATTTTTTTCTCAAAGTCTTCAAAATCAATGTGGTAACGATTATCTTCACTTAAATAAAGATTGCTGCTCACCACTTTTCGTCCATTATCCCGGATCACTTCGGAGAAAGGATAATATACCGGAAGCTGGATCAGCACACTTTCCCCTGGCTCTGTATATGCTTTTACTGCCATAGCCAGTGCAAAAACAACTCCCGGAGTTTTTACCAGCCACTCTTCCTGCGTTTCCCAGTTATGATGTGTTTTCATCCAATTGGCTACAACCTCAAAATAAGGCGTCTGTACCTCGCTATATCCGAAAATTCCCTCTTTTGCCCGCTCCACCAGAGCATCTTCAATATAAGATGAAGTCTCAAAATCCATATCCGCAACCCAAAGCGGAAGCACATCTGCTGGTTTTCCCCTTTTTACCGCAAAATCATATTTCAGACATCTGGTATTTCTTCTATTGATTACTTTGTCAAAATCAAGATTTCTTTCTGCCATATAATTCTTCCTCAGTTTCTGCAAATACTTTTTCAAATTCGTTTAAAAGATCCTGTGCATCCTCAATTCCCACTGAAAGCCTAAGAGTACTTTCTGTAATTCCGTTACGTTCCCGGATTTCCTTTGGCACATCTGCATGAGTCTGCGTAGTCGGATAGGTAATCAGGGTTTCTACCCCTCCAAGACTTTCCGCAAACTTAATCATTCGCACCTTTTCCAGAATAGAAAGGGCAAATTCCTTACTCTCCAGTTGAAACGTAAGCATGGAGCCAAAGCCTCTGGCTTGTTTTTTCATAATCTCATACCCCGGATGGTCTGTAAATCCAGGATAAATAACCCGTGTCACTGCTTTCTGATTTTTCAGCCATTCTGCAATTTGAAAAGCATTTCGCTGTGCCTGCTCCATACGGATTCCAAGAGTTTTGATTCCCCTAAGTATCAGCCAGCTGTCAAAGGGGGCCCGCCCGGATCCGGTAGTTTTAATAAGAAAGCGAAGCTTCTCACTGATATCCTCTCTGTTTGTTACTAAAAAACCTGCCAGAGTATCATTATGTCCACCAAGGAATTTCGTTCCGCTATGCACCACAATATCTGCTCCCAGGTCCAGTGGATTCTGAAAATAGGAAGATAAAAATGTATTATCCACAATAAGCAGAATTCCGTGTTTCTTTGCAATTTCTGCAAGTTTTGCAATGTCTGTAACGTTCATCATCGGATTGGTAGGAGTTTCTATGTAAATTGCCTTTGTGTTTTCATTTATATAGCTTTCTACATCTTCCTTCCAGCAGTCAATTCGCGAAAATCTGATTCCGTTTTTTGCAGACACATTATCAAAAAGCCGAATACTTCCGCCATACAGATCCGCATCCACAATCAGATGATCTCCTGGCTTAAACAATTCCATTGCCAGCGTAATTGCTGCCATTCCTGTAGAAAAAGCCAGTGCATCCACTCCATTTTCCAGATTTGCTACGATTTTTTCCAGATGTTCTCTGGTGGGATTCTGCAGTCTGCTATAGTCAAAGCCTGTGCTATGTCCTACTGCCGGATGTTCATAAGTTGCCGTCTGATAAATAGGAAAGCTGATCGCACCATAGTTATTACAACAGCCTTCCTCTTCCTCTAAATGTAAACACTTTGTATGGATTCCTCTTGCCATAATTTCTCCTCCAGGTTTGTATGATATCGTGCAAAGAGACTTTTTCCTCTTATTTTTTTCTGGACATATCATAACAAAACATGGAAATTTTGTATAATTCATTTTGCCTTGATTGTGTTATAGCAAAAATCTATAGCAAGAGAAAAGCTGAAGGTTTCCCCTCAGCTCTCTGCTGCCAGTTCCTTAATGGCATCTGTCAAAATCATATACTGCTCTTTTACCTGTGCATAAAGCGCGTCGCTTCCTGCAGTTTCTCTTCCTCTAAGCAGCTCCGTAAGCTCTGCGCTTACCTTATACAGTCCTGTAAACCCAAGATTCAAGCATACTCCCTTTAATGTATGTGCTGCACGAAATGCCTTCTCACCGTCCTGTGCATTCAGACCATCTGTTAAATCCTGAAAACTGGGATCCGCAAGAAATTTCACTGCAAATCGCTTCACAAGCCCTTCGTTTCCCAGTCGTTTCAGCACTCCGTCATAGTCGGAGCCTACCTTGTCATAACATTCCTTTACTGTCATTTCCGTCTCCTTTATCATACATTCCTATTAAGCATCAGATCTGGAATAAGCATTCTTCATCTGATTACTCAACTCATAAAGTACCTTGTTCAGTGTGTCTGAAGCCTCTATTTTCAGCATATCTGCAATTGCCTGATTTGCCTCCAGACGAAGGGCCATTCTCTTCACTGGGTCAGATTCTTTTTCCAGAAGGGCATCGTACTGGTGAATCAACTCATGTCCCTTTGCCATCACCTGCTCCTGATAACGCTCAATATGGAAAATAGAGCTTCTGTAAGAAGCATCTGCCATAGCACCGATCATACGACTTACCCAGTAGAAATTGTCCGTGGTCACGTCTTTCGTTGTTCCGGAAAGGTAATCCGGGGTCGTATCAATTGCCGCATAGAATGGCACCATCACATTAAATGCATTGGATGCAAAGGCAACCCACTGCAGAATATTGCAGTCTTTTTCCATGTCAGGACGCATCTGGATCAATGACAGGAAATCTGTACGGTTCACTCCAATGGAACGGAATGCTCCCCGCTGTTCTTTCTCTCCGTAAGAAGCATAGGGATCATAAGGCGTTCCCTGATAATGTGAAGATAAAACATATTTCACATCTTCCACTGTAACCTTCTTTTCCGGAACCATGCACCAAGGCAGATCATCGGAATATGGAGTAAATTCTGCATTGGGACCATCCCATATTTTCGTTTTCGGATTCAAGGTACGCAGCATAAACCATGCGCGAGGTGTATTGTAAACATGATCGGAATCGTCGTGGCTTCCAAATGCATCTCTGGGATTCAACACACCATCCAGAGAAAGATCCAGGTGATTTTTCTCAATAAATTCTCTCATATCAGAAGAACACATATATTCCAGTTCCGCATATTCCTGTGGAGAGCACTGATATTTATCCTGATCGGAAATGGCTTTCTCAAGGTCAAAACCGTCAATTCCAAGCTGGTTCGGCATTACCACATAAGCATCATCCGGAACTCTTCTTGCAATCCAATGATGTCCGCCAATGGTCTCCAGCCACCAGATTTCATCCTGATCCTGGAATGCGATTCCGTTCATTTCGTAGGTTCCGTATTCTTCCAAAATACTTCCAAGACGTCTGACACCCTCCCGGGCACTGTGAATATACGGAAGAACAATGGATACAATATCCTCCTCCCCGATTCCACCGGCAATCTCTTCTTTGCCATCCTTTGCAGGCTCATAAACAACCAGCGGATCCGCACCAAGTACACGTGGATTCGAGGTGATGGTCTCTGTAGCCGTCATTCCTACATTCGCCTGGTTAACACCGCTTGCAGCCCAGATTCCCTCGCCATCTACTGCGTTTGGTACAGCAGTGTAGCCCATCGGGTCATCCGGAAGCTGGATTTCCACATGGGAAATCACGGATTTGTATTTCCTTGGCTGTTC
Source organism: uncultured Blautia sp. (assembly GCA_934394545.1). GTDB lineage: Bacteria > Bacillota > Clostridia > Lachnospirales > Lachnospiraceae > Blautia_A. The sequence goes on from CAKRRG010000076.1 coordinate 7,325, forward strand.
CTCTGGATGAACCACCACAAATTTCTTCGGCATATAATGACCGGAACCGGAATCATCATTTCTGGCGATCATGGTAGAGCCATCATAGGACGCTTTTTTTCCAACTAAAATTGTAGTACAACCCATTTGCTTTTCCTCCTGAAGTTCTCTCTTATCTATGTTAGCACAAACCTGTTCTTTAGGGAATACAGGAATTTCCATGCAGTTATCAAAAATTATGTATTTGTTAATTTTTTTATTTCTACCTTGCTATTTCTCCAACCATTTTTCCAGATCATAAGAAACACCTGAAAATCCAGGCTGTCTCTGGCTGTAGTAAAGGGCTCTTCCCGTAATACTTCTGCCTGGATTCCATCCCTCGCTAATTTTTCCTGCAGTTTTCCCGCCTTTTCCAAAAGATCACTTAGATGTCTGTCAACCTCTTCTCCAAAGGATCGGTTCGGATACGTTCCTGCTTCTCTTTTTATTTTCTGAATAAGAAGCCGGATTACTGCTCCATGTTTTTTCTTATGGAGGGCCTGGGCAAATACTCTTGCCACAAAAGGCCTGGAAAATTTCTTATAAATATGCAGCAAACGAAGTAAAGACAGATCCTGTGCTTCTTTGATCAGCTTTTCCATAACCTGAAAGGATGCCTCAGTTGGAATCCATGGCTCTTCTTTTGGCACAATGTATTGCCTGGGTACTGCCGGATAACAGCAATAATTCAGTGGGGGAAAATCAGCCAGCTGCACCAGGTTTTGCTCTTCTTCTGTACAAAACTCTTCACCAAGATAATCCAATTTGTCTCTTGCAATAGCGATCCGATACTCCAGCTGGCGCAGATACTCATAGCCAGGCACCCAGAAATGTCCGATTTCCCCATAATTGTAAAGACGAACATCCAATTCTAAGGTCTCAAAAAATATAGTAACTGCATTCTTCCCCTGCCAGACCACCAGTATATATTGATCTTCTTCCTGACTTAAGGATGATTTCAGAGGCCCTTCATAGTCACTGATATAAGAGCCTGTAAGTCTGGCATTTTTAAAAATAAGAAAGCTCTCCACTGCGTCATTCATCAAATATACCAGACGAATATCACCGGAGCTTTGCTTTCCCCTTTCCCTGGTTTTCGTCTCTTCTGAAAGCAGCAATTCGAACTGTTCCTGCTCCAGAAGCTCTTCCAACATTTCAAATCTATCCTGCATAAAATAAATCCCTCATATGTTTCACTTTCCAAATTATCCATTTATCATAGTCGGGGGCTTTTGCCCCTTTGATACCAGATTGCTACGTGCTTTGCACTCCCGCAATCTTCATTATATGATATCTGACAAAAATGTCAAAATCACAACATCTCATATATAGCTATAAAATAAATAGCATACAATTTATAGCTTACATTTTTCATATATTTTCTATATACTTTATATTATGAATAAAGAAGCTGCTGTAAGCGGAGTTAACAGGGCTCTTTAAATGCGTAAATATACAGGAATACCTGTCAAAAGATTGGAGAACAGATTATGAACCAGATTGATTACGAAAATTTAGGATCCCGAATGAAAGAGCTGCGAATCAAAATGAAACTCACACAGGCAGAGGTTGCCAAAGCTCTGAATGTAACTCCAGGCTACATCAGCAATGTAGAGAACAACCGAACCGCAATGTCTCTGCGCATCCTGATTTATTACGCAAGACTGCTGAATATCTCTCTGGATTCACTGATTGGCAGAATTGATTCTGAATACCGCGAGACTGCGCTAGACCGGGAAATTTCTGAATTATTACATAAAATGGAAATTTCCGACAAACAGAAGCTTCTGAAGACTATGAAGGTATGGATGGACGAAGATTGATTGTTTGTAATGATACCAGGGTCAAAAGGTCAAAAAACCGATGCAAGCTTGCTTGCAAGAGGATTTTTGACCTCTTGACCCGCCAAAAACATGAGTAAGTAGCCATTTTTCGAAGAAAAATGAGCGGATTACGAATGTTTTTGAAGATTGCGGGAGTGCAAAGCACGTAGCAATCTGGTATCAAAGGGGGCAAAAGTTTTTTTGCCCCCAACATCTTGTAATTGAAGAAACAAAAGAATAAAAATCCCTGTTTGACATCTTTTTACAGATGCCAAACAGGGATTTTTTATTCTTTACAGCATAGCCAGGATTGCTTCTTTCTGCATCGCGCCTACAGACTGATTCACAATTTTTCCATTCTTGATAACGATCAGAGTCGGAATGCTCATGACCTGAAATTCTCCCGCAAGCTCCGGCTGTTCATCTACATTGATTTTTCCTACTTTGATATCGGAACGCTCCTCTGCAATTTCTTCCAGAATCGGTCCTACCATACGGCAAGGCATGCACCAGGGTGCCCAGAAATCCAGCAGTACCGGTTTATCGGATTCCATTACTTCGTTTTGAAAATTTTGTTTATCTACATGAATTACTTTCATTTATTTGTCCTCCTGTTTTGATTGTGATTGTATTATAACAGATTTTATTCCCAATTTCTGTGATATTATCACATATTTTTCTTTTTTACCTTACGGAGCAGTTTTCGGATCAAAACTACAATAAGAACAATAATTAAAATAAAAATCAGACAGATCAGCACGATCATTACTGAGAATCTATTAGGATTTTTCACCAGCTCAATGATATTTGTGCTGTCATCTACAACCTTACGGTTATGAGTGACTGCATAATATTCCGGGACATTGGCAATTCCATCCCCGTCTGTATCTTCAAAGGACTGCATATATCTTGCAATGGCATCCCAGGCTTTCAGTTCCCTGCCGTCCTCCATGATTGCCTGATCTTCCAGATTTTCAATGGGATTACCGTCTTTATCCTTTGGTTCAAGAGACAGCAGGCCATAGGACATTTTCATTACAGAGCCAAGCATTTGTCCTGTATACAGGTCAGTCACAACATGGTACAGCTTATCATCCTGGATTTCGATTCTCTCTCCATCTCCTCTGGTCAGATAGCAGTCCGTCACCTTGTTCAGTATCATTCGATGAGGATTGTATGTAAAATTCAATCCGCTGCAATACAATCTTGCAGTTGTCATAAAGTCTGAAACGGAAGCGTCTACTTCTGCTACCAGCTTCAATTCTTTTCCGGTCAGATATGCATTGATCAGAGGATACCCTGCCACACCGTCTTTTCCAATTCCCAAAGAAAAAGAATTGTAGACATCTTCTACTGTAATATCGCCTTTCGTGTATGTGTCACGGACCGTTCCGCTTGGTACAACCGCTACGTCTACCGGATTTCCATCGTAATACGCTGAATTTTCCACAGCATATACGTACGCATCGGACATAATATCGCCAAGATTTAATTCCTCGTGCTTTGTGCCCATTTCTTCCAGGCTGTTAAATTCAATATCATTCTGAGCCAGAACTTCATCCCTGGTATAACCAAAATCTGCAAGATAATTGGTGTCTACTGTATCCATTAATGCATCGATCCGCTTCTGTGTTTCCGGATCTGCCTTGACCTGATCAGTCACAGGAATCAGCTCGTAGGAGGTCATCTCCCAACGTCCGTCCTCCTTCTGTGTCATCGAAAGTGATCCAAGATTTCTCCCATACTCACCACAGGATACAATATATGTGTTCCCATGCTTAATGGCTTCATCCAGTTCTGTATGGGAATGTCCACTGATGATCAGATCCAGGTCCGGCACCTTTTTTGCAAGGATTTCATCCTCTGACTTATCCTCATCTTCCCAGGTTCCGCCATGGGACACACATGCGATCATATCCACATTCTCATTTTTCTTAATCTCTGCTACTGTCTCCTTTACCGCTTCTACCGGATCTCGAAACAACAGTTCACATGTAGGCGCACATTCCAGGGCATCTTTTCCAAATACCCCAACCACGGCAATCCTTGTATCGCCCTTTTGAACCACCACATACTCCTTCACGCCATAGGCTTTAAATGCCTCTTTGATCTGCTTCTGACCATCATTTAAGCCATCTTTCTCCATAGCGTCCCAATCCACATTGCACACTACGATCTCCGGCACTGTTTCACCGGAAGCAATAGCTGCATTCAGCATATTGGCCAGACCTTTTGACCGATAGTCGTATTCATGATTTCCAAAAGTAGTCACATCATATCCCAGATATCCCAGCATCCGAAGCTCCGCAGCCTCTGTATCATATACGGTCTGGATCAGGGTACCCATGGAAAAATCTCCACCATCCAATACTAGAGTATTCGGATTGTCTTTCTTCTTTTCATCCATCAGGGTCTTTATTTTCGCAAACCCGCCAACTTCTTCTTGCTGGCCATCCACAATCGTTGAAAAACTATCCAGATGGGAATGGGTATCATGGGTAAACAAAACGTCTACCTTTTTCGTTTCGGCTGCTGCCACAGGAATATCCAATACCAGCAAAAGTAAAGTTACCATCGTAAGCACGATTGAACACATTCGTTTCCGTATCTTCATAACTTCTCCTTTTCGTTCCAAAAATTTTCTTCTGATTTCTACAGCATTTCTTCTGCCAACATCTCCTGATATCCGGCTGTCTTGTATTTTTCGATCAGCTCTGCCACCGGCTTTAACCTTTCATCCATTATCCGTTCCAGTATCTTCAGTCTCTTCGGCGATATGACCTCTTTAGACCTGCACCTTTCATAATCCGCAGCTTCCATATGCCAGTAATAAAATTTGCCCTTATAATACTGTGACAGTTTCTGTGCGATCAACACACCTTCCGGATCCAGATCTCCTGCATAATAAATCCGGGTTTCGGATTTTGCAAGTAAATCCAATGCCATCAAACCTGCCAGTCTTGGCTGACCGTTCATACACATATATGCTTTTTCCTTATGATCTGCTTCTTCTTTTCCACAAAGCATGGCAAAAACCGAAGGATTTTCCACAATATATATTTCATTTTGGGGACAATAAAGTGCATCCCATTCTGTAAGCACTGCAAGAGGAACCTGTACCATATGCTGTTCTTTCGCAAAGCCTGCCATACCTTTATGATAAGTTCCATCTTTTTTCACCGCCTGCACCTGATACAGCATGGTATAATTGGAAACATCATCCAGCATAATCCCTGCCAGCAGATAACTTTTCTGACGTTTATATGCAGGAAATATTGCAGATGTCTCTACTGCAATTCCTCTTATTTCCAGATCCATCTGTATGATCTGATATAAAAAATTCCCCTCTGCAGTTCCAATATCAAACGCATGTGGATTGCCTGTCCGCATAGCTGCAAATACGGCAAGGTACATCTTTGTGCTGCGATATGGAAGATTGTTATAGATTTCTGCTCCAAGCCGC
>CAKRRG010000077.1 GCA_934394545.1 uncultured Blautia sp.
ATATATCACCGATGAAGAGAACAAAATGTCCTTATATTCCCACATGTTCTCAATATGGTTTAGAAGCAATCGAAAAGTATGGTGCCATTAAGGGTGGGCTTCTTGCAGTGTGGAGGATTTTGCGCTGCAATCCTTTTTCACATGGTGGATACGACCCGGTACCATAAAGGGTACTTTGAAAATATCCGTTAAAAATTGAATAGTAAAACCGAAAAAGCCTAGGAGGAAACAAACTTGGATATGATTTTATTGACGAAGAGCAGCACACCGATCATTGGTCAGCTGGCTTCTGTTATGGGCTGGATCATGGATGGAATCTACAGAGTCCTGGATCTGGTTGGCATTCAGAACCTCGGCCTTTGTATCATCATCTTCAGTATTATTATCTATGCTCTTATGACACCGCTGCAGGTCAAGCAGCAGAAGTTCTCCAAGCTGAGCAGCGTTATGCAGCCGGAACTTCAGAAGATCCAGAAGAAGTACAAAGACAAAAAAGACCAGGCTTCCATGCAGAAGATGCAGGAAGAGACTCAGCTTGTATATCAGAAATACGGTGTTTCACCTACCGGAAGCTGCGTACAGCTGTTGATCCAATTTCCTGTTCTTATGGCATTATGGCAGGTTATTTACAAGATTCCTGGCTATGTAGGAAGTGTAAAGGCTGTATTTACTGGCATTGTAGACCAGATTGTAAGTGTAAGCGGTTATACGGACCTTATTCAGAACTTTATCACAGATAACAAGATGAGCCGTGTCCAGCTTGTACTTGATAATGGAAAGGCTACCAGTGATTCTGTAATTGATTTCCTGTATGCATTGTCCCCGTCTCAGTGGAAAGACCTTGCAGCAATGAATCAGTTCAGTGGATTTTCAGATGCTATCAACAGCACTTCTTCTGAGATTTCCAAGATGCAGAACTTCTTTGGCCTGAACATTGCAGATCAGCCGTTGAACTATATTAAAGCTGCTTTCCAGGGTGCATCTATTGCCCTTGCTATAGCAGCAATCCTGATTCCGATACTGGCATGGCTTACTCAGGTACTGAGTATCAAACTGATGCCTCAGGCTTCACAGCCAGGTGATGACACAGCCAATACCATGCAGGCATCTATGAAAACCATGAATACAGTTATGCCTCTTATGTCAGCTGTATTCTGTTTCACATTCCCGGTAGGTCTTGGTATTTACTGGATTGCAAGTGCTGTTGTAAGAAGTGTTCAGCAGCTTCTTATTAACCGCCGTCTGGATAAGATTGACATCAATGATCTTGTAAATGAGAACATGAAGAAAATCGAGAAGCAGCGTACCAAAGAGGGTCTTCCGCCACAGAAGATCACCAATCAGGCAAATCAGTCTACCAAAAATATCAATACCAAGATTGATAAGGGTTCCAGCAATACAGATGCTGCAGAGAGAACCAAAAAAGTAGAGGAATCCTACCAGAAAGCGAGAAATGCCAAACCTGGAAGTATTACAGCAAAAGCAAATATGGTCAGGGATTTTGACGAGAGAAACAAGAAGAAGTAATTGTCGGGAACGGAGGGTTTCATAGATGGAGGAGTTTATCCAGTTTTCAGCAAAAACGAAAAATGAAGCAATCACCAAGGCGTGCATCGAATTAGGTGTCTCCAGTGATCAGCTGGATATTGAAGTGGTTTCTGAAGGTAGTTCCGGATTTTTTGGCATCGGAAGCAAACCGGCAATCATTAAAGCACGCAAGATCAATATTGTTTCTGCAGAGGATGAATTACAGGAGATCGTTGATACTGTTAAAGTTGAAGCAATCAAGGAAGAGCAGAACAGAAAACCTGCCAAGCCTTTTGTAAAAGCTGAAAAGCCGGCACCAAAGAGTGAGCCGGTGAAAGAAAAAGCACCTGTAAAAGAAGCGAAAGAGCCGAAGCCTTTTAAAGAAACAAAAGAAAAACAGCCGCGCCAGCCGAAAGAGAAAGCTTTCAAGGAGCGTCCTGTAAAAGAAAAACCGGCAAAAGAAAAAATGCCGAAGGAGCCAAGAGAAGAGAAGCCGAAACAGTCCAAACCTGTTGAGATCATTACAGATCCGGCTGAGATCAAAGAAGTTGAAGAGAGAGCAGTAGTTTTCCTTCGCGACGTATTTGCATCCATGAATCTTGGCGAAGTGGAGATCACTTCCAAATACAACACAAATGACGGTTGTCTGGAAGTTGCTTTCGAGGGAGAGGATATGGGAATCCTGATCGGTAAGAGAGGACAGACCCTTGATTCTCTTCAGTATCTTACAAGCCTTGTTGTAAACAAGGGCAAATCCAATTATATCAGAGTAAAGCTTGATACAGAGGATTACCGCAGACGTCGTAAAGAGACTCTGGAGAATCTTGCAAGAGGAATTGCCTACAAGGTTAAGAAAACAAGAAAGCCGGTTGTACTTGAGCCGATGAATCCATATGAGAGAAGAATCATTCACTCAGCGCTTCAGGGCAACAAGTATGTAGAGACTGTCAGTGAGGGCGAAGAGCCATATCGTCACGTAGTTGTAAAATTAAAAAGATGGTAAATTAAAGTAAGTTATTCCAGGTGAAAGATGGAAGAGCTTAAGCGCTACGCTTTTGTTTTTAATATCTTTCCCTGGGGTAACTTTTTTTGTATAATGAGATTAGAGCCTTTTTCAAACACGCTCTAGCATTTTTGTATGGAGGAAATCACATGAATACAACAATTGCAGCGATATCTACTGCTGTGAGTGCTTCGGGAATCGGAATCATCCGAATCAGCGGCCCGGAAGCCATGGACGTTATATCCCGCATTTACCGTTCTAAGGGCGGGAAAAAGAAGATTAAAGAAGTACCCACCCATACCATTCATTATGGTTATATTTATGATGGGGAAGAGATTGTGGATGAAGTTCTGGTCATGGTTATGCGCGCACCCAAAACATTCACAGGAGAAGATACCGTAGAGATTGACTGTCATGGCGGTGTCTATGCCATGAACCGTGTTCTGGAAACGGTTTTGAAAAATGGTGCCAAGATTGCCGGACCTGGAGAATTTACCAAGAGAGCATTTCTCAATGGCCGTCTGGATCTTTCCCAGGCAGAGGCGGTTATGGATGTGATCCAGGCGAAGAATGAATATGCCTTAAAGAGTTCCATGAGCCAGCTGAAGGGCTCTGTGCAGAAGACGATCCAGGAGATTCGAAGTGATCTGATCTATGAAATTGCCTTTATTGAGTCAGCACTGGATGATCCCGAACACATCAGCCTGGATGGATATCCACAGAAATTACATGGAATTGTGGAAAAAGAGCAGAAATCCATCGAAGAGCTGTTGAAAACTTCTTCAGACGGAAAAATCATCCGTGAGGGAATCGAGACGGTTATTGTGGGTAAGCCAAATGCAGGCAAATCTTCCCTGCTGAATCTTCTTGTTGGGGAAAACAAAGCCATTGTAACGGATATTGAAGGCACTACAAGGGATATTCTGGAGGAGTATATTACTCTTCATGGAATTACGCTGAAAATTGTGGATACTGCTGGTATCCGTGAGACAGAGGATGTGGTGGAGAAAATCGGTGTTTCCCGTGCCCGTGAGGTTGCAAAGGGAGCGGATCTGGTGCTGTATGTGGTGGACAGTTCCACAGCACTGGATGAAAATGACGAAGAAATCATGGAAATGCTGAAGGGCAGAAAAGCCATTGTACTGTATAATAAAACAGACCTTGCTTCTGCTGTGGGTATGGAGGAATTAAAGGCAAAAACTGACCATCCGATCATTCCAATCTCCGCGAAGGAAGAGACTGGAATTACCCAGCTGGCAGATACCATTAAGACCATGTTTTTCAGTGGAAAAATATCTTTCAATGATGAGGTTTATATTACAAATGCCCGTCATAAAGAGGCGCTTGAGGAGGCAGCAGAAAGCCTTGCAATGGTCAGACAGAGTATCGAGGATGGAATGCCAGAAGACTTCTTTTCCATTGATCTGATGGCTGCTTACGGAAGCCTGGGGAAAATCACAGGAGAGAAAGTAGGGGAAGATCTGGTGAATGAGATATTCAGTAAGTTTTGTATGGGCAAGTAGTGACAGAGGGACGCGATTTGGCAAATGATATTCCACGCAGGTCGTCGCAACGCTGTGCACTGGTTAGAACAATATATGGATGAGCGTGTTGTAGAGGAGATTAAAATGAAAAATTTGGAAGAAAATTATGACATAGTAGTTGTAGGAGCCGGACATGCAGGCTGTGAGGCTGCACTGGCAGGAGCCAGACTGGGACTGAAAACAGTAATGTTTACTGTCAGCGTAGACAGTATTGCACTTATGCCTTGTAATCCCAATGTAGGTGGAAGCTCCAAGGGACATCTGGTTCGTGAACTGGACGCTCTTGGCGGCGAGATGGGAAAGAATATTGACAAAACTTTTATCCAGTCAAAGATGCTGAACTGCTCCAAAGGCCCTGCTGTCCATTCCCTTCGCGCACAGGCTGACAAGCAGGCATACAGCAACGAGATGAGAAAGACTCTGGAGAATCAGGAGAACCTGACTATCCGCCAGGGAGAGGTAACAAAGCTTCTTGTAGAGGATGGCAGAATCACTGGTGTAAAGACTTATTCTGGTGCTGTTTACCATTGTAAGGCGGTTGTTTTGTGTACCGGAACCTATCTGAAAGCACGTTGTATTTATGGTGATGTCAGCAATTATACAGGTCCAAACGGTCTGCAGGCTGCCAATTATCTGACTGATTCTCTGAAAGAACTTGGAATCGAAATGTTCCGTTTTAAGACCGGAACACCGGCCAGAATTGCAGGAAATACCATTGATTACAGTAAAATGGAAGAACAGTTTGGAGATGAGAGAGTAGTGCCATTTTCCTTTTCTACAGATCCTGAGACTGTGCAGATCAAACAGAAATCCTGCTGGCTGACTTATACAAATGAGACTACCCATGACATCATTCGTGCAAACCTGGACCGTTCTCCATTGTATTCCGGTATGATCGAGGGAACCGGTCCTCGTTATTGCCCGTCCATTGAGGATAAAGTCGTTCGTTTTGCAGATAAAAAGAGACATCAGGTATTTATTGAGCCGGAGGGGCTTTATACAAATGAGATGTATATCGGCGGTATGTCCAGTTCTTTGCCGGAAGATGTGCAGGAAGAAATGTACCATAGTGTGCCGGGACTTGAGCATGCAAAAATCGTGAAGAATGCTTATGCTATCGAGTACGATTGCATTAACCCCAGACAGCTTTATCCTACACTGGAGTTTAAGAAAATAAAGGGTCTTTTCAGCGGCGGACAGTTTAACGGAAGCTCCGGATACGAGGAGGCAGCAGCGCAGGGACTGGTTGCAGGCATTAATGCAGCCATGGAAGTGCTTGGAAAAGAGCAGCTGATCCTGGATCGTTCGGAGGCCTATATCGGCGTTCTTATTGACGATCTGGTTACAAAAGAGAACCATGAACCATATAGAATGATGACCAGCCGCGCAGAATATCGCCTGCTTTTACGTCAGGATAATGCGGATCTGAGGCTTCGTAAAAAAGGCTGGGAGGTTGGTCTTGTAGATGACGAAACCTATGGAAAAGTAGTGGAAAAAGAACGCCTGATAGAGGAAGAAATCCAGCGTGTGGAGAGTACAAATGTTGGAATGACAGAGGCTGTTCAGAACCTTCTGGAAAGCAAAGGAAGCACGCTTCTGAAGTCCGGAATCAGTCTTGCAGAGCTGATCCGAAGGCCGGAGCTTTCCTATGAGGATGTGGCTCCTATTGATAAGAACCGCCCTGAGCTTGCCTGGGATGTCCAGGAACAGGTGAATATTAACATCAAATATGATGGCTATATCCGCCGCCAGATGAAGCAGGTAGAGCAGTTTAAGAAGCTGGAAGCGAAGAAAATTCCGGAGAATCTGGATTATGAAAAAGTGAAGAGCCTACGTATTGAAGCGCGTCAGAAACTGGAACTTTACAGACCTGTTTCCATAGGTCAGGCATCACGAATTTCCGGCGTTTCACCGGCAGATATCTCCGTTCTGCTGGTTTATATGGAGCAATATGGGAAGGAGCGCCGCTAATGCAAAAACGGTGTGTATTATTAACTGAAAAGTAAAAAAGTAAGTAGTTTGAGGTATAAGGAGACATATATGGAATACGATTTAACCCTCTTTGAGAAAGGATTAGAAGAGCTTAGGATTGCTCTGTCCCAGGAGCAGAAGAAAAAGTTTATCACTTATTATGAGTACCTTGTAGAGAAAAATAAAGTAATGAATCTGACTGCAATTACTGAGTATGATGAAGTTATTTTAAAGCATTTTCTTGACAGCTTATCTATTGTAAAGGTAGGCTGTTTTGAACAGAAAAATCTGGCAGGAAAATCCGCAATCGACATTGGGACAGGTGCAGGATTCCCTGGAATCCCGCTGAAAATTGCTTTTCCAGAGCTGAAAATCACATTGCTGGATTCCCTGAATAAGAGAGTAAATTTCCTGAATGAAGTAATCGAAATGCTGGGCTTAAAAGACGTAATAGCCGTCCACGGAAGAGCTGAAGATTATGCGAAACAGAAGGAACATAGAGAAAAATATGATTTCTGTGTTTCCCGTGCAGTAGCCAATTTAAGTACTCTTTCTGAGTATTGCATCCCCTTTGTAAAAGAAGGCGGCAGCTTTATTTCCTATAAATCGGGTAAGATTGACGAAGAACTTGCTCAGGCAGGTAATGCAGTAAAAATTCTTGGTGGAAAGGTTCAGGATGTGGTGAAGTTTCCACTTATGGATACGGATATGGATCGTTCTTTTGTTGTAATTAAGAAACTGAAGCCTACAGCAAAGAAATATCCCAGAAAGGCAGGATTGCCGTCTAAAGAGCCTCTGGTATAAAGAAAAAGAAGATTCCGACAGGTTAAATACTGTCTGGGATCTTTTTTTATTTCAAGACACATTTCTAACACATAATAATCACAATTTTCTCACACAATTATCTAAATTTCCTCACAGGTTGTACATAGAATTATCATAGACAGGTAATGGGAAGAAGAGCGAAAATTTTATTTTGCAATATGCAATGTATGGTTACCTGTAACTAGAAGGAGGTAAGTAACTTGATTGAAGTGAAAAATCTGGTAAAACGCTACGGCAATCACACAGCGGTAGACCACCTTTCTTTTGAAATTGAGAAGGGTAAGATTTATGGTTTCCTGGGGCCTAACGGTGCCGGAAAATCCACAACCATGAATATGATAACCGGCTATATTGCATCTACGGAAGGAACTGTAGTCATAGACGGTCATGATATCCTGGAAGAACCTGAGGAGGCAAAAAAATGTATGGGATATCTACCCGAAATGCCACCCCTTTATTTCGATATGACTGTTCTGGAATATCTGAAATTTGTAGCAGATCTGAAGAAAATTCCTAAAGATAAAAAAGTATCCATGATCGAAGAGGTTATGGATATGGTTAAAATCACAGATATGAAAAACCGTCTGATCAAGAATCTTTCTAAAGGTTATAGACAGCGTGTGGGCATTGCCCAGGCAGTGCTTGGATACCCAGAGGTTATCATTTTGGATGAACCTACTGTTGGTCTTGACCCCAAACAGATCAATGAAATCCGTGAGCTGATAAAAGATCTGAAAAGAAAGCATACAGTTATTCTTAGTTCTCATATTCTTTCTGAAGTCAGTGCAGTCTGCGATTATGTGCTGATTATTTCTCATGGAAAACTGGTGGCCAGTGATACACCTGAGAATCTGAGTAAGCTGGCAACAGGCTCTAATAACCTGAATCTGCTTGTAAAAGGCCAGAAAGATGCTATCAGGGCCACTTTGGAGGCTGTAGAAGGGGTAAAAGAGGCAGCGGTAAAGAAAAGTCCGGAGGAAGGCGTTTGTACAGTATCTGTGAGTACAGAAGAGAATACAGATGTGCGTGAAAAGGTATTTTACAGCATGGTAAATGCCAACTGCCCAATTCTTGAAATGCAGTCCAAGAAAGTTTCTTTGGAAGAAATTTTCCTTGAACTTACAGAAAATGAGAAAAACGAGAATACAGTCCAATATAATGGATTTTTAAACGAAAACATAGAAAAAACAGACGAAGCTAATGAAACTATGTCAAATAATGGACTCGAAGATAAAAATATAGAAAAAGGGGAGGAGTAAACCATGCTTGCTATTTATAAAAGAGAGTTGAAAAGCTACCTGACTTCTATGGTCGGCTATCTGTTTATGTTTTTTGTATTACTGATCGCCGGTATTTATTTTACAGCATATCAGCTTTCGGCTGCTTATCCAAAATTTGAATACACCTTAAATGCTATGACATTTGTGTTCCTTATCGCAGTTCCAATTCTGACTATGCGAGTACTTGCGGAGGAAAGGAAACAGAAGACAGATCAGCTTCTGCTTACGTCTCCGGTATCTGTATCTGGAATTGTAATGGGAAAATATCTTGCTTTGGTTACGATCTATGCAATTCCAATCGCGGTATTGGCAACTTATCCGCTGATTATGTCAAAATTCGGAACCGTTGAATTTGGTGCCGCATACACAGCACTTCTTGGTTTTTTCCTTCTTGGAAGTGCCAACATTGCAATTGGTGTATTTTTTTCTGCAATCACTGAGAGTCAGGTAATTGCAGCTGTTTTGACATTTGTGTTTTTATTTGCATTTTATATGATGAATGGGATTTCTTCCTTCTTTTCCCAGACAGCAATGTCTACATGCGTAACATTTGGACTCCTGATCATAGCGCTGAGTCTTATGATCTATAGCATGATCAAAAATGTAGTGATTTCCGGTATTGTCTGTGCCATTGGAGAGGCGGCGCTGGTCCTTGTTTATGTTGTAAGATCCAGTGTATTTGAAGGTGGAATTCAGAAGGTACTTGAAGTGTTTAACTTAAGTTCACATTTTGAAAATTTTACAAACAGTATTTTTGATGTGACCGGAGTGGTTTATTTTTTGTCTGTCATTGCCATCTGTATATTCCTTACCATGCAGACTATATTGAAAAGACGTTGGAATTAAGGAGGTGGAAAAATGTTATTTAGGAAGAAAAATAATAACAATATTAACAATAACGACATGAAAGAGTTGAATACTGAAGCTGTTAAAAATAATAACAATATAAACAAAAAACAAAAAAGAAAATTTAAAGACAGCATAAACAAAAAGTATTTAAAAAATGGAAGTTATAGTTCTATTATGATTGTTGTTTTTATTGCAATCATTATTGTTATAAATATGATAGTCGGAAACCTTCCGTCAAAGTACACACAATGGGATATAAGCTCTGAGAAACTTTATACTATTGGGGATGAAACTAAGGCCATGCTGAAAGCTCTGGACAAAGATGTTACCATATATCAGATAGCCCAGAGCGGAAATGAAGACGAAACTATCAGTAATCTGCTTCAGAGATATTCAGATGAATCCAATCATATTAAGGTGGAACAGAAAGACCCGGTGGTCAATCCTAAATTTGTCAGTGAATACACCAGTGATAACCTTTCCTCTAATAGCTTAATTGTTGTGTGCGGGGATAGAAATAAGGTTGTAAATTATAACAATATTTACGAATCTACAATGGATTACAACACATACAGTTATCAGACAACAGGATTCGACGGCGAAGGCCAGATTACAAGTGCCATCGCGTATGTAACCAGTGAAGACCTGCCGGTATTGTACACATTAGAGGGACATGGAGAACAGGAGCTTGATTCCACAATAAAAGAAGATATTGAGAAAGCAAATATGGAGATCAAGTCGCTGAATCTGGTTACAGAGGGGAGTGTGCCGGAAGATGCAGGCTGTCTGTTGATTGATTCTCCGGCAACGGATATTTCAGAAGATGAAAAGACAGCAATTATTGAGTATTTGGAAAATGGCGGAAAAGCCATGATTTTCTCCGATTACACAGGAGAAGAGATGAAAAATTTTGATGCGGTACTTGAAAATTATGGCGTAAACAGAGTGGATGGGCTTGTATTTGAAGGAGATTCCCAGCATTATGCGGCACAGATGCCATATTACCTGGTTCCGACTGTGAACAGTACGGATATTACATCTGATGTTGCATCCTCTGGATATTATATTCTGATGCCATATGCACAGGGAATCCAGAAATTGGATGATGTAAGGGACACCGTTAATATTGAAAGCCTTCTCACAACATCTGACAGTGCGTATTCGAAGACAAATCTGAACAGTGGTGTTGTTGAAAAAGAAGATGGAGATGTAGATGGTCCCTTTGATCTTGGCGTTAGCATTACAGAGGCTGTAGATGATGATAAAGAAACACATATTATTTATTATTCCACATCGAATCTGCTGCAGAGCCAGATAAATCAGATGGTTTCAGGCGGAAATGAAAAGCTTGTAATGGCTTCTTTAAGCTCTATCGTAGATACTGAGGACAGTACAACGGTTTCCATTCCATCAAAGAGCCTGGAAGTATCATATCTGACTTTAACGGCATATGATGCAAGCTTCTGGAAAATCTGCACGATCGGTTTGATTCCGGGAGCGTTCCTGTTGATTGGATTTATGATTTGGTTTAAGAGGAGAAAAGCCTGATGAAGAAAAAATCAGTAAGTCTTATTACAGCAGTAGGCGTGCTGGTAATCCTTAGCGGAGCATACGTAGGCGTAACAGCCTACGTGGCAAAGCAGGATTCCGCAGAAGCAGAGAGTGAGGAGGAAGAAAAAACGGAAATTGTTTCCATAGCATCTGCTGATGTAAAATCAATAAAATTTATAATTGATAAAAAAGAAGTTACCTTTGAAAAAGAAGGGGAGTCCTGGGTGAAGAGCGATGAGGCAGAATTTCCTGTAGATCAGGATAAAATCGATACGCTTGTTAGTTCGTTAAATTCTGTAACAGCGGAAAGAACTCTGGAAGATGTAAAAGACCCGTCTGAATACGAATTGAATGAACCTGAAAATACTATCACGGTTACTACTGAGAATGGAGAAACAACTGTAATTCAACTTGGAATGGAAAATGAATCTACCAGTCAGGAATATATTGATTTGAATAATGATTCTTCAACTGTTTATGTGGTGAGCAATTCGACATTTTCCTCTTTTGAAGGAACATTATATGATTTTGCAAAGAGCGGAACATTTCCGACGGTAGATTCGTCTACAATTAGTAAAATTACTGTAAATGGTGAAAAAACCTCCTATTCTCTGGAAAAAGATGAGAATAACTTCTGGAATATTACAGCAAAAGATGATGCTGAAAAAGCAGATTCTGCGAAAGCAACTTCGCTCGCAAGCGCAGTATCCGGAATTGCCTATTCGAGTTATGTAAACTACAGCTGTGCGGATGATGAACTCTCTGAGTATGGATTAGATAAACCATATGCTGAAATAACGGTGGATTACAAGGAAGAGGTTGAAAGTTCCACGGAGGATGAAAATGAGGCTGAAAAAGGCTCTGAGGACGTTTTAGATGGTGTTTCAGAGGCATCAGAAGATGATGCTGCAGAAGAAACGGATGGCGCAGAGAAATATGTTGCGGAAGAAAATAGCACTGTGGAAGACAATGGCATTGTAGAGAATGCTGAGGAAGAAGGCGACACAGAAACAGAACCTGAGATGGTTGACTGCCAGCTTATAATTCGGATTGGAGATCAGTCTTCAGATGGTGGAAGATATGTTCGCGTAAATGATAGCAATGAAATTTACACAATTTCTGAGGATACTATTGATACATTTCTCGAAAAGACAAATGCTGATTTTTGGGATCTGACGGTAAGCTATTTATCTGTAAATAATCTTGAAAAGCTGGACGTAGAATACGAAGGCGAAGAATATAACATAGATGTTTCACGTGAAACATCTGAAGACGCTACACAATCATCGGATGAAAACACGGATGCTGATGACGCCATGACGGTAAATTCGTCAAGCTCATCAAGTGTGACTTTGTCTTATACATTAAATGGTAATGAACTTGAAAGTACGACGTTTACTACATTCTATAATAAGCTTATCAATATGGCAGCACAGAAGCGATTGACTGAAGGGTTTGAGTCAAATGCTGATCCGGAAATGACAGTGAAACTAACAAGCATGGATGGAAATAAAATTGATGTGGATTATTATTCGTATGACACGAATTATTATGCGGCTGTATCTGATGGGAAAGTTTATCTGGTAAATAAAATGACAGTGAAGGAACTGTTCCAGTCATTTGAAACTGTAATTGGTGAGAACGATGCAATAGATAATGATTCGACAGAAACGGAGCCAACGGAAGATGAATGATATTTAACCGAATCAAGTAAGTCCCCTGCCAGGGGTGCGAAAAAGGAATAAGCGGTGGGCGGGGACTTGCTTATATCAGGAAGAGTGCAAGCGTCTTCTGATAAACTGCGAAGCGGTTATTTGGTTATAAACAAGTAGCGAAGCGGACCTGGAATATCAGCCTAACATGAAAAAATAGAATAACAACGAAACAGCAATGTAGTTCATAAAAAGGGGCTGTCGGGAAATAGACAGTTCTAAGAGAGGGAGGGTGTGACTCATACCGAGTCACACCCTCCCGAAATTTTTTATCAAAAAAAGAAAAAAAGATGGCTAACGACAACCATCTTTCTCTCCGTTACATGTTATAATGTAACTATGCTAACAACTA
>CAKRRG010000078.1 GCA_934394545.1 uncultured Blautia sp.
GCCTTCGACAAGAGTGTATCCTGGGGGGATGCAGGCAAGGTATGGCTGGTAAGCTACCTTGGCAATTTCGTTGGATGTGCGATTATGGCGCTTCTTTTTGTAGGAGCAGGTGCATCCGGCTCAGCGGATTATTTCGCAGGCTTTATTAACAACAAGCTGACGATCCCTATGGGACAGATGTTCATGCGTGCAGTTTTGTGTAACTTCTTCGTATGTCTTGGTGTACTCTGCGGAATCAAGCTGAAAAGTGAAACCGGTAAATTCCTAATGATCGTAATGTGTATCTCCGCATTCGTTTTCAGCGGATTTGAGCATTGCATTGCGAATATGGGAATTTTCGTAGTAAGCCTTGGCCTGGTAGATGGCCTTTCCGTTGGTCTCATGCTGAAAAGCATGCTGATCGTAACCATTGGAAATATGGTGGGAGGCGCTCTTTTACTGGCATGGCCATTAAGAAAGATGAGTGCAGATAAATAATATGTCAAAAGCTTTATACATAGCAGAGAAGCCCAGTGTGGCTCAGGAATTTGCGAAAGCTTTGAAATCAGGCGGTACAAGACGGGATGGATATCTGGAGTCTGATACCTGCGTGGTGACCTGGTGTGTAGGACATCTGGTCACCATGAGTTATCCCGAGAAATATGATATCAAGTATAAAAGGTGGAGTTTAGATACCCTGCCTTTTTTGCCGCGTGATTTTAAATACGAAGTAATTCCTGGAGTGGAAAAACAGTTTCAGATTGTGAAAGGGCTTCTGAACAGACCTGATATTGATACCATCTATGTGTGTACGGACTCCGGGCGTGAGGGTGAATATATTTACCGCCTGGTGGCGCAGATGGCGGGAGTGAAGAACAAAGCACAAAAGCGTGTATGGATCGACTCCCAGACAGAAGAAGAGATTCTTCGTGGAATCCGTGAAGCAAAGGATATTTCTGAATATGATAACCTTGCTGCAGCCGCCTATCTTCGGGCGAAAGAAGATTATCTTATGGGAATTAATTTTTCCCGTGTGCTGACATTACGCTATGGAAACAGCGTAACCAATTATCTTGGGGGCAAATACCAGGCAATTTCCGTAGGCCGTGTTATGACCTGTGTTCTTGGAATGGTGGTACGCCGTGAGCGCGAGATCCGCGCATTTGTGAAAACGCCTTTTTACAGAGTTGTGAGCAGCATTGCTCTTGAAGGAGAAAGCTTTGAAGGAGAGTGGAGAGCTGTAGAAGGCAGTCGCTATTTCCAGTCCCCTGTTTTATATAAAGAAAATGGTTTTAAGAAAAAAGAAGATGCCCAGAAGCTGATCTGTGAATTAAGTACACAGCAGCCGCTTATATGTACGGTAGAGAAGATTGAGCGAAAGAAGGAAAATAAGAATCCCCCTCTTCTGTTTAATCTGGCAGAGCTTCAGAATGTCTGTTCCAAACTGTTCAAGATCAGTCCGGATGAGACTCTTTCCATTGTGCAGGATCTTTATGAAAAGAAACTGGTCACATATCCCAGAACAGATGCCAGAGTTTTATCAACAGCTGTGGCGAAGGAGATTTATAAGAATATTTCCGGGCTTCGGAATTATCCTCAGGCCGGGGATGTCGCTCAGGGCGCGTTAGAGCTTGGCGCATACAAAAATATCGCGAAGACACGTTACACCAATGACAAGCAGATTACAGACCATTATGCGATTATTCCTACTGGTCAGGGACTTGGTGCACTGAAAGGGCTTTCCCTGACAGCACAGCGGGTATATGAGACGATTGTGAGACGATTTTTAAGTATTTTTTATCCGCCGGCTGTTTATCAGAAGGTAAGCCTTGTGACGAAAATGGAGAATGAATCTTTCTTTTCTTCTTTTAAAGTTTTGCTTAGTGAAGGGTATCTGAAGATTGCTGCAAATTCTTTTGCAAAAAAGAGTATGGCAGAAGCTTCCGGAAAAGCTTCCGAAAGCGAAGGAGAAGGTGAGGTTTCCTGCGACGAAGCTTTGTTAGCTGCATTGCAGAAATTGAAAAAGGGTGATATACTAAACATAAATGGTCTTGGTATCAAGGAAGGAGAGACATCTCCACCGAAGCGATATAATTCCGGTTCTATGATCCTGGCAATGGAGAATGCAGGTCAGCTGATCGAGGACGAAGATCTTCGTTCCCAGATCAAGGGAAGCGGAATCGGTACCAGCGCCACCAGAGCAGAGATTTTGAAGAAACTGTTTAATATCCGATATCTGTCTCTGAATAAGAAAACCCAGGTGATCACGCCTACCCTTCAGGGAGAAATGATTTATGATGTGGTAAACTGTTCTATCCGTCAGCTTCTGAACCCGGAACTGACTGCCAGCTGGGAGAAGGGACTTACCTATGTAGCAGAGGGATCTATTACAGAGCAGGAATATATGGATAAGCTGGAGCACTTTGTAAGGATCCGTACCAAACAGGTGGAGGACAGTCATTTTCAGTATGCACTGAGGCAGTTTTTTGATGCAGCTGCGCAGTATTATAAGAAGCCGGAGCGGGAAACTGCTGCGAAAAGAGGCAGAACATAATCTAGAGGGTGTTTGAAAAAGCATTCCTGTAATCTGCACGCCCCACTTTGCGGTATATTTTGCCCGAATTCGGTTGTCGTAGCCCGCTACGACGCCCTCATCTGGACAAAATCTCCCACAAATTGTGACGCACATCTTGCAGAAAGCCTTTTTCAAACGCGATCTGATACAGATTTGGGAATAAAGGAAATCATTCATTAAATTAGATTTATATGAGGAGGATGTATTATGTTAAAAGATTTTACTATCGCAAACATGCTGGATATGACCCAGACTATCGCAGGAGAGCTTTTCCAGGGAAAAACCTATCCATGGGAAGTTCTTCCGGAAATTGGTGATTTTATTGTAAAGCTGGGAAAAACGCTGGATCCAAATGAATATGACTATCTGGAGGGGGATATCTGGATCGCGAAATCTGCCAAGGTTGCACCTACCGCCTGCATTAACGGACCAGCCATCATCGGTAAGAATACAGAAGTGCGCCACTGTGCATTTATCCGCGGCAAAGCTCTTGTAGGAGAGGGCTGTGTAGTGGGAAATTCCACAGAGCTTAAGAATGTAGTCCTTTTTAACAATGTACAGGTTCCTCATTACAATTATGTAGGGGACGCTGTGCTGGGTTACAAATCCCATATGGGTGCAGGTTCCATCTGTTCCAATGTGAAATCAGACAAGAAACTGGTTGTTGTAAAAGACGGAGAGGAGAAGATTGAGACAGGACTTAAGAAGTTTGGTGCGATGCTGGCAGATCATGTAGAGGTTGGCTGTGGTTCTGTGCTGAATCCGGGAACTGTGATCGGAAGAAACACTAATATTTATCCGCTTTCTCCAGTACGTGGATGTGTTCCGGCGAACAGTATTTATAAGAATAAAGACGAGATTGTTACTAAAGTGTGAGCAGGTTTATGGGATAGATGGCGGAAAATAATAGAATGTATTCCAAAATTTGAAATAAACATGCAAATAAAGAATGGGTTCGCATCCCCCGTAAGGGGTTGTGAACCCATTCTTTGTTTGTTACCATAAAACACGGTTTTAAAGGTTGTTGAGTTAAATTAGAGGTAAATTTATGTTACGGTATATTTTAAAAAAGACAGGATCGTTTCTTATAGTTCTTGTTGGTATTACGTTTATTTCATTTCTTTTATCTTATCTTTCGCCAAGTGATCCAGTTGAGATTATGATGAAAAAGAATGGGAACATGGTATCCGAAGAAGTGATTCGGAAGAAAAGAGAGGAACTGGGGCTTGATAAACCTTTTCCGGTGCAGTATGCAAAATGGGTGAAAGGAATTCTAGAAGGTGATTTTGGAACATCATATAAATCCAAAAAACCTGTTCTTCAGGAAATAAAAAAATGTATTCCTTACACAGTACGGCTAACTGTACTTTCTATGTTTTTAACAATATTGATTTCCACACCAATTGGTATTTTATGTGCAAAGTATAAAGACAGACTACTGGATAATATTTTTCGCTTTATTACCTATCTGTTTTCATCATTGCCGTCCTTTTTTCTTGCGCTGGTGTTAATGTATTTGTTTTCGCTAAAGTTGAAATTGTTTCCTGTAATTGCAAAAGGAAATAAAAGTGGGATTGTAATGCCTGCATTGGTTCTGTCTTTGACCCTTGCTTCCTGGTATATCCGTCAAGTGCGTGCCATTGTTTTAAAAGAGCTTGAAAAGGGGTATATTGACGGACTTTTAACACGGGGCGTTTCAGAGACAAGGATTTTATTTGGGCATGTATTAAGAAACTGTTTAATGCCATTGGTGACTTTGCTGGGCATCTCTTTTGGTACAATGCTGGGCGGCTCTACCATTGTGGAAAGCATTTTTACATGGCCAGGAGTAGGAAAACTGGCTGTTGATGCAATTACATCCAGGGATTATCCGGTTATTCAAGGATATGTAGTATGGATGGCTGTGATTTTTCTGGTTATTAATGCAATTGTGGAATGTTCCTATTCTTTGATGGATCCAAGAATCCGTAGGGGAAAGGGGAAAAACTGATGAAATATTTGAAATCTGAAAGAAAGCTGATATTAATTTCTGTTTTAGTAGTGCTGATTTTAGCAGGAGCACATTTTTGCAGATATATATTGCCATATGACCCATTTAAAACAAGTATGGGAGAATCTGCACTTCCTCCATCTTCCCAGCATTGGTTTGGAACAGATAATTTGGGAAGGGATGTTTTTTCCAGAGTGTTGCAGGGAAGCCAGACATCACTATATACAGCCTTGGGAGTTGTGCTTGTTGTTTTTTTGATTGGAACGATTTTGGGTATAACTGCAGGATATCTGGGAGGAACGGCTGATGTAGTGATAATGAAAATTATAGTGATTTTTCAGGCGTTTCCAAGTTTTATTCTTGCAGTTGCAGTAGCTGGTATGCTGGGTGCAGGGATGCTGGGTGCAGGGATGCTTAATGGTATGCTTTCTTTGTGTGCCGTTTATTGGACAACCTATGCAAAACTGGCCAGAAGTCTCGTATTGCAAATGAAGGACGCAAATTATATTCAGGCGGCAAAGCTTTGTGGGGCAAAAAAACGCCACATTATATTTCGCTATATTATGCCAAATGTGATTTCACCTTTGACAGTGACTGCCACACTGGATGTGGGAAGCGTGATTTTAAGTATGGCAGGGTTGTCGTTTCTTGGGCTGGGAGCGCAGAGACCTACTGCAGAATGGGGCGTTATGATGAGTGAAGCAAGAAACTACATGCAGACAGCCCCTTGGATCATTATATTTCCAGGACTTGCATTATTTCTTGTGGTGATTGCTTTTAATCTGTTTGGTGATAATGTGAGAGATATGCTTGAAAAGAGAACCAGACAGAACTAACAGAAGGCAGCGCTGATCACAGGGTGAATTATTTTTTATTCAGCTTTGTAACGCAGCTAAAAATAAAAAATGAAATGGAGAGTTTGATTATGAAGAAGAGAGCAGTAGCAGCAGTTTTGGCATTCACCATGGTAATGTCTGCAAGCAGCATGGTTTATGCGGAAGAAAATGAAGGAAAACATCTGACAGCAGGAGCTACCACAGGATTTTTTGGAGCGGAAAGTCTTGATCCTGCATATAACTGGGATGGCTGGATTATGTCCATTTACGGTATTTCTGAAAACTTATTCCGTCTTAATAATAATTTTGAGCCGGAACCCTGGCTGTGTGAGTCATATGAAAATACAGATGATCTGACCTGGGTATTTACTTTACGTGATGATGTGACTTTCTCAAATGGAAATAAAATGACTGCAGATTCTGTAAAGAAGTGCTTTGAACGCACAGCAGAGCAGAATGCACGTCTGGCAGATACTGTCTCTATTGATTCTATGGAGGCGGACGGACAGACACTGACTATAAAAACATCCGTACCAGAACCTACATTGCTGAATGACTTATGTGATCCGATTATGGCAGTATATGATTCAGAAAGCCCTATTGATGAGGAACTTGGAGCATCATGTACTGGTCCGTTTGTTGCAACAGAATTTGAGGCAATGACAGAAGTAAAACTTAAAAAATACGCTGGCTATTGGGGTGGAGAACCGAAACTGGATACTGTGGATCTGAAAATCGTAGATGATCAGGATGCTTTAAACATGGCTCTTCAGAATGGTGAAATTGATCTTGTTGCACAGCTTCCGGCAGCTGGAACGGATCTGTTTGCAGACGATGATAATTTTGTTATGGATAGTGTTACTTCTACCAGAACCAGTTTCCTTATGTATAATCTGAATACTCCAGCTTTACAGGATGTGAATGTACGAAATGCCTTAAGTATGGCTATTGACAGAGAAGGGTTTGCAAATGTTGTATTTAAGGGCTTTGCTGATCCGTCCTACGGTGTATATTCTGCATCTTTGCCATATGGTGGAACTGATGGCCTGGATCTGGCAGTTTCATCTTATGATCCAGAGGGGGCAGCAGAGCTGTTGAAAGAAGCTGGATATGCGGATACAGATGGTGATGGAATTGTAGATAAGGATGGAGAAAATTTATCTCTTCGTTTTGTTACCTACAGCTATAATACGGAATTTCTTCAGTTCGCAGATATTTATCAGGCTCAGCTGGCAGAAATCGGGGTTGATCTTCAGGTAGAAACTTATGATGTGCTGGATGATACTATGGAATCAGGAGAATTTGATATTGCAGGTCTTAATTATGCTATGGCACCTACCGGAAGTGAGGCGTATTTCCTGAACATGATATTTTTACCAGGAGCAAGTAATAATTATAATGGATATGACAATGCAAAAGTAGATGAGCTTGCAGATAAACTTGCAGGAACATATGACAAAGATGACCGTATAAATTTGATGAAGCAGATGGAACAGGAAGTTTTGAATGATGGTGCTTATGCATTCTTTGCAAACCAGAAGCTGATTTGTGTTTATAACAAAAAGGTAACTGGATTTGAAATAAATCCTACAGAGTATTATCTTATTACAAATACAATTGACATTACTGAGTAAGCTGGAGGAGAAAGGTGCTGGAAGTTAAGAATCTTTGTATTTCCTATGGAAAAAAAGCAACTGTAAAAAATGTCTCATTTGCTGTGCGTACCGGTCAGATCGTGGGGCTTGTAGGTGAAAGCGGAAGTGGAAAAAGTACAGTTGTACGGAGCATTTTGGGTATTCTGCCTTCAAATGGAAAGGTCACTTCCGGAGATGTTACTTTCCAGGGTGAACGTTTGATAGGATTAGGCTCCAAAGATTGGAGAAAAATACGTGGGAGAAAAATTTCTATGATTTTCCAGCACCCAGGAAATTCTCTGGATCCTGTCATGACTGTTGGAGCGCAATTCTGTGAGTGTATGAAAGTGATACAGGGAACAACAAAGGTTGCTGCACTGGAAAAAGCAGGAAAATTGTTGGAGGAACTTCACCTGTCAGATCCGCAGAGGGTGTTAAAAAGTTATCCTTTTGAATTGAGTGGCGGAATGTGTCAGAGGGTGGCAATCGCTTTGGCTATGGCAAATAATCCGGACCTGTTGCTGGCAGATGAGCCTACCAGTGCATTGGATGTAACAGTTCAGGCGCAGACAATAGATGTGATGATGGAACTGCGTGAAAAATATGGTGCAGCAATCCTTTTGGTTACACATAATATGGGTGTAATTGCACATATGGCAGATATGGTTGGAGTAATGTATCAAGGGGAACTGGTAGAATGGGGAACCAGAAAGGAGATTCTGGGAAACCCAATTCATCCATATACGAAAGCGTTGATTCGTGCGATTCCATCAATGAATGGGAAACTGCCGGAGAGCATACCGGTAAGCCAGCGGATGCCATATACGGTGATATCAGAAACTCATTGGGCTGGAACAGGAGAAGAACAGAATGGAAAAAGAAATACTTGCAGCTATAAATCTTAAGAAAGTGTTTCGTTCTGGAAAAGACGAATTTGAGGCTGTAAAAGATGTTAGTTTTTCTATACATCAGGGAGAATGTTTCGGCCTGATCGGGGAAAGTGGAAGCGGAAAGAGCACAGTCGCAAAGCTCATCAGTGGATTGGAAAATCCTACACAGGGTTCTGTTTCGTTCTATGGAAAGAATATGCAGATGGTATTTCAGGATCCTATAATGTCCTTTAGTCCGCGAATGACGATTCTGGACAGCTTATGTGAAGGTGTGCGCTATAGGACAGGATTAACCAGACAGGAGCAGGAAAAACGCGCGTATGAGGTGCTAGATCAGGTTGGATTGAAAAAAGAATATGCGAGTAAATTCTGCTATGAATTATCAGGAGGCGAATGTCAGAGAGCTGCGATTGGCAGGGCCATTATGATTAAACCAGAGTTATTGATTTGTGATGAAGTAACGAGTGCATTGGATGTTTCCGTACAGGCGCAGATTATCCGGCTTTTAAAAGT
This sequence comes from uncultured Blautia sp., assembly GCA_934394545.1. Classification (GTDB taxonomy): domain Bacteria; phylum Bacillota; class Clostridia; order Lachnospirales; family Lachnospiraceae; genus Blautia_A. Next base: position 8,418 of record CAKRRG010000078.1, read on the forward strand.
ACTTGCAGATGAATTGAAAATGGCATATATGTTTATATCACATGATTTGGCGCTGGTTAGCGGTCTGTGTGACAATGTAGCTGTTATGTATCAAGGCGAAATTGTAGAAATAGGCACTGTGAGGAATGTTATTGACCATCCCCAGAAAGACTATACGAAACAGTTGTTGAATTCGGTGTTATCTGTAGACTGTGATTCAGATATTTGATTTTGAGAAGAGGAAAAAGATGAAAGTGAATCTCTTTTTATTTGATGATTTTGATATGCTGGATGCATTTGCACCAGCAGAAGTATTTGGAAAGCTTCCGGAATATTTCCATCTTGAATATTATTCTCTGAAGGGAGACCTGGTTTCCAGTATAAGTGGAATTAAAGTATGGACAGATTTTGCTGATGAGCAGCTTTCAGGAGATGTTCTGATTATTCCAGGAGGCAAAGGTGCACGTAGAATAATCAGAGATGATAGTAAAATGTGTACTTTGTTAAAAAAAATAATTGAACATCATACATTCTGTGTAATGATAGAAAGCGGTATTTCTCTTATCTCTCAAACTGGCATATTATACCGAAGGCGAATTTGCGATTATGCAATGGATAAGAACTGGAATCGTATGTTTACAGCTGGTATATATAAATCTGAACATACGAAATGGGCAGCTGATGGAAAATATTATTCCGCAGTAAGCCCTGTAGCAGCAATAGATATGTGCTTAAATATTCTGGCGGATTTAACTGACCTGGATATTGCGCTTGGGACAGCAAAAGAGATTGGGTATGTCTGGAATCCTGATGAGGAGGAAGGCATTGACAGGTAAAACGGAGAATTATACTGAGTACGGAAAAGATATAACAAACCGGTTGTCGCGTTCAGTAGGACATTTAAAATCTGTAAAAAGAATGGTTGAAAATGAACGTGACTGCAGTGAAGTTCTGGTTCAGCTGGCAGCTGTTAAATCTGAAGTGAATAATACTGGTAGAATAATTCTGAAAAGATATCTGGAAGAATGCCTTGATACAGCAGTGACAACAGGTGATTTAGAAAGAATAAAGGAAATAAATGTATTGATGGATCGTTTTTTGTGATTATAGATTGAGCCATTTGTTAAGAAAAAGAAAGGATTCGCATGTTCAGCAGAATTTGCGAATCTTTTCTTTTGGGCAAGAGAGTATAGCAAAGGAAGTTTTTACATGTAACATATTTCGAAGAAGTGACTTGGAAATAGTATGAAAATTTTAAACGAGGGAGAATAAATGAAACAAAAAGTGGATTTAACACAAGGAAATATTTTGAAGGGTTTTGTATTTTTTTCAATTCCTCTTTTTCTGGGAAGTTTATTTCAACTTCTATATGGAACAGTAGACATGTTATTTGTAGGTAATTTTCTTGGGAAAAATAACGCCGCCGCAGTAGGGGCCAGCAGTATTCTGGCGACTTGCCTGGTAGGTTTGCTGACAGGAATTTCTGTTGGCGCAGGGGTGGTACTTGCTCAGATTTGGGGAGCAAAGAAAATGAATGAGGCAGATGTATGTATAGAAAATTCTTTGTTCCTCGGAGGTGCAGGGGGAATATTACTGACTGTAATAGGAATTGTATTTGCAGAGTCGGCACTGCAGCTTCTTCATACGCCTGAAAGTATTATGACAAATGCGCTTATATATATTCGCATTTATCTTTTATCAATAACTGGCATGATTATTTATAATATGGCGGCAGGGCTTTTAAGGGCAATGGGAGATTCCAGAACACCATTTGTGGTATTAGCATCAGGCGGTATTTTGAATGTTGCAATGGATGCACTTTTTATTGTAATTTTGAAATGGGGAGTGTCAGGAGCTGCATTGGCAACAACAATTTCTCAATATTTTACGGCTGTGGTTTTAATGGCATATCTGATTTATAAAAAACAGTTGTGGAAAAAGAAATGGATGATCAATAGTTCAATGTTTAAGCGGATTTTGAATGTGGGAATTCCTGTGGGGCTGCAGTCATTGCTGTTGACACTATCTAATCTTTTTGTCCAGTATTATATTAATGAGCTTGGCGAAAATGCGGTGGCAGCATTTACCGTGTATTTCAAGGTAGAAAATTTGATCTATCTCCCAATAATGGCCTTTGGTCAGGCAATGCTTATTTTTACTGGTCAGAATATAGGAGCCGGAAATATCAGAAGAATACAAAAAGGGGTAGTTGTATGCAACATTTTTTCGGTAGCTGTGATAGCCTGTATTTCGGCTGTAGTGTTAAAGTTTGGTATACAGATATTGGGATGGTTTTGCAAAGAAGAAGTGGTTATTGCAGAAGGGATAAAAGTAATAGAGATTAGTTTTCCTTTTTATTTTATATATGCAATATTGGAAGTAACAGGAGGGGTTGTGCGCGGATACAAAAAGACTATGCAATCTATGTTTATTGTGATTGTGAATCTATGTGTGATCCGCGTGCTGCTTTTGAATATTCTCACATCCAGATATCATACGATTCAATCTGTAGCTGTAGTTTATCCTATTACTTGGGTATTGGCTGCATTATCGTTTATTGGTTACTGTTATTGTATCCAATATAAAAATAGAAAGTATGCGAAAGAAATCATATGATATCTGAGCTTAAAGCGTTATTGCAGCGTGTATTATAGTGGTATTAAATGCCAAACCAGACACTTCGAATAATTGTCAATATGGCAATATGTACCGGATAAAACGCATAGAAGAAATATTTTGCCCATTTTCCCTTTATGAAGCCTCGTTTGCCATTGTACATGTTCAAAGATATGAATGCAAAGCATGCCTTCCATTCGTAGATCAGCCAACAGCTTCCAATCAGTGCCTGAGCTGGCTTATACTGGTGCAGCCAGAACATGATCAGCAAGAAAACATAGCCCTTGTAGCCGTAATCTGCCTTCAGGAAATTGGAGATCAGCAGAAGCGTCAGCATGCTTATAAGCTGCATGGATGGATTTTCCCTGAAGCGGTCGATGAGGCAGAATGCCAGATAACCAAGGAATAGTGTGAAAAATACATTCTGCTTGTCTGCAAACAGCAATGTCCCGTTCTGTGCAAAATTCCAGGGAATCTCGGAAATGCAGGCAAATATCAGAAGATTCCTTCCATATTTGAAACGGTTATGTGTGTGAAGAAACCCTTCCACCAGTAAGAAACAGAAAATGGGAAAAGCAGCGCGGCCAATATCACGCATGATCCGGTACCAGGAATAATTCGTGCTGTTTATCTGAAAGAGTACGCGGCTGGCCGGAGTGTAATAACGCAAAAGAAAAGAAGCTGTGTGGTCAATAAGCATGATGGTCATGGCCAACACCTTCAGGGAGCTTCCGCTTAAAATACGGAATCTTTCAGGTATAAAAGATGTTGATGTAGATAATGTCATAAGTCCTCCTAAATGAATCGCATAGTTCACTTTTTTAGTTTAGCATGAAACTATCATTTCTACAATAGAAGTCCTATAAATGGTACCGACAACTTTTTCGTATTTTTTGCAAAATATGACTAGACGAAACGGGGATTTTGTGAGAAAATAACACTAGGTTGTTAGGTCTTTAACAACGATTAAGTAATCAACACTGAAAGGAGTCTTAAAA
>CAKRRG010000079.1 GCA_934394545.1 uncultured Blautia sp.
CTCCATTCCATCAGCTGCTTCCCCAACCACCTCACAGTCGTGGGCTTCCCAGTCAAACAGCTGCTTAAAACCTTCTCCTTCATTTTTGGAATACCACAGTCCATATTTTCTGCCGCAAAGCAGCTTGATTCTTTTTTGTACATTTAAAATCCCGATACTGTTTCCCTTCAGGCTTGTATTCTGTTTCGCATAATTGGCAAGCATTTCATTTACCTGCTCCATTTTTCCCTGGTCAAACCCGCTTCCTGTATCCCGGATTTTAATCTGTATATCTTCTCCTTTTTTCTCTGCTGAAATGACAATCTCTCCTTTATAGCCTTTGTTTTTCAGCCCATGGAGGAGACTGTTTTCTACCAGCGGCTGGAGAATAAAGTTCGGAACCTGCATTCCTCCAAGATCCGGATCAATATCATATTCACAATGAATGGAGGGATAACTGCAGCACATCAGATCCATATAGGCTTCCAAAAGATCCAGTTCGTCATCCAGCTCCACCATCTGCCGATTCACCTTAATACTCATCCGGCAAAAATCTGACAGGTGCATAAGAAGCTCTGCCACCTTATTATCCTGGTTCAGCTGTGCCTGGATTCGGATGGTATCCAGGGTATTATAGAGAAAATGTGGATTTACCTGGCTTTTCAGATATAGCATGGACATCTTCTGTTCGGTCAGCTCCGCCCGGATAATGTCTGGATTTTCCAAGGTCAGATAAAAGGACATTGTCATCAGGGTGATTCCCATTCCACTGATCAGCCAGGTATGATGCATCCCTTGCAGTGCACAGACTGTTAATTCTACAATAAGTGCTGCGCCAATTGCGGATTTCTTTTTCCGGTCGATTCTTTTCCAGTTTCCAAACAGCAGTCCGGTACACAGTGCCAGATAAAATACCACACTTGCATACAAAATATAAGTATAAATTCCATCCGAATAATTTCCCTGTTCTGTCTTGGTATAATAAATGGGAAGAAACAGCTCTCCAATCTCCGACATCACCAGTACAACCAGGGCCGCTTTATCCAGTTTTCTGGGTTTTCCAGTCTCCTCTTCTATCAAGATTGCAATATACCGGTAGAACAGAAAAACCACAAAAGCCATACTTCTCATGAAAATACGGTGAAAAATATTGTTTAACAGAAGAGGCACTGTATCCAGATGATTTACGGTATAAATCGTGATCCCGTCAAATGCCATATAGACCAGGGCTGTAACCAGCAGGATGGAAAAAGTCCCGTGAAGCTTTGTAAGCTTTTTTTCAGATGTAAAATAGATAAATGCCACCATGGCAAGCACCAGAAACAGTGCAATCTCCATACGGATCATAGAAAATGTCCCCTATCTTCCTTATGCATATAGCTGTTGAAAAAACTTTGAACGTGAACAGCTACTATTATTTTTTCTTATTTTTACCGAAAAAACTGTGAAAATTGTCAATGACAGTTACAATTGCCATCCCAACTAATGGTCCCATAGCGATCAGAATTCCTGTATGATCTCCCTTTTCTGGAACAAGTATGGCAATAACAGCTCCTGCCACAAAACCAATCCCGGCACCGATTCCAATATGTTTTTCTTCCAGTGCCTGCCTCTTTGGGGAACATGCCCGGTCATTTCCAACACAGATCACGGCAACTGCAATGCCGCATATGATCCAGGGAAGTACTGCAAGGATAAAATCCAGAATCATAATTCTCTTCTCCTTTCCATTTCGGGATTCTCTTTTGACGTTTCTTTTATCCTTTATGAGAAGAGTATGCTGCAATGTATAATACAGATATAGTTGTATATTATAGGAGAATGTGTTCATTTTTATGGTACTCTACATAAGTCGATTCTAAAAGTCTTATTCCATTATCTGGGAAAGTTCTATCTCATCTCTATCGATGGCACCTGTTTCTACGAACCCTGCCTTATGATAAAGATGAAGTGCACTTTGGTTATTACGGTTGCAGGTAAGTGTCACTTTATTTGAGGTGCCAAATGGTTTTGTTGTGTTTCCATAATTTCCTCCTTAAACTTGAATCTGTCTGTTACTTCTTTTTTCATTCGTATTTTTCAAATCTACATTGTTCCTGAACCTTTTCTCCAAGTAATGTGATTGCTTTTTGAGGGCATAAGCTGATACAACGATAACACATTGTACATCTTTCTCTGGGAACAGCCCGATTTTTATTCATTTCAATATTTTTCATAGGACACACTTTACTGTATACCCCACATCCGATACAAGCGTCACTTATCTTTAATTTGTCCGTATAACCTATCGTTTTACGATAAAACCATAGTCTTTGTCCAAACAATCCTTTTATGTCTGCAACTTTGGTTCCACTTAAGGGATACTGAAAGATAAGAAAAAAGCGGCGTGTAATGGCTTCCCTGGTTCCAAGCTCCTGCAATAGCCTTACATAATCCTCCTGTAAAAGGCGGCAACGCTCATTGGTTTCGGCTTCGGTTTCCTTCCGGATCTTTTCAATATATTCCTTCATATCTGCCTTTTTGGAAAGCACTTTAAATTGCAGCTTTGGCGGCGCAATCTTAAGATACGAAGCAAATGCCTGCACGATACTACATTTCTCGGAAGCTGACCGAAGAAGGAAATTGATCGGGAGTACTTCTACAATCTTGACATACCGTTCATCTCGGGTTTTAATGATTCCATTTCTTATCTGTGCGATGGGAAGATACGAAGAAGCCCAGGTAACCGGAAGCAGATCCTCTGCCTCCGGCCCGACGAAAGAATCTGTTGCTTCTACCTCGACTGGACTCTCATTTTTTTCCTTTCTTTCTGTTTCCTGAGAGTTTTCCGAGTCAACAACCAGTTTTTTCCTCAGACTGCGCTCTTCATTTTCCTGTTCGTGAAATTCCTTTCGTTCTCTTTTTTTATTATCCTTTTCCAAAAGAATGGCATCTTTTTTCTGCTGCCTGCGTTTTTTGTCTTCTTCAATCTTTTGTTCCGGGGTATTTTTCCTTGCCGCCTGTGCCTGTTTCCTCTTCTCTTTCTTTTCCAGTCTTTCCGACTTCTTGGCTTCCTTTAGCTTCTTTTTGAGTTCTTCCACTTCGCTTCCGATTGTGATCACCGTCCTTTTTTCTCTTTTTCCGTTCCCGCCTGTACCGTTTCTTCTGCTGTTTTCGTATACGGCGGTTCCGCTTTAAACGGTACTGTCCATCCGGACAGGTCAGCACTCGCTTATTTATCAGGTAGGAAAAGAACTGGATTAGAAAAGAGGACAAACTTTCCCCCTGAATCCCAATCACCGCCAGAATGACCAGGGGCAACACCAGAATGATTCCGGCATAGATGGTTCCTTTGATTCCAAGGTGTAAAAACATAAGACAGCGGTTCTTTACTCTCCTACTTATAAATAATAAAAATTTTCGACGAAAAGTGTAAAAATTTGAAAATAAATTGCGATTTTTTTAAGATTTTCTCGATTTATAAAAGAAATGGAATCGAAATGTGATTACCACTTTAGATTTGCAGGGTTTAATGATACCAAATGATGTCTGTATTGTTATCGGGAAATGGTTGAATCTCGAGCGCCAGACCTTAATTTCTCGTGATAATACGCACTGAAAGTACACTTTTTTTCCACGCATTCCACATATTTCTCATTATCCATAGCGTCTTTAAGAATTCTGTAGCCATTTTATAGCCACGGCTCCAATAGAAACCTCCGCTGGTCGATCAACCTCAAAGCCACTCGGTACTATCTATTTCAAATAATACATAGAGGTTTTCACATGGAAAAATTCATCTACGATAACAACTATGGTCTACTCTGATCTTATTCTTAGCGGCAAACTGTATAGCTATCTTGCTGATATTGATACTCAGACTCGAAATAAGCCCGACTTGCTTGTAACGTAGTTGTCAGAGAAAGAGGGCATCAATGAGTGTCTGAAAGTACAGAATCAACTTGCATCGGTGGGAGTCATGAACAACATCCGAAACCGTGCAAAAGAAATTGTCCTCAGAGAACTAATCTACGAGGGTGCAGTATGAAAATCCTCGTGTCTGATATTCCGGAATGGTTTTAAGCCGTATGTCAGAATGATGTTGGAAATTATAGAACAATAGCCATAATGGAAATCAACCGGGTAGCTAATTTCTTCTCTGCTGATTTCCTATTTTATTTTTCTACTACACTTTTTTCCACTTCGTCGCAAACCATTCTAACAACGAAATTGGCATCATGTCTGCATTTGGAAATGATATACTCTTTTGTTCCATCAGTAATCCCATTCATTTTGTGAAGATTTCGCATGATTAAATTTTTGATATATACGCTATTAGAATCAATAAGATTCACTAACTGATTGTTTACGATGCCGCAATTCTCCGGATTACGAGACATAGTAAGAAGAATGCGGGTAGCATTCCATCTGATATCTGTATATTCAGAATGGAGCCACTGTAAAACATTCTGAAGGATAATTGACTCCACTCTGGATGGCAACATAATATCATCTGAATTTTCCAAATACTCAATGATTAGGTGAGTTACTGCAATTATTGTTGCAATGTCGCCCTGAATATACGGTATTAACTCGAGTATTTCTGCATACACATCTTTGCCCATGGCGGTATATAATAATTGCAATCCAATTTTCAAGGAAATGCTATCAATATTAGATGAAATAATCGAATTGCCAGTAACTTCAATGACCTTCTGTTGCTCAAACAGTTTTTCATATACACCTTGATTTCTTGTATAATCTTCAGGATATTTTAATGCAATACAAATGAGAAGTGCTATTGCATCAAGTTTTGTAGGAATTCCTTCTTTGGAAATCAGAAGGGTATCTGCAACTACGGAGATAAGCATGTCCAAAGTGTCTGCGTCGCATATGATTTCTTTTCCTAACAAAATAGATCTAACTGTTGCAATTTCACGTGTGCCGTACCCGAAATAAACACCATCTTTTCCCTGCTTTTCATTGCTTTTTTGAATACGTTCTATATATTCTTTCACGAAAACAGGCATATCTTGGTTTTCATCTTCGGTGGTTTCTAATTTATAATCACCTTCGTAATAGCTTGATAAAAACTCAGCTATCTTTTTATCCATCTCTTCCGTAAGAGCACGATTTTGCTTTCTGAGAACACACAAAAAGACAGGATAATACTTTATCTGCTCTCGTTCCTTTTCACTATCAAGCACATAATTAATATGTTCAACCAGCGCTTTTGCAGAATCAGCACTCATTTTTTTAAGATCAATGCAATTATTAATGAACTTGAACATATCCATATACCAACAACTATAATGCTTTTCAATGAATTGACAGCATATTTCACTGAGTATATCTTGTGACATACGATAAGCTACACCAGAGAGACACTTGAATATGTTTTGTCCTATAGATATAACGGAAGTATCACTACTCAACCACGATTTGATTTCTCCAACAATATATTTTTCGTAAAAATCATAGCATTTATCATCCAGAAAATATCCTACTGAACCGAATGCCAGCAATTGACTACTTAATCTTTTATACTTTATTGGATGATTCCGACAAAAATCCATAATTGATGCTGCTTCGTCAGCAGTTAAATTATTCAAAACCTCAGGATAAGAGTCCTGAATACCTTTGATCTCCTTTTCTTTTCCTGCAAAAATTGCAAGTTTGTACAGATTAAGTCTGAGATTCCAATCATCATATTTACAACTCAGATAAAATACAAAATTCCTAATTTTCTCATAAATAAGCAAAAGATGAGTCAATGAACCATTATACATAGATACAATAAGAGAACTTGCAAGCATTTCTCCATATTGATCTAAGTTGTTGCCTATGGTAACTGAGTAAGGTGATTCAGTTTTCTTTTTGTACAGACCCTCTATGTATTTTTCATGTAATGATCCATGAATGCGGTCAAGAATCGGATAATAGACTTCTTCGTTACTTTCTGTTAATTCCTTTTGGGCCGGGGCATCAGAATACTCATTTTGGGCAGTGCAACGAATCCAGTGCTGATTACGCAGATCCACCAGAATATCTTGTATGACCCATGTAGGCTGATTAGTTTCTTTTGCAAAACTTGACGCTACTTCAAGATATTCTACACACTTTTCTATATCTCCAGCAAAACACGCCTGAATTGCTTTCCAGCGAATCTGAACAACTTGATAATACACATCATCCAGCTGTGCCTTTAACGCATCCAGATACATTGCAGTATTAAAGTGTTTTATAGATTTACCTTCAAATAATATAGGTAGGAACTGGATGCCCCAATCATCAAATTCACTTGTTTTTTCCGTTTCATCTGGGTATCTGCCTCGAGAATATCCCAGAACAAACTTCAAAAAATAATCTCTACATTTATTTACATTTTTTATTGTAGATTTAGGAATAGTAGGAAGCTGATACTTTTCTGTACCAACAACGTCTACTGCTTGAATTTCATCATTTTCACTGGAGTTCAAAACTACTCTTCCAGAACAATAGTAGTGATATACAGCAACAATATCATCTATCAATGCCTGTGCACCGTCTTGGCTTAATTCACAAAAACTGTGAACGGTTTTACTTTTGGCAAAATGTGCCCCCATTAAGCTTTGTTCCAATGCAGTTTTTTCTTTTTGTGTTTCATCACAGAAATAGTACAATGCCTTAATATTATGTTTTTTGACAGTGTCAATCTCCGCCTGTACCCCTGGCTTAATTCCGTCTGCATTGTCTATTAAAAAAATGCAAATGTCACTATCCTCTAATGCCAATGTGTAATGATTACCCGCAGATAGCGTAGACGCCCCTTTACTCTCAAAAGTGTATACATCAGCCAATTGTGTTCTCTCAATAGCAGTTTTTAATTCAGCTCGTACTTTATCATATTTCTCCACACCACAAATCGAACTAATAAATACTTTTATTTTTTGTCCTGGGGATATCAGTAAAGGAGTAGAGTTCTCCTCTGTTTTGGTGTATTCCCATGAAACTCCACCCACAGGTGTACTTATACCCGTTAATCTTACGCCCATATTACTCCTTCTGAACAAATGTATAATTTGCTCTTAACAATTATTCTTGTTCGCCCTTCTTCATCCAGTCAGATATTTTCCAACCAGATGGCAACAACTTTGTCATTTATGCAGGCAGCAAATCCACATTTTTAATAATTTCTTCAATCTGTTTTTCTTCCATTTCTGCCACATCAGCAATCTGAGTAGTTGTATAACCTTTGCTATGCATACTCATAACAAATTTTATTGTTGCAGCTTCTGTAGCTGCTTTTGTAGCAGATTCTCTAATGCCCATACTTAAATTACTCATTACAATCACAACCTCTCTGAAGTCTTCTCCCCATTGGAATATCATATTCGTTTCCAATGATATTGCATTTTATTTACCAGCCCTAATATAAAACAATGGAACCCATAATTTTATTTTTATTTTCTTACCATCCACACTATAAGCCGTCACGTCACAAGTTTCAAATTTTTCTTGATTGCAATGGTATTGTAGAGAATCTGCCTCTTGTTCCATAAGTGTATATGTGAAGCTTTCAGAGGGCATAAGAACCTTGGCATTTTCTACTATGTGACAATCTACAAGCAATTTGTTTTTATAACACAATTCAAAGCTCTCTAGTATAAATGGATTTTTACCTGTATTATAAATTTCAATTCCATGTTCTGATAAACTTGTTTTAGTACGGTATTCTTTATCTATCAGTTCCGTTTCGGGTGTAGAAACCATTTGAAAAGTAAGCTTTGGTCTTTCACAAAAAAACATCGTAATCTCATTCAAAATCCAGCCAACAATTACGCCTGCCAGAGTCGCTACTAATTCACGCATTTATAATCTCCTTTTGTTCAAGGAAAAGCTGTTCTCCTTTTATCTGGGAATGGATAAAAAGCCATCCAAATGAACATCCATTTGAATGACTTTTCCTTCACACTACATTATGCTGGTAGCAATTCCTCATTTTTAATAATTTCTTCAATCTTTTTCTCTTCCATTCCCGCCACATCAGCGATCTGAGCGGTTGTATAACCCTTGCTGTACATTTTTACAATCATTTCTTTTTTACCAATCTCAATTCCAGTTTCTTTAATTTTCTGACTTAAATTACACATAACACTCACATCCTCTCTGAAGTCTTCTTCCATTGGAATATCATATTCGTTTCCGATGATATTCAATTTTTCATTTACAGACAGATTCTGGGATAACAATGCCCCAAGTAATCTATGTAACTCATATTTTTCTTCATGTTCAGGAAGCTCTTCTGCCAGTCCGATCATGACAATATTAATCAGATCCAACTTGCCCTTCCAGGCATGCGAATTGACAAGACTATCCTTTACCAGGTGAATATGCTCCAAACTATTTTCCGGCATGTTCATACACACCCAGATGGAATAAACACGTTTGATATCATTATAATTTGAATTTGAAAAATCTTTTTCTTTCTGTGAAGAAATCATGCGGCTTACATAAAAAATCGCTCGGTTTAAGATTTCATATTTCTCAGGCTCATCCTTTTGCGCTTCCACATTCACAATAATCTGTGATAATCCGTCTTTCATCCGAACATAAAAGATAATATCAAACCTTATAGTTCCTTCATGAAGCTCCTGATTTTCTGAATTAAAACCTACGACTCGCTGACCATCTTTTTCAACAACAGTATTCGTAAGTCCCGGTTCCACTGGAACAGTGTTGATAAAGGGCTCGCCTTCAATATAAGATATTACATCTTTTGGATTCATTCCCATAAATTCATCTACTGTTTTTACCAGTATGTGTGCCAGAATGCTTTTCTGACCAAGCAGTCTTTTCGCTCTTTCGTCATACTGTGCATCTTTATCAGTTATAAGAATTGCATTCTTCGTTTCTGTATTCACTGGCATTACTCCTTTTCTGGCATATTCAAAAATTCTCTTCCGAATATAGTTATATTATACTCTAATTCGGCATCTGTAACAACTGCTAATTTCTATACGTGATCTTGTATTATCACAGCCCAAATGAAACAGACCGACCCCTGCATAATCAATTATACTTGGTTCGGTCTTACTTTATAATAAAGCATATTGTACTTGAGATATGATCTATTAAAAAATTTTTTTCTGGTTGTTTTACTGCACAGCTTACTGCACGGTTTTTGCAATAATCCCATGCTATGAACCGCCATTTAATGCTACTCATAAAAATCTCCTAGCACCTTCGAAAAGCCTTAAAAGATCGCATTTAACGGACATTTTAATAGCGAAACAAATCACCGTTCCCATATCGGCGACATGTTTTTACTACTCATAAAACTCCTTATTTTATGCGGGTTTCAACCGCTTTATCTTAAATTGACCACGTTTTTTACACAGTAAAAGCATGGTCAGTAAATAGTTAATTTGTATTTTTCGAAACTTTTTCCAGTTTAACACAAATAATTGAAAGGTTCAAGGTTCTCTGATGTGAATTTTTTTACAAAAAACCTTTTAATTTTTAGCTGTCTATTCCCCCTTCATTTCACTTGTCAATAAAATATTCTGACGATATTTTTTGACATAATTAGAGTTTAAGCTTTATTGTAAATCCGCTTCCATTATGATAATATAATATAACTTTGAAAAAGGTTCAGTTACTCAAATTGAAAGAAGGTGCCGAAATAAACTTTTCAGCTAATACTCAAAATCATACAAATGAGGAATCCGATCACTACATGAAACGAACAGTAAAAGCCAGTGTTTTTGAAGATTTATTTTCAAATAAGGAATATCTGCTGCAACTTTACTAGGCTTTGCATCCTGAAGATACTACCGTCTTGGAATCAGATCTGGAATATATCACTCTCCAGCAGGTAATGGCCAATAATCCCTATAATGATCTTGGCTTCAAAGTTGGTTCCCGTTTAATGATTCTCGTAGGAGCACAGTCAACCTGGACAGAAAATATTATTGTCAGATGTATTATGTATCTGGCTCAGACCTGGAAAGATTATTTTATTTCTTCCAAACAAAGCGTTTACGCTTCAAGGAAATTGGAATTTCCAGAACCAGAATTATATGTTCTATATACTGGTTCCAAAACAATTAGCAAAACCGAAATTTCTCTTTCTGAAGAATTTTTTGCTGGAAAACCAATTGCAATTGATGCAAAAGTCAAGGTTCTTATAACTGGTAAAAACAACGATATTATTACCCAATACGTTTTATTTACCAAGGTCATTGATATTATGGTAACCTTATATAGTCAGGAAGAGGTTTTACGTGATTATGTTACAAGTGAAAAATTCACCTCAGAGGTAAAAGGCATCGTCGAACTTTCACAGGAACTTGGCCGGTCCTTCGCAGACACAGTTTCCTATGTTGCAAAAAAATGCAACGTTTCCAGAGATATTGCGGAGCGGAAGGTGAATTCTTTTTGGAATTGAAAGCGGCCCCTATTCCCAACAGTTTTATAAACACTGAGGCAGCCTTTAAAGACTGCCTCAATTTAATTATTACAAGCTGCTTTATTTACGATATCATTCTATAATGTACGAAATTTGATGTCAACATTATAAAAGTTGCAATAGAGTCTTATTTTAAATGCATGCTATTACATCGCTCATACAAACTTTATAGTTTTATGAGTCATCTGCTAATCCCTTTAAAATAAGTAAACTTAATACTTGGGAAAGTTTTTCTCTGTCAATTTTTTGTATGAAATTCCACATCCTTCCATTGGTAGAAAGCAGTTCTCCAACCCATATAATTAGGAATTCTTGCCACTTCATCGCAGTAAACCACAGATTTAGTTTTCCGATTCCGCAGAAATCTTAGTTACCACAGCAGTTTTGTCCCCAATGGAATGAGGTTCTGAAAACTGTGTTATTGCCAGACAAGCAAGGCCAATGCCCAGCATACTGATTGCGGATTTCATTTCAACTTTGTCCAAAACTGACTCATGCTTTCTTCACGACTGATTCCATATATGACCGTCTGCTCGCCTGCGTCATCGGTAAACTCGCTCAGCAGGGTCATACCGCCCGCGTGGGCAACAGCAGAGGACGGAACATTTTCCTTTTTCATGTAGGAATACACCACGCCAAAAGTCGTGTTTGCAAATGTCCAATCTCGAACGGCTCTCGCCGCCTCTTTTGCATAGCCCTGATGTTGATACGCCTTTGCGATATGATAGCCGATCTCCGGCAAGATCGTACCATTGATGTTCTGCATGGTCAGCCCGCAGTCACCTATCATTTCTCCTGTGATTTTCAGGCAGACCGCCCACAAGCCAAATCCAAATACACGGTAACGCTCCATATTTTTATTGATCCAATTCTGCACCCGTGCTTCATCGAAGGTATAAGGGTAGTGCTGCATAATGTCAGAATCGGCAAGCACGGCATACAGTGCATCAAAATCATCGGGTGTCATTTCCCGCAGATAAAGGCGCTCTGTCTCTAATTTCATCAATCTTTTTCCTTTTCACCAGCGGTAGTGTCACATTTTACTACCCCACAATTACAGAGTATCCATAGATTTCTTTTTATTGTTTGATTTATGAACCGGCAATTCATCATACATTGCATTGAAGAGTCCAGCCAGGTATTCTTTACTGTCAACATCTTCTACTAACAACATCTCTTTTGCCCCTTCATATGGTAATTCATAAGTCGCAGTTGTCATATAAGAAACTGCAGATTTTGTCGGTTTCACAAGTAACCTGTCATCATATATGCCTCCGGCAATTCTGCCCCGATAATATATGATATACTCTCCCATCATTGCACGATAATTAATTTCTTCTAAACCAGATAACTGCTCTAATATAAATTGTAAATATTCTTTGCTAGAAGCCATGTTTTTGTCCTTTCAAATACCTGCATTTTCCCATTATACTGTAATCTCAATTTGATTATCCTCAACCGCAACAATGCAGCTTTCGTAATATCCGTCACCCGTAGTCCTTGGTCCACTAATAATCTCATAACCATCCGCTTTTAATTCTGCTGTCAATGCATCTACTTTTTCTATACTTCCCACGCTAAAAGCTATATGTG
>CAKRRG010000080.1 GCA_934394545.1 uncultured Blautia sp.
GGGATATTAATTGCTCAGTTTATTGGTGCACAAGAAACAAAAGAGGCATGGTGCAGTTTTGATGTGAGCCTCATCTGCGGAATTATGATATCAGCATTGTTCCTGCTTGCAGCCGGAGTTTTTCCGTCGCAGATTCTTGGACTGTATACGAAAGATATGAGTATTATAAATACTGGTGCGGTTTATTTTAGAATCGTAGCGTTTTCTTATATTCCAATGGCTGTCAGCAATATTTTATCCTCCTGGCTGCGCTGTAAGGAACATGCCACAATACCATTTCTGGCAAGCTTTGGAGCAGTTGTTGTAAACACAGGACTGAACTATCTGCTGATATTCGGAAAATTTGGATTTTCATGTATGGGAATAAAGGGAGCCGCCACTGCCACACTTATTTCCCAGTTTTTTAACCTGGTATTTATTGTTATCGGATTTGTCTTATGTATCAGAAAAGATGGAGATAAACCGGTATT
Organism: uncultured Blautia sp.; assembly: GCA_934394545.1. Taxonomy (GTDB): domain Bacteria; phylum Bacillota; class Clostridia; order Lachnospirales; family Lachnospiraceae; genus Blautia_A. The sequence continues at coordinate 471 of CAKRRG010000080.1, forward strand.
GTCTCTACATTTTAAAAAAATCACAATCAGGGATTATCTGATCATGATTATGCCGATTCTGGTCAGTGAGTTTTTATGGAGTCTCGGGCAAAATGTGGAGTCTGCTGTTTATGGACACCTTGGCACATCAAACCTTGCAGCCTATACACTTACCGGCCCGATACAAGGGCTTATCATTGGGGCGCTTAGCGGATTGTCTGCGGCTGCCGGTGTGATGGTCGGCAAAAGGCTTGGCAGGAAAGAATATGATGAGGCTTACACTGAATCAAAGAAGATTATGTATGCAGGCTTATTTGGTGCAGTAACGGTATCAGCTTTGCTTATCCTTTTTGCTGGAGTATATACCGGATTCTATCGTGTTGATAACAGTGTAAAAGAGCTTGGAAAGATACTGCTTATCGTATTTGCCTTGTATGCTCCGGTCAAGGTAGAAAATATGATACTTGGCGGAGGCATTATAAGAAGTGGCGGTAACACCAAAATCATTATGATCATTGATATTGTTGGCACATGGTGTATTGGAATTCCCCTGTGTCTGCTTGCAGCATATGTATTCAAGTGGGGAATTGTTGGTGTGTATACATTGCTTACCACGGAGGAATTATTCAGGCTTGCTGTATCGTTAATTATCTTTAAAAGGCGTAAATGGATAATTAGCTTATGCTGATTTCCTTCTTTTCGGCTCTTCCAAGATAAATAACTGCCAGTACAACGGTTACTGTTTCGCTGATCAGAAAGCTCCACCATATTCCATTGATTCCCATCATTTTACCCAGAATTGATGCAATCGGAAGCAAAATAATCACCTGTCTCAGTGCCGAAATTACAAGGCTGGATATTCCTCGGGAAAAGCCCTGTAACGCGTAACAGGTCATAACAGAAATTCCTCCAAAGACAAAGCTAAGCCCCAGAATACGCAGTGCAGTCACACCAAGTGAAAACATTTCTTCGGATGGTGCAAATGCTGATATTAGCTGTACTGGAAACAGCTCCATGATTACCAGACCAATCAGTCCGATCAACGCGGAATATGCTCCGCTAAGGCGGATAACTTTCTTGATCCTGTCTGCATGTTTTGCCCCGATATTAAATGCTACGATTGGAATCAGTGCATTATTTAATCCAAAAATCGCCATATATACAAATGTCTGTAATTTAAAATATGCTCCAAATACTGCTGTTGAAGTAGTTGAAAAATCAAGAAGAAGCTTATTAACCCCAAAGCACATAACACTGGACATGGATTGCATGATGATCGTTGGAATACCAACCGTGCAAATACCCTTAAAATAGTAGCTTTCTACCTTAAGAGATTTGAAAGTAAGCTGAACATCTTTATTTTTGGTCAGATTAAAATACAATCCCAGCAGCATTGCTACAATCTGACCTATCACTGTGGCTATCGCTGCACCTCTGGTTCCCATTGCCGGTAAACCAAAATATCCAAAAATAAAGATTGGATCTAAAATAATATTAATAACAGCACTAACGATCTGCATCACCATTGTATAGGAAGTCCGGCCTGTTGACTGCAGTATTTTTTCAAAGATCAGCTGAAACATCTGACCGAATCCAAATACACAGATAACAGTAAGATAATCAATTCCCATGGAAACTATTTCGGCATCTTTGGTCTGAACTGTATAAAAACTCCGTACACAAAAAATGCCAAACAGTAATATCAGCACATAAAATCCAACACCAAGGATAATTCCATGCATGGCTGTCTGGTTAACTGCTTTTTGCTTCTTTTCCCCTAAGTATCGTGATAATAATGCATTGATTCCTACACCGATTCCGGTTCCCGTTGCAATAATAATATTTTGTATGGGAAATGCCAAAGAAACTGCTGACAATGCATTCTCTCCATAATGACTTACAAACAGACTATCCACTACATTATACAATGCACCGATCAGCATTGATAAAACCATTGGTGCCGCCATTGTAAGCAAAAGCTTATTGACCGGCATGATTCCCATCTTATTTTCTTTCATTACATCCTCCTTTAGGTAGTGTGCTACCTATATATTTTTATTAAAAGTGCACCCATATATACAGGTACACTATTTTTCAATGTTTTCCAGCATTTTTTCTGATGCCTTTAAAAATATTTCCACATGTTCTTTGGGAATGCCTTCACAGATTTTGTTAAAAATCTCCCAGTCCATTTCCTTAAGCTCCAGATGAATATTCTTATATTCATCTGTGCAGTTAATCTTTTTATAGCGCCCATCAAGCCTGCTCTGCGTACAGATAACGGCATTTTTCTTTTCCAGCCTTTTGATAATTTCAGTCATCGTCGGATGCGTGACAGCTAATGCTTTTTCCAGATCTTTCTGGTTGATTTCTTCAGCTCCCAGTGACTCTGAACGGCTTAATTCACCCAGCACCCTCAGCTGTACAGCAGTTAATCCCATCCGATTTGCGCGTTCTTCCAGTTTCTTCTTAAATTCTCTGTCTAATATAGAAAATCGAAGCCCCGGAGCAATGTTGGTTTCCATAAGCGTCTCCTTATTAAGTAGTGCACTACTTATTATAATTATTTTTTATCTCTTGTCAATATCTATCATATTTTTCTTGCATTTTCTCATCTTTATCGTTTATAATATGTCCGAAGAAAATAATAATTGTACGAAAAGCCGGCTTGTAAAAGCGTGAAATCATAAGGATTTGCTTGTCCTTACAGATTTCACGCTTATTTTTTTACAATGCCGCAAGGAGGTTTTATGAATTCTAAAAACAAACTGGCAGAGATGCCAATCCGTCCCTTACTGTACACGATGGCAGTTCCCCTGATGCTGTCTTTGATTGTACAGTCGCTCTATAACATTGTGGACAGCATCTTTGTCGCCAGACTATCTGAAACGGCACTGACGGCTGCATCTCTGGTATATTCCATTCAGTTCCTGATGATTGCCGTAGGTGTCGGTACTGCAGTAGGTCTGAATGCCCTGCTTTCCAGAAAAATCGGGGAACACAAAGCCGAAGAAGCATGTCAGGCTGCTACAACCGGACTTTTTTTGATGCTTCTCACATCCCTTATTTTTTCCCTTGCCGGTATCTTTTTCTCTGACACAATTGCATCTAAAATGACTGCTGATCCAGAATTGCAGGCTCTTTGCAAACAGTATCTCTCTATCAATCTTGTCTATTGTTGGGGAATCTTTCTGCAAACCTATGTCCAGCGACTGTTACAGGCTGTTGGAGATACTGTCTTATCTATGCTTTCTCTGATCATAGGTGCTGGTTTGAATATTATTCTTGATCCCATTATGATTTTTGGTCTGCTCGGCTGTCCTGCAATGGGTGTACGTGGTGCAGCAATCGCGACAGTTATCGGACAAACAGCTGGTGCTATCGCAGCCTTACTGTTTAACCGTTTCCGCAATCCAATAATCCATGTTCATCTGAAAGGCTACCATTTCAAATGGCAGGATGTCACTGATATTTACCGGGTAGGTCTTCCAACGATCATTATGCAGGCGATTGGAAGTATTATGACCTTTGTAGTAAACACTATCCTTCTGGACGTTTCTGCAACAGCAGTTGCCTTTTTTGGTATCTACTATAAATTACAGAATTTCCTGATGATGCCCATCAATGGACTTGGACAGGCTGCCATACCTATTGTAGGGTATAATTACGGCGATAAAAACTATCAACGAGTACAGCAGACATGGAAGGTTTTACTTCCTACCGGAGTGATCATCGCCTTATGCGGAACTGTTATATTCTGTTGTTTTCCCGGACAGCTGCTGCAGTTATTTTCTGCCAGCCAGGAAATGCTGACTTTCGGTATTCCGGCATTGAGGATTATTTCCATTTCTTTTGTCATGGCTGCAATCACGATCCTATGCGGTTATTTTTCCTCTGGACTTGGAAATGGTATCATCAATATGGTTGGTGCTGCTATCCGCCAGCTCATTTTACTGGTTCCTTGCCTTTGGATTTTCATAAAAATCTCCGGTCTTTCACATGGCTGGTATGCATTCTGGATTGCAGAAATCATTGCCTGCATTTACAGCTATTGTATGTCACATAAATTATTGAAAAAAATCACACAATTATAAATCAAAGGGCATGAATCCAACAATAGATTCATGCCCCTGTCTGCTTTTATTCTTTCATACATTCCATAATGATCTTCTCACATCTGTCATATCCAAGCTGTGAACTGTTCAGGCACAACGTATAATTACTGGCCTTTCCCCATTTCTGATCCGTGTAAAAGTTATAATTTGTCATACGTCTTTTATCTGTGTCGGCCATCATTTTCACAGCTTTCTTCTCATCTACATTATATAAGCGAATGATCCTCTGTGTTTTCTCCGGCATATTTCCATGAATAAATACATTCAGCACATCGTCACGGTCTTTCAGGATATAGTCTGCATTTCTTCCAATGATCACACAAGGGGCCTTCTCGGCTAGTTCTAAAATAACTTTTCTCTGCGCCTCATATACCATATCCTCCACAGATCTTCCTGTGATGTCACGTCCGGCAAGTGCATATGCAAACATCCCTTTTTTCGGAGATAATTCTGCATTTTCCTGAATGTATTCTGGCGATAATCCGGACTTTTCTGCAATTTCATTAATAACATTTTTATCGTAATAAGCAATTCCCAGCTTCTTCGCCACTTCTTCTCCGATAAAACGTCCACCGCTTCCAAATTCTCTGCTGATTGTAATGATTCTTTTTGCCATTTTCAGTTCCTCCTTAACTCAAAACATTAACTTTATTTTTTCTGATTCGCTTTAAGAACACATAACCTACAAAGCATGAAACTATTTCAGTGATCGGAAATGCCCACCAAATCAGGGAAACGCCTACCTGACCATTTCTTACAAACAGGGAAAAGATTCCTGCCAGCGGCAGGATGATAATAAGCTGTCTCAAAAGTGAAATAACCAATGATTCCACACCACCGTCCAGTGCCTGATAAATACCCTGATAAGCAACATTGATTCCGGCAAACAGGAAGCTTACCGAGATCACTCTCATCGCACCGATAAAATATTCTCGTGACTGTCCCGCATTAAACAGCGTTGCAAATGCTCCGGGGAAAATCTCCGTAATTGCAATTCCAATAATCATTAATGCAACCGTATAAATAAGTCCATATTTGATACCATCCTGAATTCTCTTTTTACTTCTCATTCCATAAGCAAATGCAATGATCGGAGTGATTGCATCTCGCAGACCAAATGCAAGGAAGAGAACAAACTGCTGCACCTTATAGAACAATCCATAAGCTGTCTGTGCTGAGGGATTGAATTTCAGGATCAGATTCATCACATAAACCATAATAGACATCAGTGCCTGAGCGATAATCGCCGGAAGTCCGATCGCATAGATTTCCTTGATAATTCCGCCATCCGGCTTCATGTATTTCGCCCCATGCTCAAATTCCTTATTTAATTTGATATGAAAGATAAGCAGTAATACTGCGGATGCTACCTGTCCAATTACAGTTGCGTAGGCTGCACCTTTCACTCCCATTTCCGGGCAAGGTCCAATACCATAGATCATGATCGGATCAAGAATGATATTTACAACTGCTCCAACCACCTGACCGATTGTAGAATAAAGAGAGCGTCCTGTAGCCTGTAACAGCTTTTCAAATAAGGAAAAGAAGATGATTCCAAAAGAAATCACACAACATATCCGCAGATAACTGACTCCCATCTCAAGTACTTCTGCATCTACTGTCTGAGATGAAATATATGCCCTCACCCCAAAGATGCCAAATAATAAACAAACCACATAAATGATCACACCCAGGAACAAACTGTTTCCTGCTACCTTCGCAGCTTTTTTACGGTTTCCCTGTCCCAGTGTCCTTGCAAGAAGTGCATTGGTTCCTACACCTGTTCCGATTCCTACTGCCACCATAAGCATCTGAACCGGGAATACCAGAGTCAGTGCATTTAGTGCTGCTTCACTGCCCACTCTCATATTTCCTACAAATGCGCTGTCTACAATATTATAGACTGCCTGCAATGCCATGGATAAGATCATCGGAATTCCCATCTGGACCATCAGCTTATTCACTGGCATCTCCTTCATCTTGTTGCTTTCCGCCATTTTGCTTTAACTCCTCTCTTTTTTTCTGCACAAAAAAAGTGCGCACCTTGTCTTATAAGTTGGACTTACGCTGACAAGCTACACACTTTTTCATGGCGATATTATACATTTACAAAATAAAAACGAGCAGCCGGTAAACTGGATTTACGCTTACTTGCTACTCGTTTGTTGTAATTATATTGCCTCTTTTTCAAAAAGTCAAACAAAATTTCACTGGCAGTTGGCCGTAATATAATCAATAATCGTTTTACAGATACCGATGACTGGTTTACTGACAAAATCTCCTATTTCATATTTCACAAAATTATCTCCTTACTAACCGACACGCTTATTCCGTAAACGTATATCGTACAAAAGAACCTTTATTATCTCCTGTTACTATTACAACATCCCCGCTTTCATTGCGTGTGGATTCCAAAATCGGAAATCTTCCATTCTCTTTTACATAAGCTTCTGGACTGGCTGCTTCTGCCTCGATCAATGTTTTTTTACTGTACTGTTCTCCACCACATGGGTTTATATCCTCAATGAAAATCTCATACTCATGCATATACGATCCCTCCTGAAATGAATTTTATAAAGGCGAGTAACGTATCTTTTGCTTTCCTGCATTATTACGCTACTCGCCGTTATGTTTATTATAAAACTACTTTGTTCCTCTTTCAAAAGCTGTTTTTACTAAAAATATCTCTACTGTTTTTAGTCATTATTACTATACATTTATGCATAAAGCCCGCAAATAACACGGAGCCTTATTTAACCACGCTCCAGAATTTTTCCAATCAGACTCATCACCAGAAACGCCACAATATCCACTGCCACAATGGTCGAGCCAACCGGTGTTCCTCCCAGAATGGAAGCCATGATTCCAAGAAATGCACAAATCACGGACAGAACTGCGGAACAAATGATTACGGCGCCAAACTGTTTATAAACCCGCATTGCAGACAGTGCCGGGAAAATAATAAGCGCGGAAATCAGGAGCGAACCAACCAGATTCATTGCCAGCACAATGATTACTGCTGTAATCACTGCAATCAACAGATTGTATACATCTGTCTTAGTTCCGGTCGCTTTCGCAAAATTCTCATCAAAGGTAACCGCAAAAATTTTATGATAAAATACTACAAACAATACGACTACCAGCACAGAAACAATCACACACAACCACACTTCCGCAGTTGTCAGGGTAAGGATGGATGTGGAGCCAAACAGGCTGCTGCACACATCCCCGGAAATGTTAGAGCCAGTGGAAAATACATTCATCAGAAGATATCCTATCGCCAACGCTCCAACTGAGATCATAGCAATGGCTGCATCTCCCTTAATCTTTGTGCTCTGTCCTGTGCGAAGAAGAAGTACAGCACAAATTACGGTTACTGGCATAACAAACAGCATATTATTGCTGAAATTCAATACAGACGCAATTGCCATGGCGCCAAAGGCCACATGAGAAAGTCCGTCCCCAATAAAGGAAAAACGCTTAAGTACTAAGGTTACTCCCATAAGAGAAGAACAAAGAGCAATAAGGATTCCCACGATCAATGCATACCACACAAATGGATATTGGAAATAAAATACCAGCTTTTCAAATATTACGCTCATGCTTTTTCCTCCTCTTTTGCATCTACAAGACGCTTTCCGATCTTGCTGCGCAAATACTCTTCTTTTGTTCCAAAGAACACATGCTCTCCAATGTGCAGCACATGACTGGCGTACGTGGCCACTTCGCTGATATCATGAGAAATCATAATAATGGTAACATTATCTTCTTTATTCAGCTCGTCAATAATCTGGTACATATCTGCAGTTGCCACCGGATCCAGACCGGAAACCGGTTCGTCCAAAAGAAGAATTTTTCTTGTAGCACAAAGAGCTCTTGTAAGAAGAACCCTCTGCTGCTGACCGCCGGAAAGCTCCCGATAACAGCGTTTTGCAAGGTCAGTGATCCTGGTTTTCTCCATCAGCTCCCTGGCCTCTTTTTTCTCTGCTTTGTTATAAAAAGGACGAAGTCCCATTCTTCCCAGGAAACCGGACATTACAATTTCTTCCACAGATGCCGGGAAATCTCTCTGAAGGGCAGTCTGCTGAGGCAGATAACCGATCTCATTGATTTTCAGTCCCTCTCCTGTAGTAATGCTTCCGCTCATAGGCTGCTGCAGATGGAGAAGCGTCTTCATCAACGTAGATTTACCAGATCCATTTTCTCCCACAATGCAAAGATAATCTCCGGAATCTACTGAAAAGCTAAGTCCGGATAAAATTGCCTTTCCTTCATATCCTAATGTAAGATTTTCACATGTGATCAATCTCATAATGCCTCCTTCAGGATCTGCAGATTCCCTTCCATAACAGAGAGATAGGTAGTTCCTTCCTCTATTTCCTGTGTTGTCACCGACTGCATGGAGTTCAGTGTTAAAATCTTCTGATCCTTCGTATCCGTATTGGAAATCACTGCCTTCGCAACCTTCTGATCTGAATTTTCGATAGTAAGAACTGCCGGAAGCTTCAATTCATCCAGTTTACCGGAAAGGAATGTAATCGTTTCAAAGCTTGCATCTGTTTCCGCAGAACAGCCCGTAAACGCTGCATAATATGTGAGATCATAATCATCTGTCATATATCGGAACGGAAAACGATCTGCAAACAGCAATGTTTTGGACTTGGACCGCGCAACTGTAGTCTGATATTCCTGATCCAGCGCTGCCAGTTTCTCCTCATAATCATCTGCATTCTGCTGGTAAAGCCTCGCATGTTCCGGATCTGCTTCTGCCAGCACACCTGCAATGGTGTCACAGAACAGGGATGCATTTCTCAATGAAAGCCATACGTGTTCATCGTATTCCGGCGCATCTTCGTTATGGGCATGCTCATCAGAAGCATGTGAGAGCTCTGTAGCTCCCTCACCATCTTCGTCATCCTGCATTCCCTCTACCACTTCTTCCTCTTTTACCTGGTCACCCATTACTTCCATCAGATTGATCACCTTCCGGTCCGGATTGCCGGAGCTTTCCAGTGCATCAGCAACCCAGGAATCAGATTCACCACCCACATAGATAAATACATCACAAGTGGACACATTCAGAATATCTTCCATAGTCGGCTGAAAGCTGTGCATATCTGTTCCATTTCTAAGAAGAAGGGTAAGTTCTGTGTTGTCTGCCTGCGCACCAAGAATTTCCTTCACCCAGTCATATTCTGGAAAAATAGTGGTTACGATCTGCAATTTCTTATTATCACTCTTTTTTATATCCCCGTCAGTACCACATCCCGCAAGAAGGCAGGCTATACCTGCTACAGCAGTTAACAGAAATACCTGCCTGAATTTACTTTTTAGTTTATGCATAATGAACCTCTTTTCTATTCTATTACCAGATATCCGTAATTTATTTTCCCCGGCAATCCTCACAAACTCCGTAAAATACCGTCCTGGTAAAATCCCATTGAAAACCGTGATCTGCCAGCATATGCTCTCCCAAATGAGTCATCTCTTCACATTCCAGATGGATCACCTTTCCGCATTTCTCACATTTACAGTGGAAGCATACATGCTTATGGCAATGCTCCTCATGTCCAAGATACTCGAAGCATGCGCTGCTTGTGCCATCCACCACATACTTGGCAACCAGTCCCTGCTCCACCATCCTGTCCAGCTGCCGGTACACAGTTGTGGTTCCGATAGAGATTCCCTGACTTTTAAAATATTTACAAATATCACTTACCGTAACATGCTTTCCTTCCACAGAACGCAGATAATTCTCAAGCTCTGTAATCTGTCTGGTACGATATTGTGCTTTCTCATTCATGATCCTTGCCTCCAATTTGAAAATCATTTTCATATTATAGCAGTTTATTTTACAAAGTCAATATGAAAATCATTTTCATTTTTTACATAAAAAATATCACCGTATCTGCCTCCATGTTTCATTTACAACATAGCCGCATTTACGATGATATTTTTAAATTTTTCAACTATTACCGTTTACAACCACTCTTAATGGCATGTACCGGACAGGCCTGTTTACACCTTCCACAGCGGATACACTCCGGACTGTTTGGGTTTTCCACAGGATTGACTACCATCTGGCATGCCTTTGCACATTTTCCACAATGAATACATTTATCCATATCCACACTGTATCGATAAACGGATACCTTATTAAATATGGAATAAAAAGCTCCAAGGGGACAAATATATTTACAAAACGGTCTGTAAATAATAATGGACAAAATGATCGTTACGATCAAAATCGTATTTTTCCATATGTACAGCCATCCGATAGCACCACGCATTGCCTTATTCAGAAGTACCAGTGGCAGTCCGCCTTCCAATGTTCCGGCCGGACAGATCAGTTTACAGAAATAAGGTGCTCCCTGTCCCATTATATCTGTAAGGAATAAGGGAAGCAAAATTACGAATACCAGGAAAATCACATATTTCAGTTTTCGAAGTACTTTATCCCATTTAAAAGTACGGATTTTCTTCGGAAACGGAATCTTATTCAGCAGATCCTGGATCAAACCAAAAGGACACAGAAATCCACATACCAATCTTCCCAGAATCGCACCTACGAAAATCAGAAATCCGATCACATAGTAAGCAAATTTAAAATTCCAGCTTCCTACTACTGCCTGTAAAGAACCTATCGGACAGGCACCGGCTGCCCCGGGACATGAGTAGCAGTTCAGTCCCGGAACACAGGCATTTTTCAGCTTTCCTGTATATATTTTTCCAGTTACAAATCCGGATATATGTGAATTTGTAAGCAGCGCCCAGAGTGCCTGTATGGTGTGCCTGGGCCAGTCTTTTATGTTCATTTTCTTATTATCCAATTCCAATACACTCCATACAGATATTTACAGCTTTTGTGAAAACAACTCCCATCTCACCCCGGTAAATGCCAAAGGCCATCATCAGAATCCCCACCGCTGCAAGGGCAATTCCGGTCCATCTGGACTGGGTGATTTTATTTATATAATTTTTCATCCTACATTCCCTAACCATTTTTTATTTTCCGGAATTAATTTTTTCCAGTGCATCCTCTACAGCTGTTTTCCAGTCTTCCAGATTTCTGCTGCCCATGATCGGATCTCCTACAATGTTTCCATCTTTATCTACAAAGAAGGATTCCGGGAA
>CAKRRG010000081.1 GCA_934394545.1 uncultured Blautia sp.
TGGGTAGTGATACCCGTACCGGTTCGATTCCGGTCTGCGGCATGATTTGAAACCCTTGATTTTCAAGGGTTTTTTTGTGTAATGAAAGTCAAGCGGATATTCGCAATCCGCTTCGCTACTTGCTTGATTCGGTTAAAATGATAAAGTGTTTATACAATATGAAGGGAGAATGAATTCATGGATATCAATATGAAGAAACGAAACAAAGTATTAGCTCAAACGGTGATCAAAGGTCTTGAATCCCGTAATATGTCAGGTTATTACGCAGAAGACCGGGAAGCAGCCGTAAAGCAGGCTTTGGAGTTGATTCCGGAAGGTAGCAGCATAGCTATGGGAGGCTGTGCAAGTGCACATGAAGTTGGTCTGATTAAGGTTTTGGAAGAGGGAAATTATAATTACATCAACCGTGCGAATATGTCTCCAAGGGATGGTCTTATGGCAGCCTATGATGCGGACGTATTTCTTTCAAGTGCAAATGCAATTACAAGTGATGGAATTATGGTTAATATTGATGGAAATTCCAATCGAGTATCCTGTATTGCCCAGGGTCCGCGAAAAGTAGTTTTTATTGTTGGAATGAATAAAGTCTGTTCAGATCTGGATGCGGCAATGAAACGTGCCAGAAATGTGGCTGCTCCAGCAAATGCACAGCGGTTCGAAGTGAAGACACCTTGTAAGGAAACTGGTAAATGTTTTGACTGCAAATCTCCGGACACAATTTGTTGTCAGTTTTTGATTACAAGATATTCCCGTCATAAAGGCAGAATACATGTAATCCTTGTAAATGATATGCTTGGACTTTAACACGAATCATTTGACACGAATGAGAAATGCATAAAATAAAGACCAGAGACAGCCAGCTGCAAAACTGACACTCTGGTCTTTTTTAATCCTATAGGAATTTTGAGAAAAGAAATTATAGTATAAAAAACTACTTATCTGCGCCGTAGTACAGATCATTTCCAAATCCCAGAATCAGGATAAAAATTGGCTGCAAAAAAATCAGACCAATTGCAAATCCGGTTCCTCTTCCAAAGGCTCTGGCAAGTTTAACACTATACATAATTCCGATGATTCCTGTAATAATTCGAATTAGAGAAACAATCATAAGAAGCATCACGCTGTCTCCTGCTGGATTAGCGTAATTTTCAATCCAGGAAGCTACAAAACCAAGAAGCAGAGTCAGCCAGAAATATCCTGTCTGCCATGCAATCTTGTAGGAAACATAATCGCCATAAATTGGAATAATACTTTTCCATCCTTCCTCACCTGCTTTTGTAAAAATTCTCCAGTTAGCAATAACCTGCAGAATCCACCAGCCAAAAGCAAGCAGCATATAAATTCCACCTAATAGCATAAGGCTGCTGATTGCAAGAAATCCCATACTTAAACGCTCCTCTCTGTTTGTCTTTTATTGTCCTGATAGGATCATTAAAGCACATTTTTTTGTGTCTGTCAAAGCAACTTTGATACAGATAAAGAGAACAATCTTCGTATTGTTTGTCGAATTATGGTGGAAGTTGTCGGACGATTTTTGTTGCAAAATTCTGGTATAAAAAGTAGAATAATGACGGAAAGTGTGAAATAACAAAATATTTTATCACTGTTCAAAATACAAGAAAGAATAACTGAAAGCGGCTGGACAAGAGCTTGGCAGCTTCGGGAAAACGTTACCAATGAACTATGATCTATAAGTACATATCAGGAGGAAAACGATAATGGAAACGACAATGACAATGATGATGCTTCAGAACATTGAGAGAATGGTGATGAATCAGCAGAGAGTGAATGAAAATGATTCTTATATCCGACAGGACAATGAGGATTTGAAATATCTGGAGAATCGGTATGACCAGCTGCAATTATCCCATACTGTAAAGCGTGTAATTGACGATTATATCGCCTGCATTCAGACCAGGGATGAGCGATATGCAGACTTGTCTTACGTTGCAGGGATAAGAGATACTATAAACTTATTGCAGGGGATGGGAATGCTGGTATCAGACCAGCATTTCCCCCAGGCATTCCACAATCAGCCTAACATTTTTTAGTGCACCTAAGGTATCCCCTTTTTGTTCCAGGGAGTGGTTACAGCCTTCGAAGATCCCTCCGGTTTTATCCGGGAAATTTCTTGCGGCGGCACGAATTTTGGATTCTGGCATATATGGATCTGCAGTTCCGGCAAAGAAAAGACCATTGATATCGGCAAGATATCGGAGCGTGGAAGGAATGGGAGTTATGAGAAACTGATGAACCTTTCCTTTTAATTGTAAGGCAGTTTCCATTTGACAGGCAATGGTAGTTCCAATGCTCTTGGAAATAAAAATAATATGGTCATATTCAGTGAAAGGGACGTTTTCCAGCTGGGAGAGCGTTCTTTTTGCTGCAAGTTTTATGATGGGTTCCAGTTCAGCCGGAGAGCGGCCATGAAAGGTGTGAATATCCTGGCCATAGTCAAGCCGGATAATTTCATAGCCTCGTTCAGCAGCCATGGAGGCGGTATAATAGAGCAGGGGCTTTGTGCATGTATAGCCCACACCTGGAAAAATAACGGCAAGCTTTTTCATAATGGTATCTCCCTTAAATGATCTTCTGGTATTTTATTCATTATATACTTACGATTGGAAAATTGTAAAGAAATGCTGGAAAGAATTATAGTGAATTATGTGTGAAGATATGCTAAAATTGATGATGGTTTATTGAATGCTTTACATAAGAGATAATGAGGAGTGACATTATGAAATTATTAATTGTACGACATGGTGATCCGGATTATGATATAGATTCTCTTACAGAAAAAGGATGGAAAGAAGTGGAGTATCTTTCCCAGAAGCTTTCCCAATTGGATGTGAAAGCTTTTTATGTGTCCCCGCTTGGAAGAGCGAAGGACACAGCTGCTCCCACTTTGAAAAAAATGGGGAGAACAGCTATAGAATGTGAATGGCTGAAGGAGTTTCCTTGCCAGATCTGGCGTCCGGATGTAAAAGATAAGAAGATTATTGCATGGGACTGGCTGCCTCAGGATTGGATGGCAGATGAGAGGTTTTTCCAGTATGATCACTGGTTTGAAAATGAGGCAATGCAGGAAGGACATGTGAAGGAAGAGTATGATCGTGTAATCGGAGAGTTTGACAAGCTTCTGGCAAAGCATGGATATGAGAGAGACGGCCATTATTATAAAGTAAATGAGGAGAATAATGACACCATCATTTTCTTCTGTCATTTTGGTCTGGAATGCGTACTTCTCAGCCATCTGCTGAATATATCGCCTATGGTATTATGGCATGGCTGCGTAGCAGCGCCTTCTTCCGTGACAACCTTGACAACAGAAGAACGCCGCCAGGGAATTGCTGCTTTCCGCATGAGCTCCTTTGGTGATATTTCCCATTTGTATGCGAATCATGAGCCACCTGCATTTGCGGCAAGATTTTGCGAAGCTTATGGAAACAAGGACGAGAGACATGACTGATAAATGAAAAATAACGGATTTCGCATGTGGTTACGAATTGGTTATTTTCATTTTATAAATTTTATAAAATTATTAGAATTTGGACAAATATCTCTCACATTTATGAGGTATGATATATACATCTTAAGAGAAAGACCTCTTAAGAAAAACTCTTTCCTTTCCCTAAAAATGTATAAATAAACCACCGTCTGTTGGCAAGAACGCTAACTGGGCGGTGGTTTTACGTTGTGGAGGTAATTATGCAATCATCATTTCAGCTGCAGGAGCTGCTTCGATCCATTAATCGGAAGAGTTATCCTGCCTATAAATCCCTAAAAGGGACATATCAGTTTAAGAAATATATTTTATCTGTAGATCATGTGCAGGGAGATCCTTTTGCATCCCCTTCTCATATCAGTGTGAAAATATCCCATAAAGAAGCCGGATTTCCAGCGGAGTATTATAAAGACAGTCTGACCAGGATCACTCTTGCAGATTTTCTTACCCGCCAGTTTGAGAAGCAGGTGAACCGTTATACATTCCGGGCAAAAGGCTCTGGGAAAAGTGGTTTGCTTTCTGTGACCAGATGCGGTCAGGAAGTGTTGGAGAGAACTGCTTGTGAGATTACAGAACAGGGAATTATTGCTCGGTTTTTTGTTGGTTTTCCTGCAAATGGACGTACAATAAATGCAGGTGAACTGGAGAAAATTTTATTTGAATTTCTGCCTGTTTGTGTGGAAAAAGCGTTTATATTTCGGAATTTAAGTGGAAAAGATCTGGAAAATACTATTTTTCTGGCAGAAGACCAGGCATATATCCGGGAAGAACTGCAGAAACGCTCCCTTGTTGCATTTATAAATGATGGCGCAATTTTGCCAAGAGAAAGTGGAATTTCGTCCAAACCTATGAAGGAGTGTGTAGCTTTTTCTTCCCCGGACAGTCTGCGTGTGACTATGGAACTTCCCCATAAGGGAAAAATTACCGGAATGGGAATCCCAAAGGGAATTACACTAATTGTGGGCGGTGGCTATCATGGTAAATCTACTCTTCTGAATGGGTTAGAATTGGGTATTTACAATCATATTCAGGGAGATGGAAGGGAATATGTGATCACAGATTCTACAGCCCAGAAACTGCGTTCTGAAGATGGAAGGTTTGTGAAGGATGTAGATATTTCCCTCTTTATAAATGATCTTCCAAACAAGAAAAATACAAGCTGTTTTTCCACAGAAGATGCCAGTGGAAGTACGTCCCAGGCTGCCGGAATTGTGGAAGGAATGGAAGCCGGAAGTAAAGTTTTTCTGTTAGATGAAGATACTTCGGCTACTAATTTTATGGTGCGGGATGCTTTTATGCAGCGCGTGATCAGCCGGGAAAAGGAGCCTATCACGCCGTTTCTGGAACGGGCGAGGGATTTGTATGAGAAGGCAGGAATATCTACGATAATAGTTGCAGGAAGCTCCGGGGCTTTTTTTCATATTGCGGATACAGTGATCCAGATGGATAATTATGTGCCTGTAGATATCACACGGAAGGTTAGGGAGCTTTGCTGGGATTATCCATTAAACGACAGTGCAATAGCCGAATTTAAGCTGCCAAAGAGTCAACGTACCATGTCAAAAAATACGCTTTTCCAAGGTCCGAAAAAGGATTATTACGGTCATTTTAAATCCCAGGATAAGCCGGAAAGGCTGAAAGTGAAGGCTCATGGAAGAGATGGTTTTTCCATTGGAAAGCAGGAGGTGGATCTGCGGTACATTGAGCAGCTGATCGACAGTGAGCAGACACAGACACTTGGGGCATTGCTGAAATATGCGGTGGAAAAATTGATCGATGGGAAGCGGACATTGCCGGAAATTGTGGAGCTGCTTTGCAATAAACTGGAAAAAGAGGGATTGTCCTTTCTTTCAGAAGGATACATTTCCTGTGGGTATGCAACGCCAAGAAAACAGGAAATATATGCGTGTTTTAATCGTTACAGAAGACCATAAAGTTCAAAGAAAACCGCATTTGCCGGTAGCTTTTTATAACTTTATACGTTATAATGGAACGGGTGAGGAAAAATCCCAGGCAGTAATGATCTGGGATAAAACAAAATGAAAATGGAGAAAGGTGGATATAGATTATGGAACGTCCAAACGCATGGCTCACATATTCAGATGCTGATATGCAGGATCTGGAGAAGGTAGCAAAGAAATACCGTCATTTCTTAGATGTAGGAAAGACAGAACGTGAATGTATCACACAGATTGTGAAAGAGGCTGAGGAAGCTGGTTATGTTTCCCTTGAAGATAAGGTGAAAAATGGCGAAGCTCTGAAAGCTGGAGATAAAGTTTACCAGGTTGGCATGAAGAAAGTGATTGCCATGTATCATATTGGAGAGGATGATCTGGCAGAGGGTATGAATATTCTTTGTGCCCACATTGATTCCCCGAGACTGGATATCAAACAGAATCCTTTATACGAGGATACAGATCTGGCTTATCTTGACACCCATTATTATGGCGGCGTTAAGAAATATCAGTGGGTTGCCCTTCCAATGGCAATGCACGGTGTAATTGTGAAGAAGGATGGTACCGTTGTAAATGTGACAGTTGGAGAGGATGAGGATGATCCGATCCTTTATATTACAGATCTTCTGGTTCATCTTGCCGGACAGCAGATGGCGAAGAAGGCTTCTGAGGTAATTGAGGGCGAGCAGCTTGATATCCTGATTGGAAGCCAGCCGCTGAAGGATCTTCCGGATGAGAAGAAGAAAGAGGCTGTGAAGGAGAATGTTCTTCGTATTCTCAATGAGAAATATGGTGTGGAAGAGGAAGATTTCCTTTCCGCAGAGCTTGAGATCGTTCCGGCTGGAAAGGCTCGTGACTGTGGCCTTGACCGCAGTATGATCGCAGGTTACGGACAGGATGACAGAGTATGCGCATATACCTCTCTTCTGGCTATGCTTGAGATGGAAGCACCGAAGCGTACATGCTGCTGTATTCTTGTTGATAAAGAGGAGATTGGAAGTGTTGGAGCTACTGGTATGCAGTCTCATTTCTTTGAGAACAGCGTAGCGGATGTACTGGATGCAATGGGACAGTATTCTGATCTCAGACTGAGAAAGACACTGAAGAATTCAAGCATGCTTTCCTCAGATGTAAGTGCCGGTTATGATCCTACATTTGCAGAAGCGTTTGAGAAAAAGAATTCCGCATATCTTGGAAGAGGTATCGTACTGAATAAGTTTACCGGTTCCCGCGGAAAAGGCGGCTCCAACGATGCCAATGCGGAATATGTTGCAAGAGTTCGCAGGATCTTTGACGATCATAAGGTTCATTTCCAGACAGCAGAGCTTGGTAAGGTTGATGTAGGCGGTGGCGGAACAATCGCTTATATTGCAGCTCTTTATGGCATGGAAGTAATCGACAGTGGCGTTTCTGTACTCAGTATGCATGCACCTTGGGAAGTTACCAGCAAGGCTGACGTTTACGAGGCGAAGAAGGCTTATAAGGCATTCCTTCTGGATGCGTAAACAGGAGCATTAAGGTAAGCAGGGAAAATAATTTCCTGCACTGCGTTCATGAGCAAGTAGCAAAGCGGACATTCCAGGTCCGCTTTACATCAGCGGGCAGACATTTTGTCTGTCCGTGTTTTCTTAGAGGAGTAAAAGATTATGTTAAAAAAACAGGCACCGGGAGAAACGATCCTGAAGGTTGGCGGAATGCTTCTGCTTTTTCTTGGGGTTCTTCTGGCATTTGGAAGTGGAAATACGATTTCCCTGGTGATGAAAGGCAGCAGTGATAGCGCAGTTGTGGAATACCTGAAGCAGAACAGTATGACATACAGCCAGTTGGTAGCAAGTAACGTGATGGTTCTGGCAGCAGGCGTGATCTACCTGGCAGCAGGTGTAGTTGGTGTGAAGCAGGCAGCTAACGTGGAGAATGCAGGACTTTGCCTGGGAATGGGTGGTCTTCTTATTGCGGAGGTTGTTGCAGAAGTGATCGTTACCATGATTTTCGGGGATTTCGATCCGGCATCTGTGATCCGAATGCTGATGTTTCCGGCAATTTATATGGTTGGCGCAGTTCTGAATTGGCAGGCGAAGAAAGCCAGAAAATAGTGCCAATCGTGTAAAAAATACCTACAAAAAAATATTTTAAAAAAATTTGAAAAAGGTGTTGACAAAACGAACGGTATCGTGTAGAATATCTATTGTTGTGAGGGACAAATACTTCACAAGAAATAAATGTGTGTTTAGCTCAGCTGGATAGAGCGTTTGGCTACGGACCAAAAGGCCGGGGGTTCGAATCCTCTAACACACGTAACTAAGAAGCGGAATCATTGAGAAATCAGTGGTTCCGTTTTTTTTCTTTCTTTATAGGAAAGACCGCCTGCGGCGCTCTCCTGAATTGAAAAATGGGGCTGTTGGTTAATACTACATTTCGGCATTCCCAGTAGTAATTGAAAGGATCCCTTGCAAGATAGAAGGCTAACAAGCCTCGTCTTTGCAGGGATCTTTTTTCTATGAAAGATGAAATTTATTTTTGACCGCAAAAATCCCTTGTCTGGATTTTTACAGTCGCACTTTATTTGATAATTGTTACTGTTAATGATTAGACGAATCATAAACCAGTCTGAAGATATTCCCTTATATTATAAAGCAGTTTTTTACGGATTTCTTCGTTTGTTATGTGAGAGGTGTCAAGTTCTTTTATTGTATTGTCATATGCATCAATAACAAGACGGTCAAAACCTTTGACTGGGTTTAATCCAGGAAAACCGGCAGAGGTTAAGCTGTTATCAAGATAATCGTTAAGAAACTTCTCGCGAACAGCAAGATTAACTCCGGCATTTCTGTAATTTGCATCGTATTCTTCCTGACTAATAGAATCAAATTCTTCAATAGTTTTGTGTGCACTTATTGTAAGAAGCAGATGTAAAAGGTAAGTGCCGGAAGGTACTTCCAGTTCACGACGGCGCTTCACTATGGAAGCAAATAATTTTTCGCTTACAAAAACGTCGGGAAATAACGGAATAAGTTTACCAATCTGTTCTGCTGAAAGAAAGTTATCTCCAATATCGCCATCAATTGAATGTAAACCAAACATGTTTTTGTAGTAAGCGGTAATGGAATAATCAGTTGATTCCTCTTTAAGTTCGATCAGATCCAGAATATCGCAGGAAATTGGCCAGTCAATATCATCAAATAAGGCCAGATAATGAGTATTTCTTGTTAAGGCAAAAAAGCCACGCAGTTGATCTGTCTCAAGAAGAGCTTTTAAATCGTCAATATTATGGATATTTTCAATATAATCTTTATATACTGTGAGGGTTTTTCCTGGAGCATAATCAGAGGGAGCGATGGATTGATCAATTTTATTACTGTATTCTTTAAAAAGCACCATGGCATCTTTCCAGCAAAGATTACATTTTACCGCCCCGAGAAGAATGAACTCTTTTAAATTTCTTGGACTGAGTTCTTTTTCACACATATAATTCATTAGGAAAGCATTGATATCATTGATGGAGTCGATATCCAGTGCAAAACAAAGACGTAAAATGCTGTGCCTTTTAGAAGCGGAGCAGTTGTTTTCGCAAAGGTTTTTAATATATTTATTGAAGTCTTCACGCTCAGAGCATTCACCTCTTCCGAGGTTAGAAGACATACTTTTAAGAAAGTCGAGCAGTGCATCGTCAGAAACAGGAGGTCCGAGATGGTATTTGGAAGCATTGGCTTCAACATAACTTCGAATTGCGTTCCAATAATTAAATTTTGAAGCATAATCATTAACATTTGGCATAGCAGTGTCCTCCTTCTGACGGGTATTACAATATTTGACAAAAAAGCTATTTCATTATAACAATGGATTTTGGGATGTACAATCAGAAAAATATATAAATTTAAAATGAATTTTTTGACTATTTTGACGATAAAAAAGCGGAAATGAAGAAAACCTATGATGCTTCCTGTGATAGGATAAAGTAAAAATATTTTAACAGCAACCAAAGCAGGAGGTAAAATGAAAATAATTTATGAGAAAAATCAGTGAGCAGGAATGTCTGGAAAATTTAATAGGAGGTATAGACTGTATTTCACAGTATCACAGACATAATAAAGTATGGTGTTGCAATCAGAGTAGCTGGAATGAAAAAGAGTATGGATGGACAAATCCGTTATTTCCACCCGAATATCAGAAGGCATGCCTGAATGGTACGGAGTTTGTACCGGAATCTACCTGCGATCTATATTTTTTTATGATACAGTTTTATATATGGGTTACAGGAAGTAATCCAGATATTAATTTTTTAAGAAATGATAAATGGAAAAAGAAATTTGTACTATATACGAAAAATTATGAAGAACAAATACAGAAACTTATTATGATTCTGTTTTCGTGGTGCACACGGAGCAGTGTTGATGAAAGACCAGGAAGTGCACTGATATTAAAAAATACAGAATATTACCAAATATTATCCAGGCGATTGGAGGAATATCCAGGCAATGAAGAAAAGAGTTCCACTAAGAAATGGTACAAAACTCTATTTGAATAATGATGAAGGAAAAAAGTATTCATACACAATTCTTCATCTGCTTAAAACAGGAGAGCAGGGCGCTTCCTGCCTTTGTTATCTGGCAGAAAAAGAGTCAGATAACAGAATTTCGCAGGTCATATTAAAAGAATTTAATCCGGAGATTAATCTACCCGGGGAGGCGATAAAAAGAACTGATGGGGTGAGTTTATGTTGTCCTGAAATCAGGAGAACAGAATGGAACAGACAAAAAGAACGTTTTATATCCGGCGTACAATTTATGAAAAAATTGTATGACTGTGAAGAGACAAGAGAATATATCTGTGCAGAAGAAAAAGTTGAAGTATTGTACGGATACGGAACTGTCTATTGTGAAAACGAATGCATAAAAGAATCAGTTAGCTGGAAGGTCGACATAAAAAATGAGTCAGCAGATGAAATTTTACATATAGCGTGGAGAGTTCATGAATTTCTCAGACTGCTTCATAAGAAAAAATGGGCTTACGTAGACTTGAAACCTTCAGATATTTTGTTGTCGGTATCAGAATTTACACATACAGTTGATTTTCCGAAATTCTTTGATTTTAACAGTGCAGTGCCAATGGGAAATTATCGTGCAGGTGACGGAAGGATTGAGATTACACCGGAGTATTGTCCGGCTGAATTTAAAAATCTGTCAGGAGATGATGAGATTGTTATTGATCTCAAATCTGAACAATATACATTTGGCACAGTTTTGAAAGAGATGCTTAATGGGAAAATGCAGACATTGGCTGAGAACACGAGGACAAAAATTCTGGTGTTATTGAACAAACTTATGGACTATAAAACTGAGGCATTAGATGAAGAAAGAATTTCAGAGGAACTGCTTATGCTTAGAGATGAAATAAGAAATGATGAGTTTCAGAAAGAATACAAGCGGCTTGAAGTAAGAATCAAAAAATTTCAAGTATTTCGGATTATCATAGCAGTGATTTCGACAGGACTTTATGTTGCAACAACTGCAGGGATTATTTTTCTGTGTATGAATAAGGGCGGGGCAGGGCAGATGTTGACCGTTGGAAATGGAATGACGATAGTCAAAATGACTGCAATTCTGTCATGTATAACAATAATGCTCTTTTTGGTAAAAATAGCAAATATAAAAATGGCAGATAAACTTGCCAACAGTACGGTAAGTTGCAAGTATTACAACAGTGCTTTGAGAACAGGTGAATATAATACATTTCGAAAGGGAAGGCGGAGAAAAACCACTTTTCAGGACACCCACGCAGCAAATGCAAAGCGTCAGAAACTCCGCTGGATACTTTGGAGTGTATTGGTAATAGGACTTATAAGCCTCCTGGCGCAGGCATTCTATTGGAATTCTCTGCCAATCTTTATTGCTGGGGGCTGCGCATTGATTATCATATTGGTATTTGGAGATTTCCTTATTGCAATTAACCAGTTTTATGAAAATTACGGAGAGATTCTGGGACTTTCAAAAGACCAGAACGGAAAAACTGCTTTTTTTAT
>CAKRRG010000082.1 GCA_934394545.1 uncultured Blautia sp.
AAAACCTTTTTCCGATATTTTGTACACCATACCAGATGATACTGCAGGGAATACACATATCCTCTACCATATGAAAGCTCATTATTATTGATATTAAACATATTTTTCTCCATGTTTTTATTATACCATACGCAAGAATAGTTTGCAAACATTTGTTCTGTTTGTTTTCAGAAAAATAGTGCGCCTAACTCATCACTGAAATAACGAGAATGCGACGCACAGTTATTCAACTGAATGTAGGATTTGAGGGCCTCATATGTTTCCGTCTGATTCCAGTAATTATCAAATACGCCGCTAAGCATAGCATCTACCACTAACTTCAGACTGTACATGACATACGTTTTCTTTTCGCCAGCTTCCACCGTAACTAATTCGTAACCATCATACCGGGCTTGTGTTTCCTCAAAATTTCTCCCATACTGCCTGCATAGCTCCCTCACTTCTGCCTCTGTAAAGCCACATAATCCTGATCTTTCAGCCATGCTCTTAAAAATCAAGATATTTCTTCTGGGATTCTCCATCCCTTTTATATTCACGGAACAAGCAATCCCACTCATCCAAAAGAATCACAAAAGGATGCCTGGTACGGGCAAAAATATCCTTCATGACCTGTATCAGGTCATTTTCATCCCGAAATTTCATCTGGCTGTAGCAGTCCAGTAAGTCAAACAATATATATCTTTTCAAGCGTTCCAGCATTTCATCCACATTATGTGCCGCGCTTAATTGCCGCCATAGACTTGCCAAACCGCCGCGACCTGCTAATACACACATATCTCTGCTCTGTGCAGACCAGCTCATTTGTCTTGGAAATCATGTTTAATAACATTTTACTACACAGAGGATTGGCAGACAAGCATATCTTCTACAGGATTTCTCAGTCCACCTTCTTCGCCTTGGGATATACCTGTGCCATCCGACCATCATCAAAGCGTTCGTCCACCCAGCTTTCAAAGCCATTTGCAGCTTCTATGCCATTGCTTCTGGCATTATAACGTGCCAGCGCAGCGCTGGATACGATTCCGTCTGCAAGCATAAATACGATCAAAAGCCAGGTAATGATTTTTCCAATTTTTACCGGAACCTTCTCGATCATTCTGGAAACAGGCGGATAAAATATTTTAAACCATGCTACTGCAGCAAATCCCCAGAAAAAACAGTACAGAAGATTGATTCTTCCACCAAGGTTAAATGGGATATCACTGTAATCCCAGAATACGGTTCCAAATACGATTTCTGTGAAAACACTGCAGATATATTCATAGGCACCACCAAGAAATGTGCCCATCCAGAAAAGGAACTGCTGGGAGCGGTTTCTGTATTTATAGAGAAGGGCTGTAACTGCTGCAATGGCAAGTCCCCACACAATACTGAAATCTCCCCATACCACACTGCTGCGGCTCATCCAATATCCGGCTGTGATCCTGCAGAAAATAGTCTCTGTAATATCACCAAGAAATGCGCCGATAAAAAACAGCAGTACGATTTTATAAAAGCTGCATCCATAGGCAAAAATCTCCGGGTGCGCCTCTTCCTTCTCCGTGTGCTGCTTCTGAGGATAGGCTTTGGTAATTCGACGATTTACAACATCATCAATTTTTGCCCCAAGCTTCTTTGTTGCGGAGTCAATATCCCGGTCAGCAGCGATCCATCTCTCAGGATTCTTGCTGTGCCCAAAAAGGATGGTCAGTGTGGCAATGGCATCCACTGCCAGAAATCCCAATAGAACCAGTATGAGGATTCTGCTTATAAGTCCCGGTAGCAGACCATACAAAGACATGCAAATCCCGTTTCCGATTTTGATCACAAATACGCCAAGAATACCCCAGACACAAGAGGTAGGTACGCTGACATATCCATCCAGATTCCACTTGATCTTCCGGTAATCCCACCATCTTTCGTGGTACCACATTTCAATTAAATGTCCAGCGATCCACTCAAGCAGGGAAGCTACAATGGCACAGCCAAGAAACAACCAGATGCCGGTCAGTTCTCTTGTAAATGCAGTAATGAAGAATCCTCCAAATCCATAGATTAGGCAGAATGGGCCATTGATAATACCTCTGTTTGCGAATTTCTTCTGTTTCAGGGAAGCAAGAACTGTCTCAAGAACCCATCCTGCAAAGGAATAGATGAGAAACAGCCAAAGTAATTTCCAGATCATATGCATGTCTCCTCTTTTGTTTGTCAAAAATATAAAAGCCTGAAAAGGCTTTCCGGGAAAACCCGATTAAAACATCATAGCACAATAG
The DNA here is from genome assembly GCA_934394545.1 of uncultured Blautia sp. Lineage (GTDB taxonomy): Bacteria > Bacillota > Clostridia > Lachnospirales > Lachnospiraceae > Blautia_A. The sequence continues at coordinate 2,253 of CAKRRG010000082.1, forward strand.
CCCCAAGAAAAAAAGCCTGCATTCTAACGAACACAGGCTTTTTCATTCTATATTTATGCTTCCCGGATAACCCCTCTCGGACAGGCCTCCTTACAGGCTCCGCATCCTGTACACTTCTCATAGTCAATATGTGCACAGAAATCTTCAACGGTAATTGCACCGTTTGGACAGGTCTTCTCGCACTTCTTACAGCCGATACAGCCAATCTCACAGGCAGCCATTACCTGTTTGCCCTTATCGTGAGAGCTGCAGTCCACAGCCACCTTCTGATCGTATGGGATCAGCTCGATCAGATGTCTCGGACACTTAGCAACACATTTGCCACAGGCTTTACATGCTTCTTTATCTACTACTGCAATTCCATCCACAATATGAATGGCATTAAACGGACAGACCTTTACGCAGCTTCCAAAGCCACAACAGCCATATGTACAGGTCTTTGCACCGCCATTCGGCACAAATGGAAGCATTTCACAATCTTCCACTCCTGTATAAACATACTCTTCTTTCGCCTTTTCACAGGTTCCGGAGCATTTTACATGAGCTACCTGGCGGGCAGTCTCAACGGCCTCCTGTCCCATAATACCGGCAATTATTTTTCCAACCGGTTCACCGCCTACCGGACAACGGTTTACAGGCGCCTCTCCCTTGGCAATTGCTGCTGCCAGACCATCACAGCCCGGATAGCCACAGCCACCACAGTTATTTCCAGGAAGAGCCTCTCTGATGGCAACTTCCTTCTCATCAACTTCTACTGCAAACTTTTTTCCGGCTACTCCAAGGAAAACACCGATGAAGAGCCCAACCGCCGCAACCAGAATTGTGGCTGCTATAATCGCACCAATATTCATCCTGACGCCTCCTTAAATTAATCCTGAAAATCCGAAGAACGCAATTGCCATCAATCCTGCGGTCAAAAGCACAGTGGGAAATCCCTGAAATGCTTCCGGAATATCGTTATAGGCAATTTTCTCACGGATTCCTGCCATCAGTACAATAGAAATGGAGAAACCAAATGCTGTTGCAAAACCATTTACAGTTCCCTCCAGAATATTGTAATCCTTCTGCACATTTGTAAGAGCCACACCAAGAACTGCACAGTTTGTGGTGATCAGCGGCAGATACACACCAAGTGCCTTGTAAAGAGAAGGAATGCTTTTTTTCAGGAACATCTCAACAAACTGAACCAATGCCGCAATGATCAGAATAAACACAATGGTCTGAAGGTAAGTCAGATCCAGTGGCAGAAGAATCAGCTTGTAGATTACGCTTGTTACAAAGGAGGACAAAGTGATTACGAAAATAACCGCTCCACCCATGCCAGCTGCCGTATCTGTAGTCTTGGATACGCCAAGGAACGGACAAAGGCCCATAAACTGGCTGAGGACTACGTTATTTACCAGCGCAGAGCTTACAATGATCAGTAATAATTCTTTCATCTTCTCCTACCCCCTTTTCCCTGAACACATGGAATTTCCGCAGGAAGCACAGCCGCCCTTGCAATCCGGATTACTTGGATCAATGCCACGTTTTGCAGCGCCAAGCTTGAATTTATTCTGGAGCGCAGATAAAAATGCAAGAACAAAAAATGCGCCAGGTGCAAGAATAAAGATGGTTATCGGCTCATAGCCCATTTTTCCTGCTGCAGCGTCTGCAAGAGGAAGGATCTGTTTGCCGAAGATACTGCCGGCACCGATCAGCTCACGAACTGCACCGATGCAGGTAATACTTAAAGTAAATCCAAGTCCCATTCCAATACCATCAAACAGTGAGGGAATCGGTTTGTTCTTGGATGCATAAGCCTCCGCTCTTCCCAGGATGATACAGTTTACAACGATCAGCGGAATGTAAATTCCAAGGGAAGAATACAAAAACGGGATAAAGCCCTGGAGAAGCATCTGCACAATTGTTACAAAGGATGCTACTACAACAATGTAAGCAGGCATACGCACACTGTCCGGGATAAAATTACGGAGCAGGGAGATCATCAGGTTGGATGCTGCCAGAATTACCGTTGTAGTAAGTCCCATTCCAATACCATTGATTGCGGATGTGGTGATGGCCAGCGTCGGACACATACCAAGCATCAGCACAAAAGTAGGATTTTCTTTGATAATACCATTTATCAGTCGCTCAGATGGCGTATTCTTTTTCATTTCTGGCTGCCCCCTTTCTCATAACGGAATGCGGCAAGTCCTGCGTTAACACCATTTGTCATGGCATTTGTAGTAATTGTCGCACCACTTAACGCGTCAATCTCATCGTCTGAGGTGGCACCTGTTTTTGTATAGGTAAATTTCTCTACGTTCTTATCTTTAAACTGATTCTTAAAATCATCTGTCGTGGCACGCATACCAAGACCAGCGGTCTCACTGATGGATAAAATGGAAATTCCGTTCAAGGTTCCATCATCCTGAACGCCCATGGCAAACTGGATGTCTCCACCATAACCTTCTGAGGTTGTTACGGTAAAGGCATAGCCAAGTTCCTTTCCCTGGTCATCCTTTGCTAACATGACTTCATCAATATTCTGAGCTTTGAAACCGTTTTCATCCAGATAGCTTTCCAGATCGGTATCCTCACCGCTTGTAACCGTCTCGAAGCTGGCTGCGTCAGCAAATACTGCCTTATATGCCGCTTCCTTCTCTTTCGCCTGCTGGCTTGCAATCGGACCTGCTGTAATGTCATTGACAAAACCAAGAAGCAGTCCGGAAACCAGTGTGATCACAGTCAGCGCAAGAGTATCTTTCACAATTTTATTTTTCATTTCTTCGCGCCTCCTTTTCCAAAAGCAACCGGACGGGTGAACCGCTCAATCTGCGGTACCAGAAGGTTGCAGAAAATAATCGCATAGGAAACGCCCTCTGCGGAAGCTCCGAAAATACGGAAAATTCCGGTAAGAACACCAAGACAGACACCATATACATACTGTCCCTTTGGCGTAATGGGGCTTGTAACGTAATCCGTTGCCATAAACCATGCACCAAGCATAAGACCGCCGCCACACAGATGGGTAAGCAGATAATTTACATCAAAGCCCTTGCCGGAAGCAAGCATATAGATGATCACAAATACTGCAAAGCTGCCGATATAGGTAAGCGGAATTCTGGCGCTGATCACTTTATAGCAAAGCAGGATTGCTGCACCGATGAGAATGGCAATTACAGAGGTCTCTCCGATGGTTCCCTGGATATTACCAAAAATCAGATTCTTAACCGGAACGGAGGAGCCTGCCACAAAGCCATGGTCACGAAGAGCGGCCAGAGGGGTAGCTCCTGTCACACCGTCAACAGCACCTTTAAAGCTGTCTGACACGGAAAAATCTGTCATCTTTCCTGCAAAGGAAATCATAAGGAAACAGCGGGCTGCGAGGGCAGGGTTCATAAAGTTCTGTCCAAGACCGCCAAAAAGCTGTTTTACCACAATAATTGCAAAAATACTGCCGAGCACCGGAATCCAGAGCGGAATTCCTGCCGGCATATTCAGACCGATAAGAAGTCCGGTTACCACTGCACTGAAATCCTTCACCGTATTCTTTTTGTGCATAAAATGATCATATAACCACTCTGCAAGTGCTGCTGAACCGGTGGATACCACCAGAACGGCAAGTGCCTTTAATCCATGATTATAAATTCCCATAAGGGCAGCAGGTAAAAGTGCTATGGCAACCAGCTGCATGATCTTCGCAGTGGTCATCCTTGCCCGGACATGGGGATTAGATGATACATTCAACATTTGTTCCATTCGTTTCTTCCCCCTTATTATTTCTTCTTCCTGCTTGCCAGAACCATTTTACGCATGGACTTAATGCTCTGGGTCAGCGGACGTTTGGCCGGACAGATGTAACTGCAGCAGCCGCATTCACAGCATTCCATTCCATCGAACTTCTGGAAGTTCTCCATATCGCCCCGCTGGGCAAAGGTGGCAAGTCTTGCCGGAATGACATGTCCCGGACAGACACTTACACAGCGTCCGCAGTTAATGCAGGCTGTCTCTTCCTCTTTTGCGTCAGAAACCGGGTCACTCTGCATACACAGAAGGGAAGAAGAGGTCTTCACACATGGTACATGAAGCTCATACATGGCAAATCCCATCATAGGACCGCCGGAAATCACCTTGCCGGCATGCTCCTTCAGGCCACCGGCTGCGTCGATCAGTTCGGCCATATCCGTTCCTGTACAGACTTCAAAATGTGCCGGACGGTTGATGCCCTTACCGGTTACTGTGAAAATCCGCTTCATGATCGGTCTTCCAAGTGCCACTGCATCATAAATACTGCATATTGTTTCAACATTATCTACAATACAGCCTGCATCAGCAGGAAGCATGGAGGAATTAATTTCCCGTCCGGTCACAGCATAAATCAGAGTACGCTCACCACCCTGGGGATATTTGGTCTGCAGTTCCTTTACCTCAATATTAGGGATACCGACTGTCAGCTCCTTCATTTTCTCAATACAATCCGGCTTATTGTCCTCAATGCAGATACAGCCCTTTGCATTAGCAAAAAGTCCGACTACGATCTTCAAACCTTCTACAACCTTCTCCGGCTGATCCATCATGCGCCTGTAATCACTTGTAAGATAAGGCTCACATTCTGCACCATTTACCAGTATGTATTCAATCTTGTCAGGTTCCTTAGGAGAAAGCTTCACATGTGTGGGGAAGCCTGCACCTCCAAGACCTACTACACCGCCGTCGCGAATCCTTCCGATAATCTCCTCACGGGTAAGATCTGCCGGGTTCGCCGGGTGAAACTCTGCCTCCTCATATAAGCCGTCATTTTCCACAATAATGGAATCTACCATACTTCCGGTAGCTGTCAGACGTTTCTCAATTCCCTTCACAGTACCGGATACAGAAGCATGAATAGGAACAGAAACAAATCCTCCTGCCTCTGCGATCATCTGTCCTGCAAGTACATGATCTCCCTTTGCAACCACAGGTTTCGCCGGAGCACCGATATGCTGGGACAATGGGTATGCAAGATCTGACTTAGGAAGATATTTTTCCACCGGACAGTCCTTTGACATTTCTTTCCCCTCGAAGGGGTGTACGCCTCCTTTAAAAGTTAATCGCACTAATATTCACCGCCTTTATTTTATTGATTACTGACTCTTTTGTCCGCAGCAATCTGATTTTTTGTCTGATTCATATGTTAATTTTACCGTTTGTCTAATTACTCTTATGGCTGTTCTTTTTCTTTCTGTGTATCTTATAGCCACGGTTCAGTTCCGGATACGCCTTTACGAAACGCTGCATATTGTGACTGACTTTTCCAGCCATTGCCTCTTTACGTTTCTGAAGCTCTTCGGAAATATCTGCCATCATACTATTTCTCTTCTCTTCCAGTTCTTTGATCAGGGCAATATCATCAAAGCGCCCCTTCTGTCCTTCCAGCTGTTTCTTAAGTTTCTCCTTGGAAATTCCGCTGCGATCTTCCAGATTCTCCATTTTCTCACGAGCCTGTATCAGCAGCTCTACACGCATCTGATCCAGAGCCTGCTCCCATGCAGGAATACGCTCGTGCAGATGGAAAGCTGCAGCTGCAGAAAAAGCAAAATCCACAATGTAAACTACCGTGACCACACAAACTGCAATCTCTCCGGTTCTTCTGGTATACAATTCCGTAAACTCCTGAACCACCGGATAGAGCACTCTGAAAAGCCCTACGGTAAACAATCCCCATCCAAGGGAACAGCCCAGACAGATACGCCCCTGAAAATTAAACTTGTTATCGCTGTAATCCCACCAGGAGGTGTGGAAAATATTCTCCATCAACACTGCTGTCACATATTCCAGTGCAGTGGCAACTACAACTCCACCTACAAATAAAAGAAGCAGATCATCACTGATGGGAAGAAGGATCAGATATACGGCAAGAGCTCCACAGCCATATATGGTACACAGGGGACCATTTATAAATCCTCTGTTTATCAATTTGCCCTTTCGCACAGACACGTAGCAGGTTTCCCAAAGCCAGCCAAGAAAACTGTATATGTAAAACCAATTGGCAATGTGATAGAAATCCACTCCGTTAATTGCTAAATCCCACATAGGTTTCTCCTTTTCTTTATATATTCTGACTATTCTATACATTCTACTATACCGCATTTTGTAAAAAAATTCACTACCTAAAAACAAAAAAATTGTGTATAATTAAATACAATCCATGAAAGGAGTATAATATGCTGATTGTTAAAAAAATGCCGATTTTACAAGGCTTTCCGGACTTTGAGACTGTTAAAAATTTATCTGGAAACGGCACTGGTAATGTCAATTTTTCGCCGTTATTTTATGATATTGAAACCACCGGATTAGGACGAAATTCATCATTTTTGTATTTAATTGGTGCAATTTGTTATGAAGATGGCTGCTGGCAGCTGTATCAATGGCTTGCACCTGATTTCCGGGAAGAAAAAGCCTTATTAAAGGATTTTTCAGATTTTTTAAAAAATTTTACCTGTACCATTCAGTACAATGGAGATTCCTTTGACCAGCCTTACCTTCAGGCCCGCTGCAGTTTTTATGAGCTGCCGGATCCTTTTGAAGGGCTTTCGTCTTTAGATTTGTATAAAACCCTTCGCCCGTTAAAGGGCCTTCTGAAGCTTCCGGGGCTGAAACAGGAGCAGCTGGAAACATTTCTCGGAGAACAGAAACGTGTTTACTGTAACGGTGGAGAATGTATCAAGGTTTACAAAAAATATATGGCTCGCAGGGAGCAGACAGACCTTGATATCGTTATGGGACATAACATGGAGGACCTTCTGGGACTTGGGGATGTGTTTAAGATGATGGGATACCTGACACTAAAAAATGGGGAATTTGATATGAATGGGGTTGACTGCGACGGCGAAAACCTGATTCTGCAAATGAAGCTCCCTTACCGTCTGCCTGCTGCTTTTTCCAATGGAACAGAAGAGTTTTATCTTACAGGTCAGGAGAACCTGGTAAGCCTTCTTGTAAAGCCTGTAAACAATCGAATTCGTCAGTACTACAGCGACTATAAGAGTTATGATTATCTTCCTAAAGAAGACATGGCAATACCGAAATCCATTAGTAAATTTATGGACAAAGGGCTCAAACAATCTGCTACAAGGGAGACCTGTTATACCTGGTTTCCATGTACAGAAGAATTTCTCAGTGATCAAACGAAGCAAAAACAATATCTGTTACATACGTTGGAATATCTTTTCTGGAAGCTGAAATAACTTCCACACAAAAAAGACATCACCCAAAAATGGACAATGCCTCTTCTTTTTATTATATTTGCTATTGCAAAATCAACCGCCACTCACAAAATCGTGAATGGCGGTTATTTTTATCCGGTTAAATTATTCCTCTACAGTCTCTTCCTCAGCCGGAGCCTCGAGAGCTTTCATGCTAAGGCTGATCTTCTTGTCTTCGCCATTGAAGTCCACAACTTTAGCCTGGATCTCCTGTCCGATGGTAAGTACATCAGATGGTTTCGCAACATGCTCTCTGGAAATCTGAGATACATGAAGAAGTGCATCTACACCAGGTGCAAGCTCTACAAATGCGCCGAAGTCTGTCATACGTGCAACCTTACCGGTTACTACATTTCCAACAGCGAAATCCTCAGCTGCTGTAAGCCATGGATTCTCCTCCGGGAATTTCATTGTAAGAGCAATCTTCTCACCCTTGATGTCTTTGATCATAACTTTAACAGTCTCACCAACTGTGAAGACTTTCTTCGGGTTCTCTACTCTGCCCCAGGACATCTCAGAGATGTGAAGCAGTCCGTCAGCACCGCCAAGATCGATGAATGCACCGAAATCTGTAACGTTCTTAACAACACCCTCTACAGTATCTCCAATATGGATACGCTCCATAAGTTCCTGCTGTTTCTGAGCTTTCTCAGCAACAAGAAGCTGTTTGCGGTTACCAATGATACGACGTCTTCTTGGATTGAACTCTGTGATAACGAATTCGATCTCCTGGTCAGCATATTTGCTGAGATCCTTCTCATATGTGTCGGAAACAAGGCTTGCAGGAATGAATACACGTGTCTCCTCAACGTTAACACATAATCCACCATCAAGTACCTGAGTTACAGGAGCCTTTAATACTTCCTGGCTCTCAAATGCTTCCTCAAGGCGTTTATTACCTTTCTCTGCAGCAAGTCTCTTGTAGGTTAAGATAACCTGGCCTTCGCCATCGTTTACCTTAAGCACTTTGGCTTC
>CAKRRG010000083.1 GCA_934394545.1 uncultured Blautia sp.
TGGCTTATTCACTGAGATATGAAAGGTTGAAAAACCTTGAATTTTCAATAAAAAACACTTGATTATATGAGGAGGTAATCACAACAACATGGAAAAGACAGTAGAAAAATATAAAGTATTCGATCTGGAGCTTTTGGGCACAGCTAACGGTAACCCATTCCAGGAAGTATCCCTTAGTGCAGATTTTTCCAATGGAATCCAGAAGCTTACAGTAAAAGGGTTTTACAAAGATCACGGAAAATACGGCATCCGCTTCATGCCGCAGGAAGAAGGAATCTGGACTTATCTGACTCACAGCAGTGACCCTCAGCTGGATGGCCAGACCGGTGAATTTCAGTGTACTCCTGCTTCTGCCTGCAACCATGGACGTGTCTGCCTGAAAAAAGATGTTCTTCCAAAGAAAGAAGTAAACTTCTACGAAACAGAGGACGAATTCCACTTCGCATACGAAGACGGTACCCGATTCCAGCCTTTTGGAACTGCCTGTTATGCGTGGGTCAACCAGACTGAAGCAGTCCAGGAACAGACTCTGGATACTCTGAAAAATTCTCCTTTTAACAAGATCAGAATGTGTATTTTCCCAAAATTCTATACCTACAACACTACTGATCCTGAGAATTATGCATTCCAGGGAAATGCCCAGGATGGCTTTGATTTTACCAGATTTAACAATGATTTCTTTGAAAAACTGGAGAAAAGGATCCAGCAGTTGGACGATCTTGGCATTGAAGCAGACATTATTCTTCTTCATCCATACGACCGCTGGGGCTTTTCCAAAATGACAAAACAGCAGGATATTTTCTATTTATCCTACGTGGTAAAACGTCTTTCCCATTTCAAAAACATCTGGTGGTCTATGGCAAATGAGTACGATCTTATGCCACAGAAAACCGTTGAAGACTGGGAAACTTATGCAAAAGTTGTGATTGAAAATGACCCTTACGGACACCTTCGTTCTATCCACAACTGCATTCCGCTTTATGACCATAACCGCCCCTGGATCACACATGTAAGTGTTCAGCGCGTGGATGTTTACAAAACTGCAGAAATGATAACCGATTGGAGAAAGCAGTACCGCAAACCTGTTATTGTAGATGAAGTTGGATACGAAGGAAACATTGATTTTGGGTGGGGAAGTCTGACTGCTCAGGAGCTTACCAGACGTTTCTGGGAGGGCTGCATGCGCGGTGGATATATGACTCACGGCGAAACTTATGTAGACAAAGGCGATCAAATCTGGTGGTCTCACGGTGGCAGACTTCACGGCGAAAGTCCTGCCAGAATCGCATTCCTCAAGGAGCAGATGGAGCAGCTTCCGGATGATATCCAGCCACTTACTCTTACCCAGGAGAATCACGAGGAAAACTGGGATTCTGTATGCCTCCATGAAGGCGAGCATTTCTTCCTCTATTACTATGGTTTCTTCCGCCCGCTGTACCGTAATTACACACTTCCTGCCGGAAAGAAGTACAAGATTGAATTAATTGACACCTGGAACATGACGACCGAAGAGCTGCCGGAGATTTACGAAGGCAAAATCCGAATTAAGATGGGCGCACGGCAGTATATGGCAGTGCGGATGAAGGAAGTGAAATAACATTTTATGCTTTAAAAAGCTCAGTTGCACACCCAACTGAGCTTTTTGTATGAATATGGTTATTACTTCACTACCCGCAGACGCACCGCCATATACTCTTTCCCCGGCAGCTTTACTCTGAACTTTCCTTTATGAATTCCACCATCTGTAATGGTCATTTCCCAGGTATCGATAATTTCCACCTGATACTCTGTAGTATCATCAAAGTAGAAATCCCGGAAGCCTGGTCGCATAAAGGAATAATAGTAAATAAAATAATCTTTTCTTGCCGGAAAACCGGCAACACGGCAGGCAACCTCATCCCATTTGCAAGGCATTGGTTCCACACCAAGTCCCGGTGTTTCTTTCATGATATTTGCAAGAAATTTGATGCGCTCCGGTGATGTTCCATGAAGAACGCCGCCATGAGACCACCAGAGAATACGATTCTGACTGAGATAGGTTTCACCATGTCCCGGATATCCTCCGCGGCAGAATGCCTTCCAGAATCTTCTTGTCATTTCCTCACCACTGATATTCCCCCAGCCAAACTGAATGTTGCCCTCATAGCAGATTTCGTCCAGAACTACCGGCTTATGGTATTTTTCGCGCCACTCATTTACCAGCTCGGAGGAACGGTATGTCTCCGTTCTCTGGATACTGCAGTGAGTTACTCAGGGCAGGTTATAATCATAGTACGCCTTGCAGTTATGAATGGATCTGAGATGGTGATAAGGATCCTTTTCGCAGATAATGCTGGCATATCTTTCCCAATCAGAAAGAGTCTTTTCGTGCATCAGATCATACTCATTAGCCAGGGGCCACCATACATTTCGATATGCAGAAAAACGTGCCAGCATATACTTCCAGTAACGGTCATCATCCTCTGCTTTCATCATGGAAAATCCCCATCTGTCGTATGGGTGCATAACAATCAGATCTGCCTCAATTCCAAGATTCATAAGTGCCTGAATACACTTTTCAATATGCTGGAAATGGGCTGGATTGAATCTGGTAAAGTCCCAGTCATTTCCTGGGGCACAGCCATTATATTCCGCAAAATTATTCTCATTTAACACTGAACTGTCGCAGGGTGTTCCCTCATAAGGATAGGTAATCGGCTCATGAAGATTGTAGTCATAGTGCTTAGGAAAAATACAGAAACGGATCTTATTAAACGCATTTTCTTCCAGAGTTTTCAATGTCTGCCTCTGTAATTCTTCGTTCTGCAGATTCCAAACATAACAGGTAGTTCCAATACAGTGATAGGGTGTTCCATCCTCATAGGCAAGGTAATAGGTACCCGCAACACGAACCGATCCATGGTTGTCTGCTGAAGGAGAAGTTACAGTGAAACTGCCTGCTGCTGCATTTCCAGCATTATCTTCTTTCCCCTCCTTAATATCAAAGGAAGCCTCAATTTCAAAGGTATACTCATCTGTAAAAGACGGCATAAATCTTACTTTATAAACACCATCTCCATCATAAAAACCATCTACAGTTTTCTTCTCATTTTTACAACAAAAAGTACCTTTGATCCACTGGTCACAAAATGGATTTCCTTCCTTGGGACCGCTTACGGTCACTTCAAAAATGCCCCATTTTTCTATTGTTTTTGCATAATTTAATTTCATTTTTCTTGTCTCCTTCTCCATTTTAGCTCCCTTATATTTTATGTATATCTCTTTCAAAACTCCAAATACGTGCTGCGGATTTGTCTCGATATTACTGCCGTACCTAACGTCTTGTGAGGATACAAACTTTGATTTATTGCACGTATAAATAAAAAAAGCCCCATGCTTTCTACTATCATAATACGTCAGAAAACATGGGGTTTGCAATGCTACTTTATTAAGAGATTCCATGTATTTGCATGCCTCGTAAAGTACCGGAACTACGTCTTTATGGATACCTACGCAGTGATGGATGTACGGTCCTTCTACAATCTTGGCTTCCAGACGTTTGATGTTCTCAACCTCAACCCAGAGGTAAGTTCCCATACCTTTCGGTCCGTCTACGCCTTTTGCTTTTCCAAGGAGCATGGAGTATTCTCCGTTATCACCGTCGAAACGTGCCAGTGTTACTTCACCATGCTTTGCCTCAGCTGTAATGCTTCCCGGATGGCTAAATGCCAGCGGATAAGTAAGCTTCGGTGTCTCTCTTGCAACAGAGATCGGCCATGGTCCGCAGTGCTGAAGGAGCTCGCCGTTCTCAATGTCAGGATGGCGGATGGTCCAGTCTGCGAAGAAGCTTCTTGTGTCATCAAGTGCTGCTGCCTCAACAAGAAGAGCGGTAATCGCACCGTGGATATCCGTCTCACATACAACCGGGATTGCAGCTGCCTGGCGGCAGTATTCCACAACCTTTGCAACCTCTGTTCCTTCTGCTTTTGCTTTCTTCATCTCATCTGTCAGCTCTGGCATTGGGATTGGTGTCAGCTGGATGTTGAATTTCTCAAGCAGCTCACCTTCGTTGCACATGGTGGACCAGAACTCGTATGGTCTTGTAGAAATCTGAAGGATTCTCATGTTACGGAAGGTTTTTACTACATTACAGACAGCCATGAAATCGCGAAGGCCTCGCTCGAATACCGGATCGTTCAGTCTGCAGTTTGTCATGTATGTAAATGGAACACGGAATCTTCTTAATACTTTTCCTGTTGCAAAAAGTCCGCACTGGGTATCGCGAAGACGGACACCGTTCTCGTCTGGTCTCTCATCCAGAGGTCCCCACAGAAGAACCGGTACATTTAACTCTTTTGCAAGTCTTCATTCACATCTGTAATATCTACAAAATCAATTCCTAACTCTTTTAATCTGTCTGCAGTAAGTCCACGATACTTAACTGCATCCGGTGCACTGAAAATGCTTCGTCTGGTTGGCGCATAGCCGATTTTAATGTTTGCCATTTTTTGCATTCCTCCTTATAAATAAGTTTTTATTTTTCATTTTTTCTTGTTCGATCTTTTTGGGAAAGCCTTTTGTCTTTGCTGTTCCTTATGGTCTTAGTATATGTCACTTCTCACTTTATTCCAATATAAAATAAAGTGTTTTCTACTTTATTTTAGCTTTATTTCATGCAAATATATTGTTTATTTTTCAATTAAGAAGTACAATATGTACAATATAAAAACTTTAATTTTTCCAGGAGGTGTCCATATGTCCATTACAGCCAAAGAATTAGCAAGTAAGCTGAAGCTTTCCCAGACTGCGGTCTCTATGGCGCTGAATAATAAACCGGGAGTCAGCACCGAAACACGGCGTATGGTAGTAGAAGCCGCGGAAAAATATGGCTATGACTTTACTAAGCTTTCTTTGAAGAAAAATAAAGCAGGAAGCATTTATGCGGTGAGCTATCGTTCTCATAATGCCATCATGTCCTACTCTCCCATTTTTGATGCTATGGTAGAAGGAATGGAATCCATGGTACAAAAGGATAATTATAAATTAAAGGTGATCACCTTCTATGAAAAAAGAGATAATCTGGAACACTATCTGGAAGATCTGCGTACTACAGACTGTGTAGGAATTATTCTATTTGGAACAGAAATGCGTGAAGAAATGGTACGGCCCTTCCTGAAGCTGCCCTTTCCGGTTGTCATTCTGGATGCTTATTTTGAAAATCTAAACTGCAATTATGTGGTTCCAAACAACCGGCAAGGCGCCTACCTTGCCACTGATTATCTGATCAGCCGCAGAATGAAGCAGCCTGGCTATTTGCAGTCTGCATATCCCCTTCGGAATTTTTCCGAACGCCTGGAAGGCTTTTACCATGCGGTACATGATAATGGAATGTCCCGTTCCCGCTGCATTATCCATCAGCTTTCCCCGTCTATTGATGGGGCAATGGCAGATATGCTGGCTGTAATTGACAGAGGAGATGCTCTTGCGGACTGCTATTTTGCAGACAATGATCTCATTGCCATTGGGACTATCAAAGCACTTCGTCTGCGAGGCTATAAAGTGCCGGAGCAAATAGCAGTTGTCGGCTTTGATAATATTTCAGAAGGACGGATCATTGATCCGGCGCTTACCACCATCAGCATCCCACGACACTATATGGGACAGATGGCAGCCCGGGAACTTTTATCACAGATTGAGGCTCCCAGACAGCATACCTGTAAAATCGAAGTCTCTGCAAACCTGGTGAAAAGATTTTCTGTATAAAATCCAGCTTCTGTTAACGGAAATTTTATATTCTCCATATTTCCTCTTTTTTCATATTGTATACTGACAAAACTATACAGTTATGGTATACTTACAAGAAAATTGCTGTTATTTCTTTGAATAACCGCAAATCAGGAGGATAATTTATATGGATGAAAAAATTTTGCACTTTTTCAGAAAGCATAATATCCATATGAATGATATTAAATATCTGCTCAGACAGGATAAAAAAACCTGTATTCACATGAAAGACGGACGTGTTATAAAAACCTTTATTACTGTTAAAGACTTATATGAGGTACTTCTCCCTTATGACTATCTTTCCATAAATAAAGGAACTGTAGTTGCAAAATCCCAGATCGATTACATAGAAAACTGCACCTATCATATGCGTGACGGTGTTTGTCTTGAGGGGCGTAAGCGTGGTTCTACCCTTCATAAGCTCTTGAACCAATCCTTGCATCAGGATTTTTCCCAGGCAGTCTCAACGAATATACGAACACGTTTTTCTATGCTCAATGATATGCCTATTGCTTTTTGCGTAATTGAATTGATTTTTAATGAAGACGGAACTGGTATTGATTTTATTTTCCGATATTACAATAAAGAAATGCTTCTTCTTGGAAAGAAAACATCCGAAGAGATGCTAGATCAGTCTTTTTATCAGGTATTTCCAAAGGCGCAGAAAAAACTGTTTGTCGCTTACACAGATGTAGCTATGAACGGCGGCAGCCACCATTTTAAAACCTATAGCATGCAGTTTCATCGTGAACTTGAAATCTGGTGCTTCCAGCCATTGGAGAATTTTTGTGCATGCGTTTTGATTCCAGCAGATGAAGTGTGAATCCAGTCCCAAAAGAGGTGTCATAAATTTCTGACACCTCAAGCCTGGTATCAAAGCATTTTCTGTCCATTTTTAATTTATATTATAAACCGTATTTTTTCAAGTTTACTTTTCCATTTACAACTTCAATCCCATCTGCTTCCAACAGTTTTTTCTGCACGTTTTCACCTCCAAAAGCAAATGCTCCGGCCAGTTCGCCTTTGGAATTTACTACCCGATAGCATGGAATATGTTCCGGATCCGGATTCTTATGAAGAGCATTTCCCACAGCTCTTGACATTCTTGGATTTCCTGCCATCTCTGCTACTTTTCCATAGGTTGCCACCCGGCCTTTTGGAATTTTTTTAACAGCTTCATAAATCCGTTTTGTCGGGCTGTACGTGATCAGCTCATAGCTTTCCGATATCATTCTTTTAATATCTTTATCCGGTATTGTCCCATCCAGAATAATGGTATTCCAGTGTTCCTTATTCTGATGATATCCTGCAGTTACTGCTTCATATGTACTTCGCCAGAAATCACGCCACTCCGGATCTGCTTTTACATTCAGATTCACATATCCGTTGCGCTCATAAATCCACAGAAATGCTTTTTTGCTTTCCTTTACTCTTATCAGTTGCCAAGTCTGGTCATGGAATGGTCTTTCCTCATATGCATTCTTAAATGATAATCCAAATTCCAATGCTTCTTCTCGTGTAATCATAAAGGTTCCCCCTTTTTAAAGACAAATTGATTAAAACTCTTTCTTTCTCATAGCTCTCAGACTATACTTATACGAAGCAAACCATACAAGCAGACTCAGTGCAATAAGTACAATCGCAATTTCAAAATCCCCTATTCCACCTATCACATGCAGAATACTTTCTTTTAATCCCAAATTAGCCTCCAGAAAAGAACCAATTGTATAACAAACTGCAAAAATAATTAGAATTGCGATTGGCAGCACAATTCGACCTTTTTCTCCTTCAAATCTTAGCCGGATTGCGATCATAATTCCCGCAATTGCCTGAAACACAAAGAATGTGATCAACTCCATTGCCAGCATTTCCATATTGAACACCTCTTCAGGATTTATGAGTACAGCAATTCCTGCACAGATTATTCCAATACACCATCCACATACTGTCATAATACAGGAAAAAGTATATTTTTCTCTAACATATATTTTTTTATTTACGGGTAAAGAAAACAAATACGTGTAACCATGGGCATTTTCATCATAGCTAATCGTATTACCTGAATACACTGCCATAACAGATGGGATATATATTGCAATGAAAGTAGCTCCCATTTTTCCCGTTAGTACAAAAAATAATGCTACAAACGCTAACGCCAGAAAAAGATTACCACCTTGCCGAAAAAACAACCGAAAATCCTTTTCCAAAAGCCCTCTGATTCCCTTCATCATCTCTCGCCTCCTGTCAACATCAGAATCACCTGATCGAGTGATCCGCTCTCCACTACGATTTCCGGGTAATTTTCTATATAATACTGCTTTTCATTCGTCAGACAGGCAATTCCAAAAACCTCTTTTTTTTCTTTCAAAAGATAGCTTTTATCCACTGTCTGATATTGCTCCTCACTGACTTTCAACACTGCATATTTTTCAAGAATCGTATCCATCTCTTCATGAAGTACAATCTTTCCTT
Source organism: uncultured Blautia sp. (assembly GCA_934394545.1). Classification (GTDB taxonomy): domain Bacteria; phylum Bacillota; class Clostridia; order Lachnospirales; family Lachnospiraceae; genus Blautia_A. The sequence continues at coordinate 8,236 of CAKRRG010000083.1, forward strand.
TATGAATCACATAAATGTCATCACACAGATGTTCTAAATCTGACGAAATATGTGAACTGATCAGGATACTTCTCTCCGGCTCTTCTTCCATATACTCCCTTAAAATATCCAGCATTCTTTCCCTTGCTCCGACGTCAAGTCCTGCCGTCGGCTCATCCAGCATCAGGAATTCTGCCTGATGTGTCAATGCAATGATCAGATTCAGCTTTGCTTTCATTCCTGTTGAGTACTCTTTTATAAATTTATTCAACGGGATCTGATATTCTTCACACATTTGATGGAATTTTTCTGCTTCAAACTTTGGATACAATTTGGCAAGGATTGCCTCAACATCTTTTCCTTTCAAATATCCAGTGAATCCAGCTTCTGCCAGGACAACGCCCAACTCCTCTTTATCTTTTTCACTTAACTCTTCCGGTGTTTTTCCCAGAATCTTTATCTCACCGGCATCATAGAAAATAAGTCCGAGCACTGCCTTGAACAATGTACTCTTACCGGCTCCGTTTTCTCCAACCAGACCGGTAATTCTTCCTTTTTCTACATTTAACGAACAGTCTAACTGAAATTCACCGTAGCTTTTCTTTACTCCTTTGATTTCTAACATAATTATTCATCCTCCATGATGAGTTCAAACAATGAGCGGATTTCTTCCTCTTTCATTCCGCAGCGTCTTCCCTTCTGAATTGCCGCTTCCAGATCCGCCTCAACCTCTTTCCTGCGTTCTTCTTCCATCAGCTGTGTATTCGAAGCCGCTACATACGTTCCTTTTCCATGAACTGTGACAGTCATGCCCTCTGCTTCCAGATTATCATATGCTTTCTTCACAGTAAGTGCACTAATCTTCAGTTCCTTTGCCATCGTTCTCACGGACGGCAATATATCATTTTCTTTTAACTCTCCGGAGATGATCTGCGCCTTGATCTGCTCCATGATCTGTTCATAAATTGGCACCATCGATGTATTATTTATTATAAGCTTCATATGTCCCCTCCTGTTGTAAACAGTATATAACAGTATAATACTGTTGTCAACTGTTATATACTGTTAATCTTTTTGAATTTTCTATTTCCCAAAAAAACAAAAAGACACTCTCCATTGGTATTCCTACCAAAAGAGAGTGCCTCGTTTATTTTCATTCCTGTTTGTATTATCATTTTATCCCCCTCTCTTTTGTCACTATTCACTCCGTTCACAGCCGCTCTTTATTACAAGTCTACAGCTCTTTCAGAATCTCTCCAATATCTTCATTCATGCAGACAGACTTTCTCATTATTTCTTCCGGTGCATATGCCTCACCCTGGTTCAGACACACATAAAATGCATGTTGAAATGTGTTTGTCATCTGCCAGAACGGATATTTTATAATACCAGGAGTATTATATCCTACCCCAAGTTCAAGGAACACTATTTTCTGCTTTTTATGATCCTGTATAAATTTCTCGTACCGTTCTGCTGCCTGGTGCCATCCGTCGTCTTCAACAAATGTCTGATCCGATCTGAGATTCATACTCATCGGCTTGCCGCAGCGCGGGCAATATGGAATCAGACTCGTCGGAATCGTAAGCTTTATTTCTCCATCTTCCGGTATTTGCAGTTCCCCGTCTTTTATCTGAAATCCCTGGCTAAGTACCATTTTTTTAATCGCGTCTTCATTGTCATATGTTTCTTTATTGCAAGGCTCACTACATTGAAACAGACCATAATCTCCCTGTATATAAAAGATTCTGTTTTTAGCAAATCCTGCCTTCTGAAAGCAATGATCCACATTTGTCGTCAGTACAAAATAATCCTTCTCTTTTACCAGATCATACAAGTTCTGATATACCGGTTTTGGCGCATCCATATATCGATTAATATAGATATATCTGCACCAGTATCCCCAGTGTTTTTCCAATGTTTTATATGGATAGAAGCCTCCTGAATACATATCGGAAAATCCATATTTCTTTCTGAAATCCGAAAAATATTTTTCAAATCTTTCTCCATTATACACAAAACCGGCTGATGTGGAAAATCCTGCACCGGCCCCAATTATAATAGCATCTGCTTCCCCTATTTTTTCTTTTATCTGTAATATCTTATCTGAGTAACTGCCTGTAGAGTCGTTCATCTTCCTCTTTAAAAACATTAAATATCACCTTTATCTTTG
>CAKRRG010000084.1 GCA_934394545.1 uncultured Blautia sp.
ATCCAGAATATGCAGAATCGTATTTACATGCACAGCAACTACGATCCGGCACTTATTATGGATGAGATGAGAAAAAGATACAATACACCGGAGCATACCGGTTATGAAAGCTGTTATCTGACTTATCAGCCAATGCCTGTAAAGGTGGAGAATGAAATGCTTGGAACCATCCATCAGCATGCAAAATGGTTTGCAAATGGTGCAGCCACGAAGAAGATGTATCTGACCGTATCCCATACAGAAGATGGCGGCATGAACTTTTCCTATCATTATCAGACGGCTCATCTGGAGGAGCATGACATGGAACTGCTCTATTATTATATGATGCGCATTCTTTTTAAAGGAATTGCAGAGCCCGATATGAGCATCGGCGAAATTATGGAACTGGTTTAACGAAAGCAATAGCAGGAGGAAACGCAATGAATCAGGAAATGGAATTTAAAAATATTGTAGCACAGTATAGTAAGGTAACACCGGAAGAAATGACCAATGAAATGAAATTTCGCGAGGATCTGGGGTTCAGTTCTCTGGATTTTATGTCTTTTTTAGGTGAGCTTGAGGATACCTTTGATATTGAACTTGACGAGGGCGAAGTGCTGAAGATCACAACTCTTGGCGAAGCACTTAATCTGCTGGATGAGCTTCAGTAATCTTTTGTAACTTATAAATGGAACGGTTCAAAAAATAATGGGGGAACAGATATGCTGGTCAGGAATATATTAGAAGAAAGTGTATGCAGATTTGGTGAAGTGAAAGCAGTCAGATGGCTCAATAAAAAGGAAATTATGGAAAGAAGCTACCTGGAACTGATGGAAAATGTGGTTTCCACCAGAAAAGGTCTTCTTGCGGAAGGCTTTGAGGGAAAGCACATTGCATTGATTGGAACCAGTTCTGTGGAATGGATGGAAAGCTATCTGGGAATCATTACCGGATGTACTACAGCAGTGCCGTTGGATGCAGCGCTTCCCTGTGAGGATTTGATCGACCTGCTCAATCGTTCCGATGCGGCCGCACTTTTCTTAAGTTCGAAACACAGACCATATCTGGAAGCTTTTCTTGCGAACTGCCCGAAGCTTCAAAAGGTATGGATGCTTCAGGAAGAGGTAGAAGATGCGCCGGCAAAGGTATACGGCATTGATGAGCTTCGAAATGCAGGAAAAAGTGCATCCGCAGATTCTGTCTGCCCAGATACAGAGGATATTGCGACTATTATCTTCACTTCCGGAACAACAGGAAAGAGCAAAGGTGTTATGCTGACACAGAACAATCTGGCTTCCAACGTTGAGGCAGTAAAGATTACGGCAGAACCGGGAACTGCCATGCTCAGTGTGCTTCCAATCCATCATGCATTCTGTCTTGTTATGGACTGGCTGAAGGGATTTTCCCTGGGTGCAACTCTTTGCATCAATGATTCCCTGCTCCATATGGTAAGAAATATGAGTATTTTCAAACCGGATATTATGCTGATGGTCCCAATGATGATTGAGACGATTTACAAGAGGCTGTCTGCTGCTGATCCGTCAATCCCGAAGGAGGTTCTGGTAGAAAAGGTATTCGGTGGAAAACTACACACCATTTTTACAGGCGGTGCGCATCTGGATCCGTACTATATTGACCGTCTGGCAGAATATGGCGTTGAAGTGCTGGAAGGCTATGGAATGTCAGAGTGCTCCCCTGTTATCAGCAATAATACACCAGAAAATCATAAAAAGGGTTCTATCGGAAAACCACTCGAGAATGCAGAAATCAGATTTGAAAATGGTGAAATTCTGGTAAAAGGCAGCAGCGTTATGAAGGGATACTATCAGATGCCAGAGGAGACCGCAGAGACTTTAAAGGATGGCTGGCTGCACACCGGTGACAAGGGATATATGGATGAAGATGGTTATCTGTTTATCAATGGACGAGTGAAGAACCTAATCATTCTGTCCAACGGTGAAAATATATCTCCGGAAGAGCTTGAGAATAAGCTGGCGCTGAATCCGCTGGTAGGCGAAGTGATCGTAACAGGTGAGGACAATGGTCTGACTGCCCGCATTTATCCGGAGCAAGCTGTTGTGGAAGCAAAAGCATTGGATGCAGAGGCCATTCAGACACAGCTTCAGGCGTTTCTGGATGAATATAACAAAAAACAGCCAACCTATCGCCGCATTACAGGACTGGTTGTCCGCAAAAATCCTTTTATCCGCAGCACAACAAAGAAAATCAGGAGGCAGGATGTTCTGATTGACGAGCCTCTGGAATAACACGCTCTAAGACAATAGTGGCAGCATACCGGATAAAAAAATCTCAGACAGAATATCGGCGATCACTTCCGGTGCCAGATTAAAATTATCCCGGGTCCATTTGTGCAGAACGCCGACCGTACTACCGATGGCGCAGGTGAGCACATAAGAAAATTCTTCCTTTGTGCGTCTGGAAGGCCTGGAATTAGAGGTAGTGTCTGTGACATAATGATGGAGCATGGTAAGCATTTTTTCAAACAAATGATTGCCATGAGGCGTGCTCAAAAGACCGGACAGAAAAGGATTTTCCATAGTATACCGGCACAGTGTGAGAAAATAGGAACGGCAGATCTCCCGATCATTTTGGGGATGGAAGCTTTCCATCATGGAAAAAACATCCTGAATGGTTTTATCCTCAATTGCAGAGATTAGGGAAGGAATATCCTGATAGTGATTATAAAAGGTACTCCTGGCAATACCTGCTGTTTTAATAATATCGGATACCGTGATCCTGTCGGGCTTCTTCTCCTTTATCAATTTGAAAAAAGCACCTAAAATGGCTTCGTTAGCCACGGAATATCTTTCATCGGGAATTGTATGTTTCATAGCTGTGTCCTCCCGGGAGTCTATAAGAGATACATAGAGTATATCATAAATGTGGTAATAAAAGAATCAAAAATGTAAAAAGAGGCTGTTGCTCGAACCTAAGCAATTAGGGCGCAGTCTCTTTTTTGCTGCAAAAAAGTGGCTGCTTTTACAGATTGGGACTGGTCTACTGGCCAGCGTCTTGGTACAATGTAATGAATGAAACATAAGCAACTCGATGTATGGAAAGAAGGAGAGACCTCATGCAGGTATCAGACAAATTGATCAAACCACTGACAGAAGCGAAATATTTAAATGCAGATAATGTAAGCAGATATCGCTGTATTATGCGTATTTTTTTTGAACATTATGAGAAACTGAAATACTGGCTCTACCAGGAAGAAGTTTACGAAGAAATGATGAAGGATCCTTTTTTTGCAGATTACAGACCAGAGCAGTGTCAGCAGGATCTTGCCATGTTGACAGAATGGAAGAATCTGAATACGATCCAGGATACGAAAAAGGTGGCATCCATTGAAGAATTTAAGAACAAAAAGTACCGCTATCAGATGACAGAATATAGCGTAGAGATAGAACGCCTGGTGCTTAGACTTGAGAACCTGTTTATTGAAGGCGCATCCTTAGAGCCCACATTATTGGAACGGATACGAAGAGGGATAGAACGGTTTCCGGAGATGGTGGGAAGGGACAAAAATGAAGTATATACCTGGTGGACAGATCTGAATAATGATTTTGTACGTCTGAATCAGAATTATCAGGACTATATCAGAGATCTGAACAGTGTGCGGGCAGAAGAAATGATGCACACGAATAAGTTTCTGGTATTTAAAGATCGGTTGATCGAATATCTGCGAAGCTTTATTAAAGGATTACAGAGAAATGTGGGTGTGATAGAAGAAAGCTTATGCCTGCTGAAGGAGGAGATGAAAAATCAGGTATTTGAAAAAGTAATTGATTACGAATTGTCGATACCGCGAATGGATGTGGAAATATCGCAGGAAATGATCTGGCAGAAAGTAAAGGGCCGTTATCAAAGTATCTATGACTGGTTCGTAGGAAAGGAAGGCCAGGAGAATGAAGCAGGAAAGCTTTTTGATGCAACAAATGATATTATTCGCAGGATCACAAGATATGCAGCGCAGTTAAGTGAAAAGAATGCATTGGGGGCTAACAGAAAAGAAGAATACCGCAAGGTGGCAGGATTATTTTTGCAATGCCAGGATATGGAAGAAGCTCACAAAATGTCTGCAATGGTATTCGGCATGGAGTGTCCGCAGCATATTGCCGGAGATCTGGTACGTGAAACGGATAGCATGAATATCGGAGTCTATGAGGAACACCCCATGGAAATCAGCTTAAAGCCAAGGATACGTACATACAGGGAGAAATCCAGAAGAAGTGCGATCCGCGAATCAGCAGAGCAAAAGCAGGAAACAAGACGTAAAATGCTGGAAAAACAGAGAGAAGAAATGGAAAAACTGCAGGCGTTGGAAGTGAATGGAAGGATTCATTTTGGAGACTTACCGATACTGGAACCAAGAATCAGAGAGATCCTTTTGAAATGGCTGTCGGATGCCATGGAATCTGCGGATTTTTCTGCAAGAACGGATGATGGAAGAAGATATATATTAGACAGAAGCCGGGCAGCTGAGACTTGTGTTGTGCATTGTCAGGATGGTAATTTTACCATGCCTGATTTGTCGATTGTATTTCAGGAGGAATCGTGATGAAGGAACTGGAGATCCTGTTAAATAAAAGATGGGTATTAAAATCCAGAGATAAGGAAACCTATTATAAATTAAGAGATGCCCTTGGAGAACTGCGTAAATTTACTACCGAGAAAATGGGCTGTCAGATCATTGATAATTCACTTCTGATAAAGATGGAGAAGATTCCGGTGATACCGGAAAGCTTTATGGGGATTCAGAAATTTTCCTCAAAAGAAGAATATGCCTATCTCTGTATTTTGCTGATGTTTCTAGAAGACAGAGATGCACAGGATCAGTTTATCCTATCACAGCTGACAGAATATATCACAGCAAATCTGCCTGGGGAAATCTCTGACTGGACATTGTATACGAACAGAAGAAAGCTGATCCGTGTACTGAGATTTGCAGCAGAACAGGGGCTTATTGGAGTTACAGATGGAAAAGACGAGGCATTCATGGACGACGAAGGAGGAGAAGTGCTTTATGAAAATACAGGGGCATCCAGGTATTTTATGAAGAGCTTTTCAAAAGACATTATGGAATATACGAAACCGGAAGATTTTCGGGAAAGTGACTGGTTTGAAGTAGACGAAGACCGAGGATTTGCAAGAAGGCACAGGGTTTATAAAAGACTGATCTTTGCACCTGGTATGTACAAAGAGGATGGCTCATCGGAGGATTTTGAATATCTGAAATATTACGGACGCAGATTAAGTGAAGAAGTGGAGCAGATATTTGACTGCCATGTACATATTCATAAGGGAAGTGCATATTTGCTGTCCGGAGATGACTGCAGAATGGGAACGGTATTTCCCGGCAATAATTCCATATCCGATATTTTGCTTTTGTGTTTTCGTGAAATACGCAAGAAAATTGAGAGTGGCCAATGGAAGACCGGATTGGATGAAATCTGTCTTGTGGATCAGATTGAATTTGAAAATATGATAAAAGAAATGAAACAGGAATATGGAAGTGGATTTTCGAAAAATTATCGCGAGATGCCGGAAGGGGAATTTGTAAAAAGTGTGTTGGATGAGATGGAATTGTGGATGTTTATAAGAAAAAACGAGGCCGCTCATCAGATAAAAATATGTCCGCTTGCCGGAAAAATACAGGGAAGCTATCCGGAGGATTATATGGGAGGAAGAAATGATGAATAGCAGATGGCAGGCAAATAAGATCGGGCTGATTAATTTCTGGTATTATGACGAGCAGGAATTCCCGTTTGTGAAGGGCAGAATGCTCCTTCGAGGTTCAAACGGATCGGGAAAATCAGTAACCATGCAGAGCGTGGTACCGCTTCTTTTGGATGGAAATATGAGCCCGGAACGACTGGATCCCTTCGGTTCCAGGGATCGTAAGATGAGTAGCTATCTTCTGGAAGAAGATGACGGACGTGAAGAACGTACTGGCTATCTGTATTTGGAGCTTAAAAGACAAAATAGTGACACATATTTGACCATCGGAATGGGAATCCGCGCAAGAAGAGGAAAGAATCTGGATAAATGGTATTTTAGCCTGACCGATGGAAGACGTATCGGTAAGGATTTCTTTTTATATAAGGATGCAGGAGAAAAGGTTACACTTTCCAAGAAAGAACTGGAAAACAGAATTGGGGATGGCGGCCGCGTTATTGACCGGCAGGTTGATTATATGGAATATGTGAACCGCCAGATTTTCGGATTTGAGACAACAGAAGAATATAAGGAAATGATAGATCTTCTGATCCAGCTGCGTACACCGAAGCTTTCCAAGGATTTTAAGCCATCTGTGATCAATGATATTTTAAGTGATTCCCTTCAGCCGCTGTCTGATGATGACTTGCGTCCGATGTCGGAAGCCATTGAAAATATGGATACCATGACCATGAATCTGAAAAACAGAAAAGAAGCCAGACAGGCAGCAGAAAAGATTCAGGCAGTATTTTCAAAATATAATCAGAAATTATTATACGAAAAAGCAGAACGCTGCGAACAGGCTGGACTAAATTTGGAAAATGCAAGGACGCGGCAAAATGAACAGGAGAAAAAGCTGTGTGAATGCAGACAGAAGATAGAAGACCTGAAAATAGAACATCAGAATCTGGATGTGAAACGTGCGTCCATGGAGAAGGAGAAAGAATCTCTGAACAAAAGCGACGCGGTAGCATTGAAGCGAAGAGAAGCGGAGCTGATTACAGAATTAAACGGGCAACAGAAAAACCTGGTAGAAAAGCAAAGATTCCTGGAGCAGAAACAGACGCAATATCAGGATGCACAGAATCAGATCAAAACAGAAGAAGACCGGAAATATGAGAAAGAAAAAGAACTGGAAGAGCTTATAGAAGAGATGCAGGATGAGGCGGATACCATGGCCTTTGAAGAGCATGCATTTATGAAGGAAGAGCTGGAAAAACATCCGGAGGAACCATACAAATTCGATTTACACCAACAGCAATTTGATAACACAAGAGAAAAGATCAACGAAGGAACAGAGATTCTTGCAGAGACAGATCGCCTGGAAAGACAGAAGGATGATCTGATAAAAGAAAGAGAAAAACGGATTCGTGAACTGGATACCCTTCAGAGAAAAGTGTCAGAACTGGAATCCGTATTTGTGCAGACACAGAATGAATGGAAAGAAGCGTTGTATCAGTGGAATGGTGCAAACCAGGAGCTGACATTAGAAAAAGGATTATTAAGGGAATTAAGTGTATTTGCAGAAGCATACAAGGAATCCTCTGATTTTGCTGAGGTTCGCCAGAGGATTGCAGATGTATGTATCAAGAAAAATGGGGAAATCGAAGGGGAACTTTCCGTAAATGATACAGAGAGCCAAAATACAAAAAAAGAGCTGGAAGAAGTAAGGGCAAACCTGGCGGAATGGGAGAATCAGAAAGAACCACAGCCGGAGCGCTCAGAGGCAGTCATACGTAACCGTAAGAGACTGGATGCTCTTGGAATTCCATATCAGGAGTTTTACAAGGTCATAGAATTCGGGGATAATCTGGAAGAAGAAGCCTGCAACCGTCTGGAAGAAGCTTTACTAAAGATGGGGATTCTGGATGCACTGGTAATAGATGAGCAATACAAAGAGCAGGTTTTGAAAACAGAACAAGGATGTGAAGATCATTATCTGTTTATCTGCAAGAACAGTCAGAAGAATCAGCAGCCAGACAGAAGTCTGTTAGATGTATTGGAGCTGAATGAAGAAGTGAATGACATATTTTCCAATCAGCGTCTGACCGGAATCCTGGGAAGCATTGCATATGATAGTGAGAGCTTGTTTACCGTTGCAGAAGATGGAACCTACGGAATGGGAGTGCTTGCCGGAACTGTAACAGGAGAATATGAGGCAGGATTCCTTGGAACAAAGGCCCGTGAAAAACACAGACAGGCGAAGATAGAAGCGTGCAGACAGAGAATCACAGAGCTGGAAGCCGCATTACAGCAGCTGGAGGAAATCCATAGAAAGCTGTCTGACAGAAAAAATATTCTCAGAAAAGAATACGAGAATCTTCCGAAAGACACAGATATGAGAGAAGCCCTTCGGATGCTGCAGGCTGAGGAGCGAGAATGCGAACAGCTGAAGCGCGAGAGTGATAAATTGGAGTGTCAGATCCGAGAACTGGTGGAGATACTGAAAGAAAAGAAAAAGAAAGCACTGGAAATTGCAGAAGCATTATATCTGACCTGTTCTTATGATATATTTAAAGAAGCAAAAAAAGCAGCGGAGGAATATGGAAAGCATTTGATCAGTCTGATTGCCGCACATGAAATGTATCTTAGAAGTCTGATGTATCTGAGAGAGCGAAAAGAACATCTGGAAGATCTGGATGCAGATATGGAACAGATACGGTATGATCTGCAGGAGATTCAAAAAGAGATCAGGAGAAAGACAGAAGAACAGACTTCCATTCAGGAACAATTGCGTCTGACGGATTACGAAGAAATCAAAGAACGGCTGGATGCATGTATTAACTGGCTGCAGGAATATCCGGAGCAATTACGTGTATGTGTAAGCAGACAGACACATGAAGAAGATGAAGTGGGACAACTGACACTGCACTTAGAAGAAACCCGGAAGAAAATTGAAGAATATGAAAAGAAAACGAAATACTTTTCAGAATGCTATGATATGGAAAAGGCTTTGCATTATGTGGAAATACCCAAAGAGATACCGGAAGATGCCGCACATATCAGAAGTTATCTGGAATCAGATGTAAAAGCGCTGGACAAAGACAGTGTGATCCGTGATCTGAATAAAGTATATTTTGAAAACAGAGGATTTCTTACAGACTATCATTTAATACAGAATGAGCTGTTTACGGAAGAAGAACAAACGGAATTTCCTGCAAAGCGACTGGATATTTCAGCCAGATATCAAGGTGTAAAGATATCATTTGCCAGTCTTCTTTCGCATCTGGAAGAAGATATCACAGAGCTGGAGAATCTGATCAAAGATGGAGACCGGGAGTTATTTGAAGACATTCTTGCCAATACGGTAAGCAGAAAGATCCGCGGAAAGATTAACGGGTCCAATACATGGGTACAGAAAATGAATTCCCTGATGAACGGTATGAATACATCCAGCGGATTAAAGCTTAGCCTTAGATGGAGAAGCAAGACGGCAGAACAGGAAGACCAGCTGGATACGAAAGAACTGGTAGAATTACTGAAGAAAGATTATCGGCTGATGAGTGAAGAGGAGGCAGCCAGATTGTCGGCTCATTTCCGTTCCAAGGTGGCAGAGGCACGAAGAAATGCGAAAGACAGTGCAGGAATGGTATCCTTCTATCAGATCATGAAGGATACGCTGGATTACCGTAAATGGTTCGAGTTCCAGCTGTTTTCCCAGAAAAACGGAGAACGTCAGAAGGAGCTGACAAATAGCGTATTCGGAACCTTCAGTGGCGGAGAAAAGGCAATGTCCATGTATGTACCGCTATTTTCTGCAGTTGTGGCCAAGTATCAGGGTGGAAGAGAAGATGCACCGAGATTGATATCTCTGGACGAGGCATTTGCTGGGGTAGACAATAAGAATATTCGTGATATGTTCCGTCTGATGACAGAATTTCGGTTTGACTTTATTATTAACTCACAGGTTCTGTGGGGAGATTGCGATACGTTGGATGCATTGGCAATTTATCAGTTGATCCGTCCGGGGAATGCGAAATTCGTAACCGTTATGCCCTATTTATGGAATGGTCACAGGAAAGAATTGTTAGAACATGAGGAAGAAGTAGAACAGAGAGGCATAGAGCTTGGACAGGCAGAAGGAGTATAAATCTGAAAATAAAATGAAAGACTGTCTGGCTTATTTTCGCCTGAGCCCGGTCTGGAAGAAGGTTCTGAAAGGCTTTCGGGAGAAATATATTTCTTACGGGAGGTTCGGTGGGAAAGTAATCCTGAAGAATCTGAAACCAACAGATATTGAAGAATTGGAAGGATTTTTTGGAAAATCTTTTCACAGGCAGAAAAGCGTAACCGTGTCTGCAGAAAAATTCAGACAGGCGCTGGAAACGAGCAGATATAAAGAGATAACGCCGGAATGCCTGTTAGAGAATTTTTTTGAAGAGCCATTGCTTGGGAAACAGGAGCAAAAATCCTTACGGGAACAGGAAAAAGAGCGTATATGGGAGAGCTTTCGGAGAGACTACGAAGGAACTCCTGTAGAGACCGTCTTAGAACCGTTGCAAAGTATCGTGAAAGACAACGGGAAGCAGGAGCTGGCCAAATGGGACAGGATGCTGCGGCTTGGAGCAGAAATCTATAACAATCTTCCATATCGCAGCACAAAGATGTACCTTGCCGTATTTGCAGCTATGC
>CAKRRG010000085.1 GCA_934394545.1 uncultured Blautia sp.
TACAAAAAGATAACGGTAAACAGAATCATCAGGATCCTGATACACCAGGTTCTTACAGTTTTCATCAGTCTCCCTCCCTATTCTTTTTCAGATGATACTTTTTTAGAAATCATTGCAAGCACGATTGCAAGAATCAGGGTAAACATGGCAATTGCCATGGCATATCCAAAATTGGCGTTTCGCATACCCTGGGTATACATATACTGTAAAAGTACACTGGAAGCACCATTTGGTCCTCCACCTGTCATAACGTTGGACAGGGTAAAACTTAAGTTGATAGTACCAGACAGGGAAAGTATATAGGTCGTTCCAATGGATCTGCGAAGCAGGGGAATGGTGATTTTAAAGAATTTCTGCACTCCTGTTGCGCCATCGATGGAAGCTGCCTCGTAAACCTCCTGGGAAATCCCGTCAATGGAAGCCACATGCATGACCATGTAATAACCTATGGCTTGCCACACCAAGGCTGCACCGATACACCAGAGAGCCGTTTTTCCCTCTCCAAGCCATGCGTGTTTCCAGGTGGAGAGATGGAACAGATCCAGCATATGATTCAGAATTCCTCTTGTGGGATTAAACACAAAGGACCACACAATACCAACTACAGTCATGGAAACAATACTTGGGAAAAAGAATACGGTCCGGTAAAATGACTTTTCCTTGAGCTGTCCCTGAGTAAGGATAAATGCGAATACAAGACTTAGAAATATGGTCACAGCCGGGATTACCAGCATCAGCTTAAGAGTATTAAACAGTGCCTGAAGAAAATCCTTATCCTGGAACATATACTTGTAATTATCCAAAAATACAAATTTGCTGTTAAAGCCTACGCTAAGTGCAGTGGAACTGGTAAAAGACAGATAAATGGCATTTACCATAGGGACAATCATAAAAACAATGGTTAAGATCAATGCAGGAAGCGTACACAGGGCTATAAATAATCTGGGCTTTTTTACCACGCTTGCTCACCTCTTTAAATTTAAAGTATTTAATAAATGTGGATAACATCACCGATTGGCAATATATCTGTTCAGGGTTACAAAAGGCTGCCGCATACACTGTGCAGCAGCCTTTTCCATGCTTTGCCGTTTTCATCCGGCTGGCATATGAAGTTTAGTTGGCAGCTTCCATATCAGCACGAACCTGTGCGAAAGCAGCTTCTACATTCTGTGCCCACTCTTCTACTGTCATTTCATCGTTCATAACAGAAGTGATCGGGTTGAAAATCTCATCTTTCGGGTTGATCTTGCAGTCAGCCGGAACTGCTGCAAAACTCATGATCAGGGAAGAAGCATTTGCCTCTTCGTAGATTCCATACATATTGTAAATAGCTGTAGAAAGCTTATCTTTTGCTACTTCACGGGCACTCTTGGTAGCATAGAGGGCACCGGAAGCTTCTGCAAAAGCAGATACGGATTCATCACTGTACAGGAAACGGAGAAATTCTTTTGCAAGCTCCGGATTCTTAGCAGCTGCCGGAATGGAGAACTGCTCACAGCTGTCGAATACATAATGCACATCGTCTGCGTTCTCAGTTGGGATCGGAGCCATTGCAAACTCAAATCCATCTTCTCTTGGAGCATCCTGCATCTCGTTTTCCATCCAGGTTCCGTTCGTGATAAATGCAGCTTTTCCAAGCATCATCTCTGTCTGGGATTCTGTATGGTTCATACCGACAGTGCCCTCTAACAGATAGCCTTTATCTGCAATCTCTTTAATATGGGTAAGAGCCTTTAACACACCTTCGTTGTTGAAGGAGCCTTCTTCATAATTGGAAATCTTGGTAAGGGCTTCCTCGCCACACTCATTTGCAATTGCCGGCCAGAGCATTTCTTCCATGTATCCTGGATAAATTCCCTGATATGTGAAAAGTGCACGTCCGTCAATATCTTTTACTTTATCACCAAGTGCAAAGAACTCGTCCCAGGTCTTCGGCACTTCCAGGTTATTCTCATCAAAGAATGTTTTGTTGTAGATCAGACCCTGCGGTCCACTGTTGAATGGTGCCAGATAAATTTCATCGTCTCCGTATGGTGCACACTTTGTACTGGAAAGAATTCCGTCTGTAATGTCATCTCGAAGAGTACCGGTTCCGGCATAGTTTTCTCCGTCAAAAACATCATCCAGATTTAAAAGTGCATGTTCTTTAATCAAAGAAAGAATTACGCCGTCCTCACCGCCATCATTGAGACAGATAAAATCCGGTGCGTTTCCGGCTACGATCTGTGGACGGATAATATCACCAATAGTCGGGCTGATAGTCATATTTACCTTCACGCCCTCATGGCTTGCTTCAAAAAGCTCTACCATCTGGTTCCAGTAAGCATCTCCGTATCCCCCCTGGAAAATGGCAATGTTCAGTTCCTGTTCTTCTGTTTCCGCAAATGCTGTGAGCGGGGAAAGTACAGTAGCTGCGCTCATGGCAAGAATCATTGCGGATGCTGCAAATCTTTTTTTCATAGGTTGTTTCCTCCTTCATGTTGGCTTTTATTACGTTTGCCTGATGATGCTATTATATTGTAAAAATCTTTTGTCGTAAATTGACAAAACAGTTCTCGTTATGGAACATTTTCTTGTAAATAATATCTGATATGGATTTTCTTGCGGCATATATGTATTATTTTTTTATCTTTTGCTTTTACATAGATTATTCTGTTTTTTTCCTGTATAATGAATGAAAATAATAATATTTTGACAGATATCCGTCAGTGGACAGCAACAGGAGGAGACGCCATGGAAAAAAAACATCATTTTCAGGGATTTCGTAAATTCAGCATCAAAACAAGACTTGTAATTGCCCTTCTGATGATTTCTATTATCCCATTAGCAGGAATCAGCGGCTATTCTTTTCATATATTTTCCGCGGCACTTCAGGAGAAGCTTTCTGCATCTATTTCCCAGACCCTGTCCATGATCAATCTGAATATGGTAAGTGAAGTCGAGAAATATCAGTATTTGTGTGGTTCCATCTGTATCAGCCAGGAAATCAAGGAAGGTCTTCTGAAAAAAGATATGACTGATATGGAAAAGAATCAGGCAATTACCGAAATCCAGAAGATGATCCGGAGCAAGATCATTTACCCTGCCCAGGCGAAAAACATTACTGTCTATGATACCGATGGAAATATTTTTTATGATCTGGGCTATGACGGGTTCTATCAGGAGAATGTGGACCGGATCCTATCGCAGCTTGAGGAGCAGGACCAGGATGTGTGGGCTTATGCACATACTTACCGTGACAGAAATATTCTGGTTCTCGGAAGAAGGATTTACGAGCAATATTCCAAAAGCCGGGTGATCGGATACACTCTGATTTCTATTGAAGAAAAAATCTTTTCCAAGACGGTACTGGAGCCTGTGGGACTGTCAGATTCTTCCAATATTATGTATATGAATCTGGATGGAACGGTGCTCTCTTCCTGGAACCGAAGTATCGTCCTGGGGGAGAAAACTAATGAGGAGCTTCTGGAAAAAATCCAGGAAAGGCTTCCAAAGAAAACCGATTCCTTTAGTATTCAGGAGGATGGAGAGGAACAGCTGGTGACCTATATTTTTAATAAAAATCTGAATCAGCTGTTTGTATATACCATGCCTTACCACTATATCAATTCAGAGGTTTATGCCATGCTGAAACAGATTCTTGTGGTGGTAGTGTTTCTGGTTTTACTGTGCATCGTAATTGTAGCCATGGTGTATCAGGGAATTATGTCTCCTATTAAAAGAATGCTGGAATTCTGCCGTGAGATTTCCGGAGGAAAATTATCTGTGCGTATTCAGGACAAGCATAAGGATGAACTCTCCCGGCTTTCCGGCAGCATGGATCATATGGCAGATACCATCGAACATCTGATGAATCAGCAGAAGACCCAGGAAAAGAAAAAAAGAGAGCTGGAGCTGCAGATGCTTCAGTATCAGCTGAATCCTCATTTCCTTTTCAATACTCTGAACAGTCTTCGGTTTGTGGCTGCCATGCATAAGGATCAGATCGTAAGCGACGGAATCCAGGCGCTAAGCAGTCTTTTACAGAATACTCTTACCAATAAGAATGAATATATTACGATTCAGGAGGAACTGGAAAATCTGGAAAATTATTTTTCCATTCTTAGGATCCGGTATGCAGGAAGCTTTGAATATTCTTTCCATGTGGAGGAGGATGAGCTGCTCTCCTGCCTGGTTCCAAAGCTGATTCTGCAGCCCCTGGCAGAAAACTCGGTGATGCACGGTTCGTCAGATAATGGCACGGTGATGGAGATTCAGATTACCTGCTGGCGGGAAGATGAGGATGTAATTATCGAACTGTCTGATGACGGTAAAGGCTTTGAGGTGACAGATGACGCCCTGGCACCTCACCCGGAGCGGAAAAGGATTGGCGTCGCCAATGTAAATGACCGGATCCAGCTGAATTTCGGACGAAAATACGGGCTGAAAATTAACAGTCAGCCGGAGAAAGGAACTACTTGTACCCTGACCCTGCCGGAGCTTTATGCGGACACGCTTTCATAAAAAACACAACTAGTACAGCGAATATTAAGTTTCGGTGTACTAGTCAGAAAGGACGATACATGTACAGTATACTGATTGTGGATGATGAGCCTATTGTAAAAATTGCGCTTCGTTCCATCCTGCCCTGGGAGGAGCATGGCTTTTCTATTTGCGGAACGGCATCAAATGGACTTGAGGCACTGTCTTTGATCGAACAGCATCATCCGGATGTGATCATCACAGACCTGAAAATGCCTGGGATGGACGGGCTTGAGCTGATTCGGACTTTAAAGGAAAAGAATTGTCCGGGAGAAATTCTGGTGCTTAGCAATTACGAGGATTTTGATTCTGTGCGAAGTGCACTGCTGCTTGGTGCGGCAGATTACCTGCTGAAAATTAAGATCCAGCCAGATATCCTTCTTGCCTGTCTGAATAAAACGGTAGAAAAATTAAAGGACAGCGTGCCCAGGCATTTGGAAACTGAAAAAAAGGATCAGGAAGAGAATATATCAAAACTGCTGTTGGAATTTTTCCAGAAGGATGTTAAGCTTTCAGATTTTATGGGACAGCATGCTAAAACCAGACTTGCATTTATGGAAGCTTCCTGCGCCGTCTGCTATGTAACCTTTGAGAAGTTTTTATCTAATGAAGCATTTTCCATCTCCGGGAGTCTTCTGCGGAATATGATCCTGGATGCGGTTCAGGGAGTGTTGCAACCCTATATTCTGGTGCTGAACGATTATAGCGCACTGGT
Source organism: uncultured Blautia sp. (assembly GCA_934394545.1). Taxonomy (GTDB): domain Bacteria; phylum Bacillota; class Clostridia; order Lachnospirales; family Lachnospiraceae; genus Blautia_A. The sequence continues at coordinate 5,237 of CAKRRG010000085.1, forward strand.
TATTTTTTCCCAGGCTGAGCTGTCCGGCAGTGAAATTAAAGTGGAACAGTTGGTAAAAAAGCTATACAATCGCTTTACCATGTACCAGTCCTTTGCACCGGATATGCCCTATCAGGAGATGCTGAAAAATTACGAAGAAGCGCGAAGTGTGTTCCGGGAAATTTCCTCTAATGAGGGACACTATAAAGCTGATGTTGCGAAAACCCTGGAGTATATGGAGGAAAATTACATGTACAGGCTGACCCTGTCTTCTATTTCTGCAAACGTAAATTTAAGCTCCAGTTATCTATGCAGGATTTTTAAATCTGAAGTCGGCACAAGCATTACCAACTATCTGAATAATCTGCGGATACGCAAGGCTGCAACCTTGATCAAAGAAAATACCATGTCCATGAAAGAGATTTCTTCCATGGTAGGAATTGACGATCAGCTTTATTTCAGCAGGCTGTTTAAGAAATGCATGGGAATTTCGCCATCAGAATATGGAAAGAAATATCATCAGTAGGCGGATCATAACACCAATAAACCATAATGAAAGGAATAAATATATGGAATTGTATTTTAAAAATCCGGCAAAATGCTGGCTGGAGGGATTTCCACTGGGAAATGGACGAATGGGAGCGGTTATTCACGGAGCTTTGGACCATGAGGTGTTACAGTTAAATGAAGATACCTTATGGTCAGGCTCTCCTTACAGCGGACAGACCGGACTTTCCCCTGAAGTAGTGAAGCAAGCCGGGGAGCTTGCAAAAGCCGGGAAATATGAAGAAGCAAAACAGGTTATGGAAAAGAAGCTGGAAGAAGCTGAGGATGTACAGATTTATCTGCCCTTTGGGGATCTGCATCTGGATTTTGTGGAGGATAATTATGATGCTGATGGAGATACAGCTGCAAGTACTTCGCCGGATTCAGATACAGCTGTGACGGATTATGAGAGACATTTGGATTTAGACCGGGCTGTGGCTTCTGAGTGCTATGTGAGAAATGGCGCTAAGCTTACACGTACCTGCTTTATCAGCGCACCAGCTCAGGGACTTGTGTATCAGATTAAAAGCAGCCGACCATTTTCTATTTTGGTCCACTGTGACGGAGCCTTTATCCGTGAGAAAGATTATAAGGAAAATCATTTCACGCTTACCGGAATCTGTCCGGGAAGAAGCGGACTGAAAGTTATTAAGGAAAATAAACCGGAAGAGTTCCTTTTCCCGGAAGAACCAGAGCTTCAGGGTGTACATTTTATAGGAGAAGGGTGCGTAACTGCAGAAGGTGGAAGGGCTACTGGATCTGCTGATGGAATTCTATTGGAGCATGTGACTGGAATGGAAATCCGTATGGCAATCCGCACCAGCTTCCGGGGATTCGACAAAGCATATACTGAGCAGTATTCCGATGCCCAAATTCGTCATATACTGGCTGCCGATTTAGAGAAACTTTCAAGACCATTTGAAGAGCTGCTGGACGAGCATGTAGAGGAATACAGGTCTTTCTATGGAAGAACTTCATTGAGACTGTGGGATGATGTACCGAAGATTTCTGCCGAAACTTCTCAGTATGATCTGCGGGAGCGTCTTGCCGCATTTCATGAGGGTGCATCTGACCCGGAGCTTTATGCAATCCTGTTTGCTTTTGGAAAATATTTGCTCATCTCCTCTTCCAGGCCAGGAACCCAGGCTGCCAATCTGCAGGGAATCTGGAGCAATGATATTATTCCTCCGTGGTTCAGCGATTTTACCGTAAATATCAATACCGAAATGAATTACTGGATGACAGGGCCCCTGAATCTTGCCCAAATGCAGGAACCGCTGGTAAATCTTTGCAAAGCGCTGGTAAAAAATGGACAGACAACCGCCAGAGAACTGCTTAACTGTGAGGGAACTGCCTGCTTTCACAACACGGATATCTGGGGTAAAACCTCTCCTGCAACAGGAAAGGCAGTGTGGGCGTTCTGGCCATTTGGTGAGGCTTGGCTCTGCCGTAATCTGTTCGACCAGTACTTATTTACAGAAGATAAAGAGTATTTGAAGGAAATTATGCCTATACTTGAGGAAAATGTGCGATTCTGTCTTGCTCAGCTTCAGGAAACAGATCTGGGACTTGCCATTTGTCCCGCTACCTCACCGGAAAATCTGTTTTATGAGGATTGTTCCGTGGCAGAATACAGTGAAAATACCCTGGCCATTGCAAGAAATCTGTTTCGGGATTATGTGAAAGGCTGTGAAGTGCTTGACTTGCAGAATCAGATAATGTGTGATGTACTGGAAGCGCTGGAGCGCATGGTACCTACTGCTGTTGGAAGCAAGGGACAGATTCTGGAATGGAACCAGGAATTTCCAGAGCAGGACGTGCATCATCGCCATGTTTCTCATCTTTATGAGCTTCATCCTGGCTGCGGCATTACTCCGCAGACACCTGAATTGTATAACGCAGTGAGAAAAAGTCTTGAACTTCGGGGGGATGAGGGAACCGGATGGAGTCTGGCTTGGAAGGTTCTGATGTGGGCCCGTATGGAGGATGGCGCTCATGTAGAGAAAATTATGAAAAACCTGTTTTATGTAGTAGATCCAATGGAAGAAATGGGAACACGAAGAGGCGGTATCTATCCCAATTTATTTTGTGCACACCCACCGTTCCAGATTGACGGAAACTTAGGTTACAGTGCTGCTGTTGCCGAGATCCTGGTTCAAAGCCAGGGCGAAGAGCTTGTCCTTCTCCCTGCGCTCCCACCCTCCTGGAGAGACGGGGAAGCCACAGGGTTCATTGCCCGTGGAAACATCCGCGTGGATCTTAAATGGGAGGGGAAGAATGTCAACTACACCTTAACTCCTGCTCATAACACCACTATACGTCTCCGCGTTGGAAAAGGGGCCGTGAGGAGTTATTCACTGCGTGGGGGTGTGGCGTACGAAGGAAATGAGGTGCTAAGCTGAGGAAGAACTTAGTGAAGCAGGCGGTTTTCCACCCGTCTTTTTCGCCTGTTTATTCGTTACTCTGGAAGGCGTCCTTCGTACATAATACTCAGTTCACCATACACCTGCGCCCAGTTCTGGATCGTACTGGTCCATCTCTTGGTAGCTTCAAATGTGGCAAGATACAGTGCCTTTAATAGAGTTGTATCGCTTGGAAATACGCTTCTTTGGCGATTCAGTTTTCGGTAGGTAAAATTCAGGGATTCAATGGTATTTGTAGTATAAATCACCGTCCTGACCGTCGTCGGAAATTTAAAAATTGGAGAAATTCTATGCATTGTTTTCTCATATTTGCAGATAACGCCAATTATCTAAACTAATTAAATATATTATAAGCAAGTGCATGTACCTGACATAAACCATGGATTGGCGTGTAGCTTCTATACGAAAGCTTAATACCTATTTTTTATAGTTTCTTCAATCTAACTCATATATTTTTCCATATCAAGCTTCTTTTCTGATTTTGCAACAATTAGGGATGCTGTCACATCGCCCAGGCTGTTGCTCATTGCACGCATCATTCCAAGCAGGGAGTCCAGTCCCATGACCAGTCCGATTCCTGCAAGCGGAACATTCAACTGTGTCAGAAGTACAGACAGGCATACAAGCCCCGCTCCTGGAACTCCTGGCGCACCTACAGAAAGAACAAACACGGAGAAAAACATAGACAGCATCATTCCACCGTTGATATCAACACCGAAAACTCTTGCCAGTGCCATGCCAAATATCACCAGATATATACAGGTTCCGTCCATATTTACCGTTGCCCCCAGGGGAATGGACAGGGAATAGATTTTCTTTGATATACCAAGTTTATTCTCACAGGCATCCATGTTCACAATGATCGCGGCATTACTGGAAGCCATTCCGAACACCTGAAGCATTGTGGGACTGTATTTTTTCAAAAAGGGAATTGGATTCAAACGGCCGATTACTCCAAGTAATATACAATATACAGCGATCATCGCCACGATTCCCACTGCAAAAGTTCCCAGCATGGCCAGCATGGACAACAGCACATCCGGTCCTGTCTTTAATACAACCGATACAATGGAGCAAAAGGTTGCAACAGGTATGAAACGTACTAGCATCACTGTAATTTTCAGGAACAGGTCATTGCATGCTTCAAATATATCTTTTAATAATCTGGAATGCTCCCCGATCTTCTCTAATGCAATTCCAATCAGAACTGCCAAAAAGATGAGCTGCATCATGTTGGATTCTAAAAACGGTTTTACAAAGTTTGCCGGAATGATTCCTACAATTGTATCCTTGATTGAAATACTTACATCCGAAACCGACACTGCAGCTGCATCTCCAGCCAGTTTTGCCGCAAGCTCTGGATTACCTGGCTTCAATAATTCAAACACACCTGTTGCCGTAAGAATTGCCAGAACCGTGGTAAGCAGGTAAAAGCCCATGACTTTTCCACCAATACGTCCGGCTTCTTTCAGATCTCCAAATTGGGAAATGCAGCATGCTATGGAGAAAAATACTACCGGGCCTACAATCATCTTCAAAGCATTCAGGAACATTGTACTGATAGATGTAAAAATAGTATTGTTCAGTGCTTCGTTCACGCCTGAAGGTACAAACACTTTCATCAATACACCTATTACGATTGCAGCTATTAAAGCCAGCATTGTATGTAATACCATGGCATGGGGATTTTTCTGTACTGTAATTTCTACCAGGTTCATGTTGTTCTTGTTTTTATAGCGCAGTCTTTCTTCATTCGCCTTGAGAAGGACATCCCGGATTATTTTTTCTTCTTTTTCCTGTGCGCTCTGAAGATCATCATTTTCCTGGTCCAGTACTTCTTCTATGGTATGACCATAAATAAACTGGAATTTCTCACCACGGAGTGACAGATTCACATATACCCTGCCAAACCTTTTATTCAAAATAATGCAGATCTTTTCATCAGGGTCTTTGGCATGCTCCCTTAATTTCACTAATACTTCCTCTACTAAAAGCATTGTCTTTATGGTCTGCTTTTTCTCTATGCCAAACTCTTCCAGACCTTCTTTGATAAACTCTATTCCCGCTTTTGT
>CAKRRG010000086.1 GCA_934394545.1 uncultured Blautia sp.
AAAAGTGAGCGAAGACGCCGGGCGAAGGAGGCTTTGGAAAAGGTGGGACTTGGCGCGCAGATCCACAAAAAGCCAAGCCAGATGTCCGGCGGCCAGATGCAGCGTGTGGCAATTGCCCGGGCTCTGGTAAATGATCCGGAAATTTTGCTCGCAGATGAACCCACAGGGGCACTGGATTCAGACACCAGCGTCCAGGTTATGGATCTTCTGAAAGAGGTTGCAAAGGAGCGGTTGGTGGTAATGGTCACTCATAACCCGGAACTTGCCCAGCTTTATGCTACCAGGATCGTGACTGTGAAGGATGGAAGAATCCTTTCAGACACCGATCCCTTTGAAATCGACAGTGAAAAAATGGCGCCTCCGGTCCATAAGAATATGGGAAAATCCTCCATGTCCTTTTTTACCGCTCTTTCCCTTAGTTTTCAGAACCTAAAGACCAAGAAAGCCAGAACGCTTCTGACCTCTTTTGCAGGTTCTATCGGTATTATTGGAATTGCTCTGATCCTTTCAATCTCGAATGGAGTGGATAAATATATTACAGATATGGAAGAAGAGACGCTTTCGGAATATCCGCTGCAGATTCAGAGTACAGGAATGGATCTTACCGCCATGATGGTAGGAGCTGCCGCTGCACAAAGTGAAAAGAAGGATGGAGAAATAGGGGTAGCCCAGATGGTGACCAATATGTTTTCCAAAATGAACTCCAACGATCTGGAGTCTCTGAAAACCTATCTGGACAGCGAAGAAAGCGGTGTTTCCCAGTACGCCAACTCAGTGGAATATACCTATTTGGTTTCCCCGCAGATTTTTCGGGAAGATGGGAACAATATCCGCCAGGTGAATCCGGACAAATCTTTTTCTGCTATGGGACTTGGCTCCGGTTCAGCCAACAGCATTATGTCCTCCACCATGAGTACGGATGTTTTTTATGAAATGCCGGAAAACGAAAATCTCTATAAAAATCAGTACGAGGTAAAGGCCGGAAGATGGCCAAAAAACTATAAAGAATGTGTGCTGGTGCTTACTTCAGGTGGTGATATCAGTGATTTCCTTCAGTATACGCTGGGGCTTCGGGACAGTAAGGAACTGGATGAAATGGTGCAGGCGTTTATGGCAGAAGAGGCAGTAAAGATGCCGGAAGATGTTGGCACTTATGAGTATGATGAGATTTTGGGGACGAAGTTTAAGCTGGTGAGCAGTACGGATTATTATGAATATGATAAGGAATATAAGGTATGGAAGGACAAATCTGACAACAGCTCTTATATGAAAAAGCTGGTGAAAAACGGAGAAGACCTTACCATAGTGGGAATTGTCCAGCCGGCAGAGGGAGCGAAGGCCACCATGCTGACTGCCGGAATCTGCTATACCCCGGAGCTGACCAGACATGTGATCCAGAAGGCAGCTTCCAGTGAAATTGTGAAACAGCAGCTTACAGATGAGAAGACCAATGTATTTACAGGGGAGGAATTTGGAAAAGAGGAAAATAAAGACAGCAGGTTTGACATGGAATCTTTGTTTTCCATTAATGCAGATGCCCTGCAGGAAGCTTTTAAGGTAGACCTTAGCGGCTATAATATGGATCTTTCCAGTCTTTCAGGATTGTCTTCTGGTATAAATGTGAATATGCCAGATCTGTCCGATATGGCAGGGAATATCAATCTGGATGAGAGCGCTATGCCGGATCTGTCCGGGCTGATCAAAATGGATGACCTGAATCTGGATTTTTCCGATGTGGTCGATCCCGAGGAGATTCTGAAAAGCCTTCCCTCAGATCAGGTGCCGGATATGAGCCAGGCTCTGCAATCTGTGAAATTTGATTTTACAGAGGAAAAAATAAGTGCGCTATTAAAGGATGTTCTGGCAGGATATCAGGAGAGCATTAAGGACAAACCGGAGTCAGATCCGGATAAAATGAAGGCTGCTCTGCTGCAGTATCTGACTTCCAGAGAAATGAATGACCGTTTATGCAAGGATCTGCAGGAACTGGTGAAAAATAATGTGAAAGTAGATGTGTCGTCAGAAAAAATGCTGGCCGTGGCGGCGAAGCTGGCGAATCAGTATCAGGAGTATGCCAGGGCAAATAACATTACACAGACAGATGTAGCAAGCATTCTTGCCTTTTTAAGCCAGAGTGAGATCCAGCAGCAGATCAGGGAGGAAGCGGAGGCTATTATTAAAAACAGTGTGACAGTGACGATTACCACAAAGCAGATACAGGATCTGCTTTTGCAGGATGTGGTAGAGGCTTATCCGGAATATGCCAAAAAGAACAGCCTTCCGGATCCGGCAAATCTGGCGGATTATTTTCTGGAATACATGCAGACAGAGGATGCACAGAGCCGGCTTATGAATGGATTTATGGCCATGGTGGATACAAGCGAAGTGCAGAAGCAGTTTTCACAGGCAATGGAAACCTATATGAAAACCATGATGACTTCCTTTACAGATGCGCTGACAAAGGGAATCGAAGCCCGGTTCACAGATGTGATGGGACAGGTGGAAAAACAGCTGACCAAGGGCATTCAGACTGCCATGGAACAGATGATGGGAAATATCAGTTCCAGCATGCAGGGTGCCATGGAGTCTGTGATGACAAGTGTGTCTTCAAGTATTGCATCAGCTATAAGTCAGGCTATGGGAAGCCTTGGAAACATGGGAGATATGAGCAGTATGGAAGATGCACTGTCCATTGATCCGGATGCATTTGCAAAAGCCATTCAGATGAATATGAACGAAGATGAGCTTTCAGAGCTGCTGATGTCACTGATGACTTATGAAAATGCTTCTTATGATGGAAATCTGAAAAAGCTTGGTTATGCAGATCTGAATGTTCCAGGCGGAATTAATATTTATCCAAAGGATTTTGAATGTAAATCAGAGCTTGTGAACATTCTGGATCAGTACAATGCAGATATGGAGGCTGCCGGGGAGGATGAGAAGGTGATCACTTACACCGATCTGGTGGGCACCCTGATGTCGTCGGTTACGGATATTGTGAACATTATCAGCTATGTGCTGGTGGCTTTTGTGGCTATTTCTCTTGTGGTTTCTTCCATTATGATCGGTGTTATTACCTATATCAGTGTTCTGGAGCGGAAAAAAGAGATCGGTATTTTAAGGGCTATTGGCGCTTCCAGGCATAATGTATCACAGGTGTTCAATGCGGAGACATTTATCATCGGATTTTGCGCGGGAGCGATGGGAATTGGAATTACCTTGCTGCTTCTTATTCCGGCAAACCGTATTATCTGGTCGCTGGCTGACGGTGTGAATGTGAAAGCGGTGCTTCCACCGGTGGCTGCGGTGGTTTTGATCGGGCTGAGTGTGGTCCTGACTTTGCTTGGCGGATTGATCCCGTCCAGAAAAGCGGCTAAAAGCGATCCGGTAACAGCACTTCGGACAGATTAAATTTATGATGCAGATATCAGACGGAAATATGACTGGTATCTGCATTTTTTTTGGTTTTGCGGACATTACTATATGGAGATGCTGATGTGCCGGTGTTGTAACTATGCATACGAAAATCAAAATCAGTCAAAATAATTCATTTTTGTGCAATTCTAATAAAGAAAAAATGAAAATATTGTGAAAAAGATTGATTGACTTTGATGATATATGAAAGTATAATAAACCAAATAAATCAAAAACAAGCAAAAATGGGCAGGAGGCAGAAATGATTTACACTGTAACGTTTAATCCATCATTGGATTACATTGTATCGGTAGAGAACTTCCAGCTTGGCCTTACCAATCGAACCAGTTCAGAACTGCTTCTTCCGGGAGGCAAGGGGATTAACGTTTCTACCGTTCTTATGAATATGGGAATTGAGAGTACGGCTCTTGGATTTACCGCAGGTTTTACCGGAGAAGAGATTGTCAGAAGACTTGAAGGCATGGGTGTGAAGAATGGTTTCATCCAGATTGCAGAAGGTTTTTCCAGAATCAATCTGAAGCTGAAGAGTATAGACGGCACGGAGATCAATGGTCAGGGACCGAAGATCGATACCGATAAAGTAGACATGCTGATGAAGCAGTTGGGAGAATTGGGCGAAGGGGATGTGCTTTTCCTTTCCGGAAGCATTCCATCTTCCATGCCGGATGATGCATACCAGAAGATTATGGCGATGCTGGATGGCAGAGGAGTACGGATTGCAGTAGATGCCACCAGAGATCTTCTGATGAAGGTTCTTCCTTATCATCCGTTTCTGATCAAACCGAATAACCATGAATTGGGTGAGATTTTCGGAGTGGAGCTGAAGGACCGTCAGTCCGTGATTCCATATGGAAGGAAGCTTCAGGAGATGGGCGCTGTGAATGTACTCATTTCCATGGCTGGCGAGGGCGCAGTGCTTATCGCTGAGAATGGAGAGGTTTATGAGGAACCGGCGCCGAAGGGCAGACTGGTGAATGGTGTTGGTGCAGGAGATTCCATGGTAGCAGGCTTTATGGCTGGTTATATGGAGAAACAGGATTATGAATATGCTTTCCATATGGGAATCGCAGCAGGAAGCGCCAGTGCATTTTCTGAGAATCTTGCTACCAGAGAAGAAATTGAAGCTGTCTATAAGCAGATCGTAGGATAGGATCAGGAGGAAAGAAATGAGGATTACAGATTTACTGGACGTAAGAAGTATTTCGTTAAATGCAGCACCTGCAGACAAGTCCCAGACTCTGGATCAGGCAGTTGCACTTATGACGAAGAGCGGTAAGATCAATAACGAAGAAGCATACAGCAAGCAGGTTTATGCCAGAGAAGAAGAGAGCACCACAGGAATCGGTGAGGGAATTGCCATTCCCCATGGGAAATGCGACGCGGTAGAGAAACCGGGACTTGCGGCTATGGTAATTCCAGGGGGTGTTGACTTTGATTCTCTGGATGGTGAACCGGTTACCCTGCTGTTTCTGATCGCTGCACCGAATACAGAGGATAATGTACATCTGGATGTGCTGAGTAAGCTTTCCATGATGCTGATGGATGAGGATTTTACTAAGAGCCTTCGTGCGGCCAAGACACCAGAGGAATTTCTGTCGATCATTGATCAGGCAGACGAGGAGAAGAAGAGCGTAGATGAGCGTCTGGCAGATATGGGAGAAGCGGAGGCAGATCAGTTTAAGATTCTGGCCGTTACCTCCTGTCCCACAGGAATTGCACATACCTATATGGCTGCTGAAGGCATTGAGAAGGCGGCTAAGGCGAAGAATTGCTTCGTGAAGATTGAGACGAGAGGCTCCGGAGGAGCGAAGAATGTGCTTACGGACAAAGAAATCCAGGATGCAGATTGCATTATTGTTGCAGCAGATGCGCAGGTTCCAATGGATCGATTTGATGGTAAGAAGGTGATCCAGCGTCAGGTTTCTGACGGAATCAATAAAGCGGACGAGCTGGTCCAGCTTGCTATGTCAGGCGATGTACCGGTATATCATAGTGGAAATGCTTCCGCAGCTGCCCAGAACCAGAATAAATCTGGCGGTGGGGCAGGTCATAAGATTTATACCCAGCTGATGAACGGTGTTTCTCATATGCTGCCATTCGTAGTTGGTGGTGGCATTCTGATCGCAATCGCATTTCTGATCGATGGTTTTATGGTAGATATGAATGCCCTGGATGTGGCAGAACGTGCTGATTTCGGAACCATCACACCGGCAGCTGCCATGTTTAAACAGATTGGTGATGTGGCATTTGGATTTATGCTCCCGGTTCTGGCAGGCTTTATTGCCATGGCAATCGGTGACAGACCGGCACTTGCCCTTGGCTTTGTAGGCGGAATGATGGCACACACAGGAACCTCAGGCTTCCTTGGTGCTCTGGTAGCTGGTTTTGCAGCGGGTTATATAATTCTGGGACTTCGTAAGGTTTGTGAGAAGCTCCCTGAAGCTCTTGAGAAGATCGCACCGGTTCTGATTTATCCGGTTGTGGGAATTCTGGTTATGGGACTTCTGATGCTGTTTGTAGTAGAACCGATCATGGGCGGTATCAATACAGCTTTGAATAATGGACTTACCTCTATGGGAAGCTCCAGTAAGATCATTCTGGGGCTGATCCTTGGCGGAATGATGGCAATTGACATGGGTGGTCCATTTAATAAAGCAGCTTATGTATTTGGAACCGCAGCAATTGCAGCAGGTAATTATGATATTATGGCAGCGGTTATGATTGGCGGTATGGTTCCACCATGTGCGATTGCTCTTTCCACGCTTCTTTTCAAAGACAGATTTACAAAGGAAGAGAGAGAATCCGGTCCGACGAACTTTATTATGGGACTGGCATTTATTACAGAGGGTGCCATTCCTTTTGCAGCATCCGATCCGATTCATGTGCTTCCTGCATGTATCGTAGGTTCTGGACTTGCAGGTGCAATGTCTATGGCTTTTGGATGTACTCTGATGGCGCCTCACGGTGGAATCTTCGTAGTTCCGGTTATGGGAAATGCAGTGCAGTATATGATCGCACTGGTTGTAGGAACAGTAGTTTCCGCAGTGATTCTGGGAATTTTAAAGAAGAAAAAAGCCTGAGTGATTGACAGGAGAAAGAAAATCAGATATAAAAAAACAGATATAAAAACGGAGGAATAAATCATGAGAGAATTTAAGTATGTTGTAACAGATCCGGAAGGAATCCACGCACGTCCGGCAGGAGAGCTTGTAAAAGCTGTGAAGGCTTTCTCCTCTGACATTAAGATTGCCAAGGGCGGCAAGGCGATGAACTGTAAGGCAATCTTCGGAGTTATGGGACTTGCAGTAAAGAAAGGTGACGAGGTTACTCTTACATTTGAGGGTGCAGATGAAGATGCTGCATATGAAGCAGTAAGCAAATTCATGCAGGAGACTCTGTAAGACAGGAAGGGGACATACCTGCGGGTATGTCCCCTGTTTCTATATAGGAAGACTGGTGGGAGCGTTTGGTTTCCTGTCAGAAGATCGGATAAGTGGGAGAGAAAAAATGCAGGTATTTAACGGAAAAAGTGTTTTCGGCGGAATCGCCATTGGTAAGATCAGTGTATATCAGAAAAAAGAGCAGCAAGTGAAGCGTGTAAAAATCGATGATCCGGATCAGGAACTGGCACGTTATGAGAAGGCAAAAGCAGAAGGAATCCGGCAGCTGCAAGGGCTTTATGATAAAGCCCTAAAAGAAGTTGGAGAGGCAAATGCTACCATTTTTGAGGTTCATCAGATGATGATGGAGGATGACGGATATAATGAATCAGTGGAGAATATTATCCGCAGCCAGGGCGTGAATGCAGAGTATGCAGTGGCAACTACAGGAGACAACTATGCCCAGATGTTTTCCGCTATGGATGATGATTACATGAGAGAGCGTGCAGCTGATGTACGTGACATTTCCGAGCGCCTTCTTACTATTTTAAATGGAGAAGAGAGCGGATGTATGGATGCAGATGAGCCGAAGATCATTGTAGCGGAGGATCTGGCGCCATCAGAGACAGTACAGCTGGACAAGGATAAAGTTCTTTCCTTTGTTACAGTTAAGGGTTCTTTGAATTCCCATACAGCCATTCTTGCAAGAACCATGGCCATTCCTGCACTTGTAAATACATCTATGGCACTGGATGGTTCCATAGATGGCAAAATCGGAATTGTAGATGGTGCAAATGGTACTTTCTATGTGGATCCTGATGAGGCAACTCTGGAAGAGATGAAGAAGCGTCAGGAAGAAGACTTTGCCAGAAAGCAGCTTCTTCTGACTCTTAAGGGAAAAGAGAACGTTACACTTGACGGACAGAAGGTAATGCTGTACGCTAATATTGGCAACATCAAGGACCTGGCAACGGTGATCCAGAATGATGCAGGAGGAATCGGACTTTTCAGAAGTGAGTTTATTTATCTGCAGAAAGAGGACTTTCCTACAGAGGAGGAGCAGTTTCAGATTTACAGACAGGTTGCACAGACGATGGCAGGTAAGAGAGTGATCATTCGTACTCTTGATATCGGTGCAGATAAGCAGTGCGATTATTTCCATATGGAACATGAGGAAAATCCGGCACTTGGCTGCAGAGCTATCCGTATCTGTCTGACCAGACCTGAAATATTTAAGACACAGCTTCGCGCATTATTCCGTGCAAGTGCATTTGGCAAAATTGCCATTATGTATCCCATGATCACCAGTGTATCAGAAGTGCGTAAGATTAAGGAAATCGTAGAGGAAGTAAAGGCAGAACTGACCAGTCAGGGTGTGGAATTCGGGAATCCGGAGCAGGGGATTATGATCGAGACGCCGGCAGCGGCCATTATCAGTGATGATCTTGCGAAGGAGGTAGACTTCTTCAGTATCGGAACCAATGACCTCAGCCAGTACACCATGGCAATTGATCGTCAGAATCCTCAGCTTGACCTGTTCTTTGATCCCCATCATCCGGCAGTACTGCGTATGATCTCTATGGTTGTGGAGAATGCACATAAAGCAGGAATCTGGGCTGGTATCTGCGGGGAGCTTGGTGCTGACCAGTCACTTACAAAAGAGTTTCTTGCAATGGGCGTGGATGAACTTTCTGTTTCACCGGGAAGCATTCTGCCACTGCGTAAGATTATTCTGGAAACGAACGTTACAGATTATAAGGCAGGTAAATAATGTTAACACAGCAACGACATGAGATTATTTTGAAGCTTCTGAGGGAGAAGGGGAGTATCACGGTCACAGAAGTGAAGGAGCTTCTGGATACATCAGAATCAACCGTACGAAGAGATATTACAGCTCTGGATAAAGAGGGCAAGCTGGAGAAGGTTTTTGGCGGTGCCGTGGAATTGAAGGAGCGGGTAACCACATATGAGTATTCCGTAGCGGAGAAGATGGGGCTGAAGCAGGAGGAGAAGGACAGAATCGCCAGATATGCAGCTGACCTTGTTAAGGATGAGGATTTTGTATACATTGATGCAGGAACCTCCACCGGAGGTATGCTGAAATTTCTTCAGGTGACAAGGGCAGTATTTGTCACCAATGCAGTGGCTCATGCTCAGATGCTGGCTGAGAGAGGATTTAAGGTTCTCCTTGTAGGCGGAGAACTGAAGGGTTCCACAGAGGCGGTTATTGGAAACCAGGCTATGAATACCCTTCGGGGCTACCATTTTACCAAAGGCTTTTTTGGAACTAACGGAATCACCAAAAAGAGCGGTTGCACCACACCGGATGCCAATGAGGCGGCAGTTAAGGCAGCAGCTATGGAGCAGTGCAGGGAGTGCTATGTGCTCTGTGACAGTTCCAAGTTTGACAATATAAGTTCTGTGACCTTTGCGGGATTTTACCGTTCTACGATCATAACAGATAAGATTCCGGCAGGATATGAAGACTGCGCGAATCTTATTGAAGTACAGAAAGAGCAGAAGTAATGTGGACTTTTTTTATGTGAGGTAAGAATTATGATAAAGCTGATCGCATCAGATCTGGACGGTACACTTCTGAAAGAGGGAACTATGGATATTAACCCGGAGATTTATGAGATCATCCGGAAACTGAAGGCTAAAGGGATTGTATTTGCGGCAGTCAGTGGAAGAGAATATGACAGTATTGAAAGAGTGTTTGCTCCTGTAAAGGATGATATTTATTTTATTGCCGGGAATGGCGGAATCATTTCCTATCAGGGAGAAATCATTGAAAAAATGGCGATTCCCCCAGATGTGTTGAAAGAGGTTGTAGAGTTTGTACGTGCACAGAAGGGGGCGTCCTTTATGACAGCCGGAAGCGCCCAGGCATATGTGGAGCGCGCAGATCAGGCTTTTGTGAAAAAGCTTCGGGAAGGGTATAAGCTTCATGTGAATGAGGTGGATGATGTGCTGAATGCCCCGGAGACAATGACAAAGGTGGC
>CAKRRG010000087.1 GCA_934394545.1 uncultured Blautia sp.
AAAGAGATTCAGCTGTTTGGTGCACGTGCAAACCTTGCAAAGACTTTGCTCTATGCGTTCAACGGTGGTTTTGATGAAAAACACAGAATCCAGTGCGGACCTGCTATGCAGCGTATTACTTCTGAATATGCAGACTATGACGAGGTAATCGAGAAATTCGACTGGTGGATGGACTGGCTGGCAGACATCTATGTAAACGTGCTGAATCTGATCCATTACATGCATGATAAATATTATTATGAGGCTGCGGAGATGGCTTTGATCAACAATGATTGCGATCGCTCCTTTGCAACTGGAATTGCCGGATTTTCACATGTTGTTGATTCACTTAGCGCAATTAAATATGCGAAAGTAAAGATCATCCGTGACGAAGATGGCATTACAAAGGATTTTGAGATTGAGGGTGACTTCCCACGTTATGGTAATGATGATTCTCGTGCAGATGAGATCGCAACCTGGCTGCTGCGTACCTTCTTTGACAAGATCCGCCGCCGTCATACCTACCGCGATTCCAAGCCAAGTACTTCTATTCTGACAATTACTTCTAACGTAGTTTATGGTGAAGCTACCGGTGCCACACCGGACGGCCGTAAGGCATACACCTCCTTTGCCCCAGGCGCTTCCCCATCCTACGGTGCAGAGCAGAATGGACTTCTGGCTTCCCTGAACTCTGTTGCCAAGATTCCGTATCACTGGGCTCTGGATGGAATTTCCAACACTCAGACCATCAATCCGGATGCACTTGGACATGAGAATGAGGAGCGCAAGAACAATCTGGTTCAGATTCTGGATGGATATTTTACGCAGGATGCACATCACCTGAATGTAAACGTATTCGGTACCGAGAAGCTGATCGACGCAATGGAACATCCGGAAAAAGAGGAGTATCAGAACTTTACCATTCGTGTTTCCGGTTACGCTGTGAAGTTTATTTCCTTAACAAAGAAACAGCAGCTTGATGTGATTGCGCGTACCTGTCATAAGACTTTATAAATAATATTATGGGACCACAGGAAATGCTGGACAGAGCAGAAGTGAAAAACAAATGGCAGCTTACGCCGTTGAAAAACTTCAAATCGCCTCGTCTGACAGAACGTATGTGGCGTACAGCTCTGGTAGTATTGGTTACATCTATTATTTATAAATATCCTTTGGAAGGACGAAATCCCTGTTTTGCACTGGGTGCAGATTCTGCTATTCAGCCCGGAATTGTTATCTATTTCGTTGTTATGTTTACGGTCGGGAAGGAACGGGTTTTTCTATACACAATTGCACGTATTCTGGACACAGGCTTTGGCGTACTCCTAACGCTTTTGCTGTATGTGTTACATCCATCTAAACATGACAAAGCTAATGGTGTTTCGCCACGTACATTCTGGGCTGAAATAAAAAATGGATTTCACTCTTACAGAAGTAAGAACCGTACTATGAGGGAAAAAGAGCGTGAAAACTTTGGTACGGATGATGATAAAAATTTCTCCACTATCGTTTCAAAGATAAAAAAGATAACACCTTTTTTGATAAAATGGTAAGATGAAAATAAAAGGTGGCTCGCAGACCTACATATACATGGTTTGCGAGTCGCTTTTTTTGTAAGGTGTGAGATTAGTACCACAAATTCACTTAATTTGATTAGAAGAATACACAGATATTCTCACATTCTAATTCAGCTTTTACAGCATTCGGAATCTGTTCATCTGTAATAACTGTTTTTATTTTATCATTAATATTTAATGGAACAATCCCCCGTTTTGAAAATTTATCACTCTCAGTCAGTACAACAACCTGTTCCACCTGCTCTGACATATCACGAACAGCCTGTGCTCTCATCTGATCACGATTGGTAAAACCGATAGCAGAAGTATAGCCGTCAGTACCAATAAAGAATAAATCAACAAAAAAATTCTTTGCACATTGACGGATCATGGGACCAACCATAACCTGTGCATCCTGTTGATAAATCCCCCCAAGAAGAATGATCTGAAAGTTTGATTTGCCACGGATATAATCAGCAATAAACGCACTGTTCGTAATGATGGTCAGTTCTTTTTTTTGATTTACTAAAGCATCTGCTAACAGAGCACAGCAGCTGCCGCTTTCAATCATAATCGTATCCCCGTCAGATACCAATTCCGCTGCCTTCTGGGCGATTTTTCTCTTTTCTTCGTAATGATAGGCAATTCTGCCATTAATATCATCCTGGCTGCATAACAGTGCAAATCCATGTTCTCGTTTTATAATTCCCCGATGTTCTAATTCATCTAAATCCTTCCGAATTGTAACCTGAGAAACACCAAGCTTTTCCGAAAGCACGGAAACTTCTATTTTATTTTCCTGTATCAGTAATTCTAAGATTCTATTTGAACGATTTTTCATAAGCAGGAAGCTCCTTTGACTATTTATTATTTTTATTTAGAAAAAAGCGTCAATATCCATATTCCGAAAAATCTGCAGATATTCCTGTAAATCTTCTCTATGCAAAGATGGAACGTTTTCATATTTATAAGAATAGTTCAAGAGATGATACTTGTTTTCTCCAAACTGATGAAAAGGAAGAAGCTGACATCTTGCAGCACCGGCCAAATGCAATGTCTGCGCCAGTTTTATGGCATCTTCAGAGGAATTGTTAAATCCTGGAATGACTGGTATACGTGGGAGGACTTCCTTTCCTACATCAATCGCATACTTCAGGTTGGCAAGCGGAAGTTCATTTGAAACACCAGTGCCTGATAGATGTATCTTCTCACTCCAATGTTTTACATCGAATAGGATATAATCTACATGTTCCATTACTTTTCGAAAAAGCTCCGGCTTTGCAAAACCTGTGGTTTCACAGCATGTATGGAGATCCTGTTGTTTGGCAGCCAGAAGCAGTTCTGTGGCAAAATCAGGCTGGGATAGAATTTCGCCTCCGGATAAGGTGATTCCGCCACCGCTTTCTTCATAAAAAACCAGGTCCTGCATAACAATATCCATTACTTCTTTTACTGTTATTGAATAACCATCTGTTTCCAATGCATTTTGAGGACAGTCAGAAACACATCTTTGACAATTGCTGCATTTATGCGGGTTAAAAAATAAATCATTTTCTTTCAGAGAAACAGCAGCATTGGGACAGATATCCAGACAGTGGTGACAGTGGATGCACTTTTGGGAATTCCACAATATTTGTGGTTTGGCAAGCTGACTTTCCGGATTGGCACACCAGCTGCACCGGAGCGGACAGCCTTTAAAAAATACGACCGTCCGTATGCCGGGACCATCATTGACACTGAACTTTTGAATGTTAAAAACGATTCCAGATTTATTCTCATTTGCAGATTTCATACGAACACCCCTCCTACGACATCATAGTAAAAGTATATCATAATTTTCAAAATTATCAACATAAACTTACGTTCGTAACTATTTATATTTTCGATAGAATTCATTGTTGACACTGAATGAAAACAGATGTAGAATAAACCTACAAACAAAATAATTATAGCTTACGAACGAAAGGGTGGTCGTATGGAGAACGCATTACATTTTGGTGCACTGACAAGCAGAATGAAAGCATTTCGTGAAGAGGTGCTGGATGAGAAGCCATATATTGATGCAGAACGAGCAGTTCTGGCAACAGAAGCATATAAAGAGAATAAAAATCAACCAAGAGTCATGGTAAGAGCTTTAATGTTAAAAAAAATATTAGAGCAAATGAGTATTTATATTGAAGATAAAACTCTGATTGTTGGCAATCAGGCAACGAAAAACACCAATGCTCCAATTTTTCCGGAATATACTCTTGAATTTGTACTAAATGAATTAGATCTGTTTGAGAAACGAGACGGTGATGTATTTTATATTACAGAGGAAACCAAACAGCAGATCCGGGAAATTGCCCCATTCTGGGATAATAATAATCTCCGGGCAAGAGGTGAGGCACTTCTTCCGGAAGAAGTAAGTGTGTTTATGGAAACAGGTGTCTTTGGCATGGAGGGAAAGCTGAATGCCGGAGATGCTCATCTTGCTGTTAATTACAATAAGGTATTAACAGAAGGGCTGAAAGGATATGAAGAACGTGTCAAAGGCTTAAGAGCTGAGCTGGATCTGACGGATCCGGAATCCATCGATAAAAATATTTTTTATAAAGCGGTTTTGATTGTTATAGATGCGGTTCATACCTTTGCATTACGCTATAGTCAGTTTGCATCCGAACTGGCAGAAAAAGAGACAGATCCAAAGAGAAAAAATGAACTTATGGAAATCAGCAGAATCTGTGCAAAGGTTCCATATGAACCTGCAGCTTCCTTTAAAGAAGCAATTCAGGCAGTCTGGTTTATTCAATTGATCCTTCAGATTGAATCCAACGGCCATTCCTTAAGCTATGGACGCTTTGACCAGTATATGTATCCATATTACAGGAATGACCTGGAAAAAGGAAGCATTACAAAAGAAGAAGCATTGGAACTTCTTACCTGTCTTTGGATCAAAACATTAACGATCAATAAGGTAAGATCCCAGGCCCACACCTTAAGTTCAGCAGGCTCTCCTATGTATCAGAATGTAACCATCGGAGGACAGACAACGGATAAAAAGGATGCAGTCAATCCTCTGAGCTTTTTGGTTCTGCAGTCTGTAGCACAGACAAGACTTACTCAGCCAAATCTTACTGTCCGTTACCATAAGAATCTGAACAAAGAATTTTTCGACGAATGTATTGAAGTAATGAAACTTGGATTCGGTATGCCGGCATTAAATAATGATGAAATTATCATTCCTTCTTTTATAAACTGGGGAGTAAAAGAAGAAGACGCGTATAACTACAGTGCTATCGGATGTGTCGAAACAGCAGTACCAGGAAAATGGGGATATCGCTGTACCGGAATGTCTTATATTAATTTCCCACGAGTATTGCTCTGTGCCATGAATAACGGAGTCGATCTGACCAGTGGAAAACAGTTCACAAAAGGTTATGGCTATTTTACAGAAATGGAAACCTATGAAGATCTACTTTCTGCATGGGATAAAACAGTCAGGGAAATGACAAAATACAGCGTGATCGTAGAAAATGCTATCGACAAGGCTTCCGAAAGAGATGTACCTGATATTTTATGTTCTGCACTAACAGATGACTGCATCGGAAGAGGCAAAACAATTAAAGAAGGCGGTGCCGTTTATGACTTTATCTCCGGCCTGCAGGTTGGTATTGCCAATATGGCAGATTCACTGGCAGCAATAAAAAAACTGGTATATGAAGAAAAGAAAATTACAAAAGAACAGCTTTGGAATGCAATATTAGATGATTTCCAGTCTCCAGAAAACAAAAAGATTCAGAAACTCCTTATCAATGAAGCACCAAAATATGGAAATGATAATGATGAAGTAGATCAGTTGGTTGTAGAAGCATACGATTCCTATCTGGATGAAATCAAAAAATATCCAAACACCAGATATCACAGAGGTCCAATTGGAGGAATCCGTTACGGTGGAACTTCCTCCATCAGTGCAAATGTAGGACAGGGAATGGGAACCTGTGCCACTCCGGATGGAAGAAATGCATTCGAGCCACTGGCGGAAGGCTGCAGTCCGGCACATAATGCAGATAAAAACGGACCAACCGCTGTATTTAAAAGCGTTTCCAAGCTCCGGACGGAGAAAATCACAGGAGGTGTTCTCCTCAATCAGAAGATGACACCGCAAATGCTGTCCACGGAAGAAAACAAGCAAAAGCTTGAAATGCTTATAAAGGCATTTTTCAATCGTCTGCATGGTTATCATGTACAGTATAACATTGTATCAAGAGAGACTTTGATTGACGCACAGAAGCATCCGGAAGACCATAAAGACCTTATTGTACGTGTTGCCGGATACAGCGCTTTCTTCCATGTACTATCCAAAAAAACACAGGACGATATCATTGAAAGAACAGAACAAACCTTATAAAAATCATATTGAAAGATAAACAGGAGGAACACCGTTATGAAGTTAATTATTGATGATGCACATATTGACCTGATCAAGAGAGTTTATGAATTTTATCCGGTAGACGGAGTGACAACAAATCCCTCTATCCTTGCCAAAAGTGGCAGAAATCCATATGAAGTCCTGAAAGAGATCCGTGAGTTCATTGGAAAAGAAGCGGAATTACACGTACAGGTTATTTCCCGCAATGCAGAGGGAATGACAGAAGAGGCAGAACGTATTGTAAAAGAGCTGGGGGAAAATACATATGTAAAGATTCCGTCTGTACCAGAAGGATTTAAAGCTATTAAAATATTAAAACAGAAAGGCATCAACATTACAGCAACTGCAATCTATACTCCAATGCAGGCCTTTCTCGCAGCCAAATGCGGTGCAGATTATGCAGCTCCATATATTAACAGAATTGACAATATGGGATATAACGGAATCCAGGTAGCCAAAAATATCCATGATATTTTTAAAAACAATGGCTTAAAAACAGAAGTGCTGGCAGCAAGCTTCAAAAACTCACAGCAGCTTTTAGAACTCTGTGAGTATGGTATCGGTGCATCTACAGTAGCTCCTGATGTTATTGAAGGATTGGTAAAAAATCAGGCGATCACTAGTGCCATTGAAGATTTTATCCGTGACTTCGAAGGTCTGACAGGAGAAGGCAAAAATATGAGCAATTGTTAAACAAGGGGGATACCTATGAAAGTTCTTGTTGTGGATATAGGTGGAACATATATTAAATATGCCTGCATGAAAGAAAATATGGAGATCCTGGAACGGGGAAAAGTAAGGACACCGCAGGATGGCAGAGAAGCTTTGGTCGAAACAATCGGTACTATTTATGATCAAATGGAAAATGTGGACGGAATTGCCATATCCATGCCAGGAATTATAGATTCAGAAAACGGTTACTGTTGTATGGGCGGTGCGTTGCGTTACAATGATGATTTTTACTTAAAACGTCATTTATATCAGCGCTGTCCTGTAAAAATCCATATGGAAAATGATGCCAAATGTGCTGCCATGGCAGAAGCCACTGTTGGAAGCCTGAAAGATGTGGAAGACGGATTTGTTTTAATCTTTGGAACTATGATCGGCGGTGGGTTTATTAAAAATCATACACTTCATCGGGGAAAACATTTTTCAGCAGGAGAGGTTTCCTATATTAACACAAAAAGAGATGAAGTTCCTGGTGTGGAAACTGTATGGGGAAATCGCTGCGGCACACCGCGACTTTGCAAGATGTATGCAGAAAAGAAAAATCTGAAAGCAGAAGAAGTCGATGGAATCAAAGTATTTGAAGGAGTTCATGCACAGGAAAAAGAAGCTCTTGAATGCCTTCAGGACTACACAAAAGAAATCGCCATACAGATATTTAACTTACAAAATATTTTAGATCCGGAACGATTTTCCATTGGCGGTGGTATTTCTGCACAACCTATCTTTATTGAATACATCAAGAATAATCTAAAGACATTATATGCAGAATGTCCATATTATGTACCACGGGCGGAAGTAGTGAGCTGTAAGTTTCAGAACGATGCCAATTTAATTGGTGCACTGCAGTGTTTTCTTGCAGCTAATCAATGATCACACACATCTTTATACAATCTTAATACGAAATCAGATACTCTTATGCCATCTTTAAAGGCAATTATATATAATGAGTGCATCAAAAAAGTAATCATTCGTAAGGAGTTCTGATCATTTATGCCGGAAAAATCATATAAGAAAAAACATCTGACATCTTTTCAGCTAATAATTCTGGGATTTGCAGGAGTGATCCTTTTGGGAAGCATTCTTTTAATGCTTCCCTTTTCATCTGTAGATAGAATACCAACTCCATTTCATGAGGCTCTTTTTACAGCCACTTCGGCGGTATGTGTTACCGGGCTTGTGGTAAAGGATACCGGAAGCTACTGGTCTCTGGCCGGACAGACAATTATTCTTGTACTCATACAAATAGGCGGACTTGGAGTGGTAACGGTGGCTGCATCTGTTTCCCTTCTTTCCGGTAAAAAAATATCCCTTATGCAAAGAAGTACCATGCAGGATGCGATTTCTGCACCTAAGGTTGGCGGAATTGTCAGATTGACAAGGTTTATTTTAAAGGGGACATTTTTGATCGAAGCCATAGGTGCATTGTTACTGCTTCCGGTTTTTTTATGGGATTACAAGGGAAAGGGAATCTGGCTGTCCGTCTTTCATTCTATTTCCGCTTTTTGTAATGCAGGATTTGATATTCTGGGAACATCTGCAAATCCTTTTCCCTCTCTGACAGGGTATTCTGCAAATGTTCTTATAAATGTAGTGATCATGCTTTTAATCATCATAGGGGGAATCGGTTTTCTCACCTGGGACGATATTTATACGAACAAAATGAAGTTTAAACGTTATCGCATGCAAAGCAAGATTATCCTGGTGACTACTGCATGCCTGATCTTATTTCCGATCATTTTTTTCTTTACCTGTGATCTGAAACATCTATCCACAGGACAACGTTTATTAGCTGCGGCGTTTCAATCGGTAACTACAAGAACTGCCGGATTTAATACGATTGACATTTCAAAGATGGGTGAAGCTTCAAAAGCAGTTATGATATTGTTAATGGTGATTGGTGGTTCGCCTGGTTCTACAGCAGGTGGAATGAAAACTACAACGTTTACAGTTCTTGTATTAAATGCAATTGCCACATTCCGAAGCCAGGAAAATGCAGGGGCTTTTGGCAGGAGACTGGAATATCATGTGATAAAAAATGCAGCAACAATAGCCATGCTTTATTTTGTGTTATTTTTTTGTGGCGGGCTTGCAATCAGTATATATGAAGAGCTTCCTCTTTTAGACTGCCTGTTTGAGTCTGCTTCAGCTGTGGGAACAGTAGGACTCACACTGGGAATCACACCGAAGCTTCATATGTTTTCGCAAATTGTGCTGATCATACTGATGTATCTGGGGCGTGTAGGAGGTCTGACCTTGATTTACGCCGTATTTTCCGGAAGAAACAAGGGAAATGCAAAGCTTCCTTTGGAAAAGATTACAGTGGGATAAGAAGGAGAAAATAATATTATGAAAAATGTATTGATCATTGGAGTTGGAAGATTTGGAAGGCATATTGCCAGGCAGCTGAATCAGCTGGGACATGAAATTATGGCAGTTGACTGGAAAGAAGAAAGAGTTGACAAAATATTGCCATTTGTGACCAATGCGCAGATTGGTGACAGTACCAATGCCGATTTTTTACAATCTCTTGGAATTGGAAATTACGATATCTGCTTTGTAACCATTGGAGGAAGTTTTCAAAATTCTCTTGAAACAACTTCTCTTCTGAAAGAACTGGGAGCGAAACTGGTGATATCCAGAGCGGAACGTGATGTTCAGGAAAAATTCCTTTTGCGTAATGGTGCGGATAAAGTGGTTTATCCGGAAAAGCAGGTTGCAAAGTGGGCCTCTATCCGTTACACAGATGATCACATCCTCGACTATATGGAGGTGGATGCATCCCATGCGATTTTTGAAGTGGAAGTGCCGGAAGAATGGGTTGGAAAAACAGTAGGAGAACTGGATATCAGAAAACGCTACAACATTAATATTCTGGCAGTAAAAAATGAAGGAGAATTCGGTATCGCAATTTCACCGGATACGTATTTTGAAGAGAATCATAAATTACTGGTGTTAGGGGAATACAGGGCACTGCAGAAGTGTTTCCGCATATAGTTCATTTGCAGCGAAAAGACTGGTAAAGAGGTGCTGGTAATGGCAGAAGGAATGCTGATGGTTACTGTATTTTGTATGTTTGGACTTGGATTTTATATTGCAAATAAAGCAGATCAGTTTTGGAGCGAAATTCAGGAA